>NZ_CP061080.1:4910000-5210000 GCF_014495845.1 Aquibium microcysteis
GTCGCCGGGCGCGGAGTACCTCTTCGTGTTGCCTGATGGCAGGGCCGTTCCCGATCCGGCCTCGCGCGCACAGGCCGGCGACGTGCACGGGCCGTCGCTCGTCGTCGACCCGGCCGCTCACGACTGGACGGCGCGCGACTGGACCGGCCGTCCCTGGGAAGAGGCCGTCATCTACGAACTGCATGTCGGCACCTTCACCGAAGAGGGCACGTTCGCGGCAGCCATCGGCAAGCTCGACCATCTGGTGGCACTCGGCGTCACGGCCGTGGAAGTCATGCCTGTCGCACAGTTCTCCGGCAATCGCGGCTGGGGGTACGACGGCGTCCTGCCCTATGCTCCCCACAGCGCCTATGGCGGGCCCGATGGTCTGAAGCGTTTCGTCGATGCCGCCCACCAGCGCGGCCTGATGGTGCTCCTCGACGTCGTCTACAACCACTTCGGTCCCGACGGGAACTACATCTCGCTCTATGCGCCCGACTTCTTCCGCCCGCAGGACCATACGCCCTGGGGCGCCGCCATCGCTTTCGATGCCGAGCCCGTCCGGCGCTTCTTCACCGAGAACGCGCTCTGCTGGCTCGAAGAGTACAGGCTGGACGGCCTTCGGCTCGACGCAATCGACCATGTCGCCGATGATCTCCTCGCGGAGATCGGGCAACGGGTGCGGGCGCGATTTCCTGACCGGCATGTCCACTTGACGACGGAGGACAACCGCAACGTCACCGTCCTGCACGAGCGCGGCGGGGACGGCACCGTCACCGCCTACACCGCCGAATGGAACGACGACTTCCACTCCATCGCGCACGTCATCGCCACCGGCGAGACCGACGGTTACTTTGCCGACTTCAAGGATGACCCGACCGGGAAGCTCGCCCGTGCGCTGGCGGAGGGGTTCGCCTATCAGGGCGAAGTCTCGCCGCAATGGGAACGACCGCGCGGAGAACCGAGCGCACATCTGCCCCCGACGGCCTTCGTGGATTTCCTCCAGAACCACGACCAGGTCGGCAATCGCGCGTTCGGCGAGCGGTTGCCTGCCCTTGCCTCTCCCGACATGTTGCGCGTGCTCACCTCTGTGCTGCTGCTGTCTCCGCATATCCCGCTGCTGTTCATGGGCGAGGAATTCGCCGAGGATCGCCCGTTCCTCTTCTTCACCGATTTCCATGGCGAGCTGGCGAAAGCCGTGACGGAGGGGCGGCGGCGGGAATTCGCGCGCTTCGCCGCGTTCGGCGACGGCACCCGGAAGATACCCGATCCGAACGACCCGGCGACCTTTGCGGCCTCCAAACTCGATTGGACGAAGCCTGGCCTCGGCAGCGGGCGGCTGCGGTTCGATCTTGTGAGGCGTCTCCTCGCGCTTCGCCGGGAAGCGATCGTGCCCGCTCTCGCCTCTGCCTCCGGCAACAGCGGAATCATCCGGGCAGCAGCCGATGGTCTCGTGGCCGTCGACTGGACGCTCGGGAAGGCGCAGCTTCAGATGCGGGTCAATCTGTCGAACGGACCGCGCCGTGCGCCGGCACTGGACGTGCCGCTGCTCCATGCCGATCCCGTCGAAACGGTGGTGACGCTCGTCGATGCGGTCGAACTGCCGCCGTTCGCGATCGCCGTGGGGTTCGCCTGAAGATGGAACGACGCCCGGTACGATGGTAGTCTGTGCTGCCGGACGGCCAGACGCCGACATCCCCGTCGCCTGCCGGTTCTCAACAGGGCGTCGTCGAACCGGACGTTAGGAAGGGATCTGCACCGATGAACACGCATCGAGACGAGCAACTGCGACAGCGCGCCTACCGCATCTGGGAAGCCGAAGGGCGGCCCGAAGGCCGGGAGGCGGAGCACTGGGCACGCGCCGAACGTGAACTCGCCGACGAGCAGCCGGTCACCGCACCGGAGGACGCCGCGGCTCCGTCCCGTGCACGCCGCAAGGCGCCGGCGGCGGAGCCTGCCGCCGGCGGTGGTACCGACGGCACTGCGAAACGGGCAGCCCGGAGCGCCGGCAAATCCGCCGCTCCACGCAAGAAGAAAGTTTGAAGCCGCGCGATCCGCGCGCGGAAGGTTCGGAAGGAGTAGACGATGGCCGAGACAAGGGTACTGACCGATCACCAGGAGATCCGCGAATGGGCGGCCGCACGCATGGGCTCGCCGGCGATCCGTCCGGCGGCGCCGTCGATCGGCAACAACGACCCCGTGCTGATGATCGTCTTCGACCAGCAGTCCTACGAGGATCAGGACCAGGGTGCAGACCGGCCGACGGACCTCGGTCGGCCGGAGATCGTCGAATGGGAGGAGTGGTTTGGGCTTTTCGACGAGCGCCAGCTCGGTCTCGTCGTGTCGCGGGAGATCGCAGGCCTGCGCGAGAGCTTCCACCAGCTCATCGCACGCTGACCCATGAAGACGCGGTCGAAGGCAGCGCCTTCGCCGCGTGCTTCCCGGCGGCGATGACCTGGAGGGGCAGTCGCTTCGAGCGGCGCGCCCCGGCGCCTTCGAGGGAGCGGCGACGTGGCGCCGGAAGCGGCGCCCGCTCTCGCGGCTCCGCCTTCAGCCCATCTTCCCGGAAGAGAACATGGATGCCACGGGATGCACCTGTGCGCGCTCCACCGTCGAGCGGCTGGATGTTTCCCCGAGCTCTTCGAGAAGGCGCAGGCGCGCGCGGTTCAGCCTGCTCTTGATGGTACCCATCGCGCAGCCGCAGATGTCGGCTGCCTCGTCATAGCTCATGCCGAGCACGCCGATGAGCACCAGCACCTCTCGCTGCTGGTCCGACAGACGCGACAGCGCCATCGCGATTTCATGTCGCCGCGCCGACCATTCCTGCGTGGCGTCGATGGCGGGTCTGGCGGCGGCATCGTCGGCGGCACCGGGAGCCTCCCGGTTCGCGAGTCGGATCCGCGTGTAGAATGTGTTGCGCATGATCGTGAACAGCCACGACTTCATGCTCGTGCCTTCCGCGAACTGGTGAATTTTGGCCAATGCCTTCGTGAGCGTTTCCTGCACGAGGTCGTCCGCATCGCTGGGATCGCGGTAGAAGGTTCGGGCAAAGGCGCGCAGGGCGGGGATCAGACTGACGATCTCGTTGTCCGGTGACATTGCGCTCCACCCTCGTGAGCCATGCGCGGTTCGCTTCATGGCTCGACTGATACATGTATTGATGCTCCCCCCGAGCCCCAGTCTCTCAATGCGTCCATCGCGGGTAAGTTCCAGCCTGTCGCTCGCGGTCAACGCGAAAGACGTCCTTTTTCTCCGTTGCAGGAGCGCTGCTGCAGGTTGCGCCTCATCATGAGGCGCTCGATGGAGCGGCGTGCGCTCGCCGAGCGGATCTGGCGGGCATACGTGGCGCGGGGTCTCAATCGGGTGGGGGTCACCGCACGGTCGAGTTCGAATTCGCGCTCTGCGGCCACGAGACCGTCTTGCGACAGGTAGGTGGCAGCGATGGTGATCGTCAGCTGGGAGCGGTCCCTCTGGGGGGAATGACTCGCCTCTCCGTCGCCCGGCCCGCCGGCTGCCTTGTCGATCAGGTCCTGGTAGGTCCCGATGTCGATCAGCTCTCCGCTCTGAAGGGGACCCTGCAGCCAGCCGCGGCGAGGGTCTTCATCGTCCTTGGCGCGCGCGGTGTCGAGTTCGCTCAGCGAACAGACCATCGGTTCGTCCTCGTCGTTGCCGCCGCCTAACGAAATCAGTACCGCCTCGATGTAGATCGCCTCCGCGCTCATGTTGGCGACGATGCACCGGGCCTCGACCGTGTGGCCCGCGCCGCGATTGATGAGAATGCGGGGGCGGCGCAGCCGCCGGTAATTGCTGTAGAGCAGATGGAAGTAGAGCGTCCAGATGACCAGTGTCAGGATGCCGGAAAGGGCGCTGACCACCCCGTGATTGTCTTTGAGCCATTCCCACATGAACACCTGTCCCGGCATCGGACCCATTCGAGGTGCGACCGCGCGCGCCCGCCCGGCCCGTGGCCACGCAACCCCGCATCGGAGAAGACGACCGCCTTCTGGACTTCCGCCTGCTCCCGGAACGCTCGTGCCGCCGCGACGTTCCTCGCGGTTTGGAACGAAGACCGGTGAATGAACCGACATGGCGCCGCGCAGCGCCAGGAAGCGCTATCTGGAGCTGTCGCTTGTCACGTGCCCCGTCCAGATCACCCCTGCAACCAGCGAAAGCGAGAAGATCAGTTTCCACTCCCTCAACCGTGCCGCGGGCAACCGGGTGAGAGACCCCTATGTCGATTCCGGGACCGGAAAAATGGTGCGCGACGAAGACCGGGTTCAGGGCGTCGCGAAGGGCGGCGGTGGCCACTTCCTGCCCGGACTCGGCGACGGGAAGGTTCGTCCCGCGCCCTCTCGCCCGGTCAGTAGTAGCGCAGTTCGGTCGCCTTGCCGCGGAACACGAAATAGCTGAAGGCGGTGTAGGCGACGATAAACGGCAGCACGAAGACAGCTCCGAAGAGGATGATCAGAAGACTTTCCGGTGCCGCTGCCGCCTCTGCGATCGTCAGCCGTTCGGGCACGACATATGGATAGAACGAGTAGGCGAGGCCGCAGAAGCCGAGAACGAACAGGCTGGTGGCGCCGAGGAACGGCACCAGGTCGAGGCTGTGGTCCTTGCGCGGCATGCGTGCCAGGAACACGCGCAGCGCAATGAACAGGGCTGCGGTCATCAACGGGATCGGTGCCAGCATGATCAGATTGGGGAAGGAGAACCAGCGTTCGAAGATGCGGGCCGAAACCAGTGGCGTCGCGACAGAGACGACGACCATTCCCGCCACGGTCAGGACGAGCGTGATCCGCGCCCAGCCGACGGCCAGGGCCTGCAGCGCCCCATCGGTCTTGGCGATGAGCCATGTCGCGCCGACGAACATGTAAGCACTTGCCAGACCTCCTGCCGATAGAACTGCGAACGCTTCCGATTCCCAGCCGCCGCCGAAACCCATGACGTACTTCCCCAGCATGTAGCCCTGCATCAGCGCCGCGAGCGTCGAGCCGGCCACGAAGGTTCGGTCCCACCATGCCTGGTGGGGAACCGGCGCCTTGACGCGGAACTCGAAGGCGACGCCCCGCATGGTGAGACCGAGCAGCATCATGGCGACGGGAAGGTAGAGCGCGGAAAGCACCATGCCGTGCGCCATCGGGAAGGCGACGAGCAGAAGTCCGATGCCGAGCACGAGCCACGTTTCGTTGGCGTCCCAGAATGGACCGATCGTTGCGATCATGCGGTCTCGCTCGGCCCGGTCGGCGTCCGCCATGAGCATGCCGATGCCGAGGTCGTATCCGTCGAGGATGACGTAGGCGAGGATGGCGATCCCCATGAGCGCGGCGAAGGTGTATGGCAGGATCGAGCCGTTCAGCAGTATGTCGGACATGTCATGCCTCCCGGGTGACCGAGCCCATCGGAAGAACCGATGACGCGCCCGGGTCTTCAGGAGCGAACCCCGCCCGCCCTTTGCCGGCGAGATGATAGATCACGCCGACATAGGCGACGATCAGGGCCGCATAGGTGGCCAGATAGAGAACGAGGGTGGTCCCGATCATGGCCGCCGGCACGTCGGACGCTGCCTGCGCCGTCGTCAGCACGCCGGTGACGAGCCAGGGCTGGCGACCGATTTCGGTGACGTACCAGCCTGCCAGCGTCGCAACCCACCCGGAAAAGGTCATTCCGACCAGCGCCAGCGCCAGCGGCCTCGTGATGTCGCCCTGCCGCTTGAGAGCCCATGCGGCGGCCCAGGATACGAGCAGCATCAGCACGCCCATCCCGACCATGATGCGGAAGGCGTAGAACACGGGCGCGACCGGCGGGTGTCTGCCCTCGAACGCGTCGAGGCCCGGAACCACCCCCGCGGGATCGTGCTTGAGGATCAGGCTGGCACCGTTCGGCACGGCGATCTCGAAATCGTTCCGCCGTTCGGCCTCGTTCGGGACCGCGAAGAGCACGAGCGGCACGTTGCCGCGCGTTTCCCAGTTTCCTTCCATGGCGGCCACCTTGGCAGGCTGATGCTCGAGCGTGTTCAGGCCGTGCAGATCGCCGACGAGGATCTGGATCGGGATGAGCGTGGCGGCGAGGTAGACGCCGGTGCGCATCGCCGTCAGGACGTCCGGCCCGCGATCGTCGCGCAGCCATCGCCAGGCGGCGAGGCCCGCGATGAGGAAGGCACAGGTCAGGCCGGACGCGATCAGCATGTGCGCCAGGCGGTAGGGCATCGACGGGTTGAAGACGATCGCCATCCAGTCGGTGGCGTGTGCGACGCCGTCGCGCATCTCGAAGCCCGCCGGCGTGTGCATCCACGAATTCAGCACCAGGATCCAGAAGGCCGACATCGTCGTGCCCAGTGCGACGAGAACCGTCGCACCGGTATGGATCCAGTTCGGCACCTTATTGAAGCCGAACAGCATGATGCCGAGGAAGGTCGCTTCCAGGAAGAAGGCGGTGAGAACTTCATAGGCGAGCAACGGCCCCGCGATGTTGCCGACATGATTCATGAAGCCGGGCCAGTTGGTGCCGAACTGGAAGCTCATGGTGATGCCGGACACGACACCGAGTGCGAAAGTGAGCGCGAAGATCTTCACGAAGAAGCGGTAAGCCTCCATCCACCTGGCCTCGCCGGTGGCGTTGAACCGCAGCTTGAAGAACAGGAGCACCCAGCCGAGCGCGATGGTGATCGTCGGGAACAGGATGTGGAAGGAGATGTTCGCCGCGAACTGGATGCGGGCGAGGACGATCGGATCCATCGAGGCTACTCCTTGCTCTTGCCGGTGACGGATCGGGATTTTCCGCCGGGAAGTGCGAGCAGCCGGTCCTTCATCTCGAGAACCTTCACGACCTTGGCGCCGAGGCTGAGGAGCTGGATCAGTCGCTCCGTCTCGAGTTTCTGGACGTCGCCGTACCAGCTGGTCAGGAGTTCGATCAGCTCGTGCATGTCGCGCATCCGGTCCTGCGCGTGCCGCTCGGGCTCGCTGTCGGGCTTGCGCATCAGCAGTTCGCGCAGCACCGACAGCGTCGGGTCTATCTCGCGCTTCTTGCGTTCGTCGACCAGCGTCCGGACGATGGCGTAGATGTCGGCCGGGGTGACGAAGAAGTCGCGGCGGTCGCCGGGCATCGAGCGGTGCTGGAGCAGGTTCCAGCTCTGCAGTTCCTTCAGCCCCATGGAGACGTTGGAGCGGGAGATCTCCAGGCGCTCGACGATGTCGTCGGCGCACAGCGGTCTGTCCGCGATGAAGAGAACGGCATAGATCTGGCCGACCGTCCGGTTGATGCCCCAGCGGCTTCCCATTTCGCCGAAATGCAGGACGAAGGCTTCGCACAGGGGAGGCAGGTTCATCGGTATTTCCTGAAGTTTCAGAATTTCCTGAAAATTATGCAGGCTAGACAATCGATCAATCGGCGAAAGTGACGCAGGGGCGGTATGGTGCCATGCGAACGGTCGGTCGCCGGCGCTGGGCGACCCCCGGCAGACGGGCGAAGCGGCTGCTTCCTGCTCTCGCGACGGCGGCCGGCGGTCGCGGTCGGCGCCCGGACGGAGAAGGAGACGCGGAGGCGACGCGGCTGGAATTCCCGGGCAATGCGCATCCAGGGTGCTGGCATCACGCCAGGGAGGGTGGCGCGTCGCCGCGGTCATGCCACGCCGTTGCGGAACGCTCCCGCTGCTTCGGCGTTCACGACGGATTGAACCGGGGTTGGAACATGGCGCCGCGCAGCTTCTGGAAGGGCTATCTGAAGCTGTCGCTGGTCACGTGCCCCGTGCAGATGACCCCTGCAACCAGCGAAAGCGAGAAGGTCAGTTTCCACTCCCTCAACCGTGCCACGGGCAACCGGGTGCGAAACCGCTATGTCGATTCCGAAACGGGAAAGATCGTCCGCGACGAAGACCGGGTTCACGGCTTCCCGAAGGGCGACGGTGACTACGTCGTCATCGAGGATGAGGAACTGGACTCGATCGCGCTCGAAAGCACCCATACGATCGACATCGACACCTTCGTCCCGCGCGACACGATCGGCTGGATCTGGCACGACAAGCCCTACTTCCTGGCGCCGGACGACAAGGTGGGCGAGGAAGCCTTCGCAGTGATCCGGGATGCCATGCGCACGACGGGCATGGTCGGCATCTCCCGCGTCGTTCTCTTCAGGCGGGAGCGCGCGGTGATGCTGGAGGCCTGCGGCAAGGGCATCCTCGCTTGGACCCTGCGTTTCGGAGACGAGGTGCGCGAGGCCGAGGTTGCCCGGCCCGCTCAGGACAAGCCCGAAGCCCGTCTGATGCGGCTGGTCAAGACGCTGATCGACGAGCGCACCAAGGACTGGGACCCCTCGATGGTGGAGGACCCGGTGCAGGGCAGGCTGCTCGAGCTCATCGAGACCAAGCGAAAGAAGCGCAAGCCGGCCAAGGCCAAGGCTGCGCCTGAACCGGCGCCCGAAACCCAGGGCAACGTCGTCTCGATCATGGACGCGCTCCGCCGCAGCGTGGAGCAGGAGAAGAAAGGGCCGAAAAAAAAGTGACGACCCGCCGTGCGTCGTCCGGAAGCGTCCGCTCCAGGCCATGAGGACGGCATCCCGGCTGGTCAGGCTGCGGATGTCTTCCGTTTCCGTGTCTTGTTAGCCGGCTTTGTACTCGTCCCGATCGGCGTACGCGCCTTTCCGAAATCGGCCCATGGATCGGCGGGAAGATTGGCGAGCCGCGCGGCGGCGTTCATGACCGTGAAGCCGGCGGGACCGATTTCGGGGCCCAGTTCGTCCCATTCGATCGGCATCGAGACCGCAGCTCCGTCGCGCGCGCGCGTCGAATAGGGGGCCACTGCGGTCGCCCCGCGTCCGTTGCGCAGATAGTCCACGAGAATCTTGCCCTTCCGCTTCGCCTTCGACACCGTCGCGACGAAGCGCTCCGGGCTGTCTGCCGACATTTCGTCGGCGACCCGTTTGGCGAAGCCTTTCACTTCGTCCCAGCCCGCCATCGGCTCCAGCGGGCTGACGACGTGCAATCCCTTGCCGCCGGAGGTCTTCAGGAAGCAGGCCAGACCTTCCGCCTCCAGCCGCTCGCGCACCTCGCGTGCCGCGGCCATCATCGCCTCCCACGTCACGCCCTCGCCGGGGTCGAGGTCCATGACGATCTGGTCGGGCTTCTCCAGATCGTCGAGCGACGCCTGCCATGGATGGATTTCCAGCACGCCGCCCTGGACGAGGCCGATCAGCCCGTCGAACCCGTCGATGCCCACGATTGCCTCGCCGGGCTCGTCCTGCGGATCATGCAGCGTGAGGATCTTGGCATTCATCCCTTTCCACGCGTGCTTCTGGAAGAAGCACTGTCCGCCGACGCCTCCGGGACAGCGCAGCAGCGCCAGGGGACGGTGCACGACATGCGGCGCCATGAACCGCCAGGCCTCGCTGTAGTAGGCCGCGAGCCCCTGCTTGGTCACGCCGACGTCCTTCCAGTAGATCCGGTCGGGGTGGGTGAGCTTGACCGTCCAGTGCGGCAGCTTGGTGCTGCTCTTCGCGGGGCCTGCATCCTCCCGTATGACGGCCTCCGCGGACTTGTCCTCCCGCAGTCCGCGAAACGAGGCATGGCGCAGCACCCCGTCGCCCGTCCAGGCGCGGAACTCCACCTCGGCCACCAGCGTCGGCTCGACGAAGCGGACGCCGCGGCGGGCTTCGGCCGACAGCGCAGCATCGAATGGTGAGTCCTCCCGTGCCAGCGGCTTCAGCCGTGCGTAGAGATCCTGCGCCATGCGTCTCGAGAAACCGGTGCCGACCCGGCCCGCGTGAACGAAGCTGCCGCCGTCGTGATGACCGAGAACCAGCGACCCGATCGCCTTGTCCGACGTGGTCGACGGCACGTAGCCGGCAATGACGAATTCCTGCCGCTCCGAACATTTCGACTTGATCCAGTCCCGTCCGCGTCCCGGCCTGTACTTGCCGTCGCGAAGCTTGGAGATGACGCCTTCGAGGCTGAGCCGGCAGGCATGCCGGAGGATCATCTCGCCGTCCTCGTCGAAGTGGTCGCTGAATCGCAGCACCGACGGCGCACCCGCAAGCATCCGGCCGAGCACCGCCTTGCGTTCGGTCAGCGCCGCCCCTGTCAGGTCGCGCCCGTCGAGATGCATCAGGTCGAAGGCGTAGTACACGAAGCGATCGGTCCGCCCCTCGGACAGATCGGCCTGCAGCGCGGAGAAATCGGAGGCGCCGCCACCACCCTCGACGACCAGTTCGCCGTCGATCACCGCTTCCGTCAGCGGCAGCGCTGCAAGCGCCCTGGCGATCGCGGTGCCGAACCGGTCGGACCAGTCGAGGCCGCTCCGGGTCAGGAGTCTGACATGACCGTCCGAGACATGCGCCTGCAGGCGGTAACCGTCGAATTTGATCTCGTGGATCCACCGGTCTCCCGAGGGAGCCTCGGCGCGCAGGGTCGCCAGTTGCGGCTCGATGAAGTCCGGCATCGCTGCCTTGCGACTGCCCTTCACCGCCTTCTCGCCGGATGGGTCCGCCACGGCATCGTCCTGCCGCGCGTTCTTTTGCCGCTGCGCAGTCTTCGTCTTGCCGCTCCGGGCCGCGGTGGGCGCGGGGGCCGATGACGCCTCTTCGGAGGTCCTGTCGATCTTCCCGGTCTTCGACGACCATCCCGGCGTCTCGTCCTCCACGTCCGCGATGACGCGTCCGGTCTTTAGCGATTCCGGCCGTTCCTCCAGGATGTCGGGGTCATCGGCACCCCGGGCGAATTCGTCGTCGCCCTTGATCAGAAGCCAGTTCTCGCGCTTCTCGCGCGGCTTGCCGGCCATGCGCACCAGATGCCAGCGGCCGCCGAGCTTTTCGCCCTTCAGCTCGAAATCGAGGTGTCCTTTCCTGTAGCCCTTCTCCGCGTCGCCGATCGGCGCCCAGGTGCCGCGATCCCAGACGATCACGGTGCCGCCACCATACTCGCCTTTCGGGATCGTTCCTTCGAAATCGCCGTACTCGAGCGGGTGATCCTCGACATGCACCGCCAGACGCTTCTCTCCCGGCAGGAGGCTCGGCCCGCGCGTCACCGCCCAGCTGCGCAGCACGCCGTCCACCTCCATGCGGAAGTCGTAATGCAGCCGCCGCGCTGCGTGCTTCTGGATCACGAAGGAGCGTCCGCCGGCCTCTGGTGTCGCCGTGCCTTCAGGCTCGGCGGTCTTCCTGAAGTCGCGCTTCCTGCGATAGGTGTCGAGCGCCATCTCAGCCCGCCTTCCGTCGCGGCGCCTTCGCCGACGAAGGTTTCGCCCCCGTCTTCCGCGGCTTTGCCTGCTTTCCCGTCGCCTTGCCCGCTTCCGCGCTGCGCCGCAGAGCCTCCATCAGGTCCACCACCTTGGCCTGCGGCTTCGGCTTGGCGGGTTTGATCGCACGGCCTTCCATCTTCGCCTTCACGAGTTCGGCCAGAGCGGCGTCGTAGCGGTCGTCGTAGTCGGACGGGTGGAACGCTCCCTTCTTCGTTTCGATGATGTACTTCGCCAGGTCGAGCATTTCGCCCTTGATGGCCAGGTCGGGCACATCGGCAAAGGCGTCGCGCGCGGACCGCACCTCGTAGTCGAAATTGAGCGTGTTCGCGATCAGCCCGGCGCCCTGCGCTCGCAGGAGCACGGTCCGGACGCGGCGGAACAGCACCGTTCGGGCGATCGCCGCGACGTTTTTCGTCCGCATCCCCTCACGGATCACGGCAAAGGCCGTCTCCGACACGGCATCGGATGGCGCAACATGATACGGCTTGTCCAGATACACCGTCTCGATGTTCGGGCAGGACAGAAAGGCCTCGATCCGCAGCGTCTTGTCGCTCTGCGGCACTGCCTCCGCGATCTCGTCCGGATCCAGGAGGACGTACTGCCCGGAGGCGAGTTCGTAGCCCTTCACGATATCGTCGCGTTCCACCGGCTTGCCGGTCTCCTCGTCGACATACTGGCGCTGGACCCGGTTCCCGGTCTTGCGGTTGAGGATGTTGAACGATACCCGCTCCGCCGTCGACGCGGCCGCGTGGAGCGCCACGCCGCAACTCAGCTCGGCAACCTGCAGGTGGCCTTTCCAGACGGCTCTCGCCACGGCGTCCTTCCTTTTTGCCGGGGCACAACGTCCGCTGCCGGCCGATGTTCCGCAAGCTCGTCCCGCGCAGGAACCTTTCGGATGCCCGCCGTGTTGCGGGAAGAACCGAAATCGGGAAAAGCAGCCATGCCTCGCCTCCTCTACGAAGTGGTGCAACACGACGAAGCCTGGGCCTACAGGGTCGGCGACGTCTATTCGGAGACTTTCGCGACCCGCGGGGAGGCCCACGCGGCGGCAGAGCAGGCCGCCGCCAGCCATCGTCTGGCGGGTTCTGACGAGCATATCGAATATCAGGACCCGCAGGGCCGCTGGCACGAGGAAGAGGAAGACGGTGACGATCGTCCGGACACCGGCGTCGCCGACCCGGACTGAACCTCGCGGCCGGCGTGCCGTCGGGCTTGGAAGCTACCGATCGCGCGGAAAAGGCCGCGACAGGAAGCGCGAGCCGGACAGGCCGAACCGCCAGGGCAGGTCGACTGCCTTGCTGATGCCGATCCGCGGTCCCGCGACCACATCCGGCCGCCGCGAAACGGGCGCGAGCTGCAATGCCCCATGGCCGATCGGCATGCCGTTCTGGGACTGGCTGATCGCCAGCGCCTGGCAGAGCTTGCCGGGCCCGGAGCAGAGCGACCGAACCTCCTCGAGCCCCCGCCGCCGCACCATCGCAGCGAGCCCGGCCTTCGGCTCGAGTGCCCGCACCAGCACGGCCGAACCGGGTGCGCAGACCACGTTGAAGCACCAGTGGATGCCGTAGGAGCGATAGACGTATGCATGCCCGGCGGGGCCGAACATCGCCGCGTTGCGTGCGGTCGGACCGGAGAAGCTGTGCGAGGCCGGATCGTCGGCGGCATAGGCTTCGGTCTCCACCACCATTCCGCCGACGCCGTCATGGGTCAGCATCGCGCCGATCAGCGCCGCGGCCACCTCCTGCGCCGGTCGGTCCAGAAACTGTGTCAACTCCCGGCCCTCCATCGTCATCTGCTCCTCGGCCGCCCTCGGCAGCGCCGTGCGGCGGACTTCTGCCGACGGGATCATTCCGTAGCATCCGGTGTCGAACCGGGGAACAAGCCGCCCCGGCGCGAATTTAGAGGATCACGATCGAACGGCCGCGGCAGACGTGCGCCGGCAAACCGGGAGTGGCCGTGGTGAAGCGTGCAGTATCGATGCGGATGGTTGCAGCCTCCCTGGCCGCATGGTGGCACCCGCAGGTCGCTCGCCGCGCCACCTCTTCCGCCAAACCCACCTTCGGAGGCGACTGAGCTGCGCGGCGTCGGGGCGACACCCATCATGGCTGCTACGGCGGAAACGTCGGCGGCGCGCGCCGATCTGGCCTATGTCACCGACACCGGTCCGGGCATCCGCCGCCGTCGCGCCGGAAAGGGATTCGCCTATTTCGAGCCGGGCGGCGGCAAGCTCGAGGATGCCGCGGCCCGCGAGCGCATCCGCACGCTGGCGATCCCGCCGGCCTGGACCGACGTTTGGATTTCGCCCGATCCCGATGGCCACATCCAGGCCACGGGCCGCGACCAGAAGGGGCGCAAGCAGTATCGCTATCATCCGGGCTGGACCGCCTGCCGCGACGAGGCAAAGTTCTCCTCGCTGGTCGCCTTCGCCTCTGTCCTGCCGA
The DNA here is from genome assembly GCF_014495845.1 of Aquibium microcysteis. Lineage (NCBI taxonomy): Bacteria > Pseudomonadati > Pseudomonadota > Alphaproteobacteria > Hyphomicrobiales > Phyllobacteriaceae > Aquibium > Aquibium microcysteis. Next base: position 4,923,646 of record NZ_CP061080.1, read on the forward strand.
AGATCCGCGACCGTATCGACCATGACCTGCGCCGACCCGGCGTGCCGCGCGAGAGGGTGCTTGCCTCCGTCGTCTGGCTTCTCGACCGCACGCTCATCCGCATCGGCAACGACGTCTACACGCGCCAGAACGAGAGTTTCGGGCTGACCACGCTCCGCCATCGGCACGTCAGGATCGAGGGCCAGCAGATCCGTTTCTCCTTCATCGGCAAGTCCGGCCAGGAGTGGAAGCTCAAGCTGTCCGATCGCCGCATCGCCCGGATCGTCGGCACCATCGAGGAATTGCCGGGCCAGCACCTCTTCCAGTATCTGGACGCGGACGGAGAACGCCGGCCGGTCCATTCGCACGACGTCAACGCCTATCTGCGCGAGACCGCCGGTCCGCAGTTCACCTCGAAGCACTTCCGCACATGGGCTGCGACAACAGCTGCGGCGGTGCGGTTTGCCGGGACCGAACCACCCCAGACGAAGCGAGAGTTCGCCCGGGTCACCAACGAGGTGGTCGATCAGGTGGCCGGCCGGCTGCACAACACGCGTGCGGTGTGCCGCCGCTGCTACATCCATCCCCTGGTCATGGAGACGTGGGAGCAGGGCGCAATCGGCGAAGAGCTCGCCCGGATCCGCCGCCGGAGCCGCAAGCCTCTGCAGGGGCTCGACGACGACGAATCCCTGGTCCTTCGCTGGCTTCGCCTTCATCATCAGAAGTAACGGACCGCGGCCGTCGCCGCGGGCGACGGCGGGCGCGGCCGCGTGCCGTCGACCCCGGACGTCGGGCCCTCACGCGGGCCAGTGCACCTTGTGCTCGGGATCGGGGGTCTCCATGGCCTCCACGGTCACGATCTCCGGGTCGAAGGCCGCATGACCGCGCAATTCGCCGAGTTCCACGGGTGGCGCGTCGTACGCCCACATCGCCCTGTCGGCGGCCTCGCCGACCGCGCTCACCCGCCAGTACCGCGTCCGATGGCTGCCATCCTCGCCTTCGTCCGGATGCTCGTGCAGAAACTCGAGATAGATGTGCCGAAGCGGGATGAAGTAGATGTCCCGCCGTCCGGCTTCGCTGACCTTCAGCGCGGCGTCCGTCGACGCCACCATGGCATCCCGGAACATCACGTTGACTTTTCCGCGGAAGGGTTCGACCCGTCTCGTATCCATTGCATGTCCTCGTCGTCTCGTGAGTGTGGTCCGGTCGTCCGGCCGCTCAGGCGTCCGACTTGTGTTCCGGCTTGCCCTCGCGCCTGGTGGAAGCCATGTCCGACAGTTCCTTCTCGGACATCGACTTCTCCATGCTCTTGGAGGCACCCTTCAGGTCGCTCTTCTTCGTCTCCCCGCGTTTGGCCGAAAGCGCGGCGCCGGCCGCCTTCTGCTGAGCCTTCGATGTCGCTGGCATCGTCCAATCTCCTTTTCCTCTGGCGTGGCACCGCGAACCGGTTCGCCACGCGACTGCCCAGAACGAATGGCCGCGCGAAAGGTTCGTCGCTGCCAACCGGGAATGGGAACTGCCGTGGATCGGCGGCGTTTAGACAGTGTTTTCAGGAGGGTTCAGCATGTCCCGAGCCGACCAGGCCAGTCTGCGCGTCATTCCCGGTGGGCTGTCGGTCGTGGAGGAGGCTGCGCGCGACCGCGGCGGCATACGTCCTCGCGGCGGCCCTATCCTGCGTCCCGGGCGAAACTGCTGGAAGCTGGCAAGGGCGAAGCGTGCCTCCGTTCTCGTCGATGGCGCCGACTATTTCGCGGCCCTGGAGAAGGCGATCCGGACCGCCACCCGCTCCATCGTCATTCTCGGCTGGGATTTCGACGGCCGCATCCGGCTGCGTCCGGACGCGGACGAGCGCGAATCGCCGCCGCTCGGGCAGCTGCTGCGCGCCCAGGTCGAAGCCAATCCCGAACTCGAGGTGAACATCCTCGTCTGGAGCGAGTCGATCGTCCACACGCCGGGCTCGACGAAGGAGATGCTGTTCGGGGCGGCGTGGCAGGAGCACGCCCGCATAAAGGTCAAGCTCGACACCTATCATCCGATCTATGCGGCCCATCACCAGAAGATCGTCACGATAGACGACTGTCTCGCCTTCTCGGGCGGCATGGATCTGACGGTCGGCCGCTGGGACCGCACGCCGCATCGGGTGCATGATCCGCTGCGGATCGATCCGGACGGCAAGGCCTACCCTGCCGTCCATGACGTGCAGATGCTGGTCGACGGCGATGCCGCATGCGTGCTGGCCGAGGTCGCGAAGGATCGCTGGCGCAATGCCACCGGCGGCGGTGCGCCGCTCGACTGCGACTGCAGTCACGACTACTGGCCGGAAGGTCTGGTCCCCGACTTCGTCGACGTCGACGTGGCGGTCGCCCGCACGCTTCCGGAGTATCTCGATACCGAACCGGTTCACGAGGCAGTCGACCTGACCATCGACGCGATCGAAAGCGCCCGTGACACCATCTACATCGAGGCCCAGTACATGACGTCTTCGCTCCTCGGCGACGTCATTGAGAAGCGGCTGCGCGCCCTGGACGGGCCGGAAATCGTGGTGGTCATGGCGCATGAGTGCCACGGCATCATCGAGAAATGGGTGATGGGCACCAACCGGGACCGCCTGATCCGCCGCCTGCGCCAGGCTGACCGGTACGGGCGGCTGCGCATCCTCTATCCCGCCATTGCCGATGGCGGAGAGACGACCCAGGTCTTCGTCCATTCGAAGGTGGTGGTCATCGACGATCGCTTCATGCGGATCGGCTCGTCGAATCTCAACAATCGCTCGATCGGCCTCGACACCGAATGCGACGTGGCGATCGAGGCGAAGAACGGTGCCCAGGCGCGCGCGGTAACGCGTCTGCGCGACCGCCTCGTCGCCGAACACATCGGCGTGACGGCCGAACGTTTTGCTCTGGAGATGGAGCGGCGCGGCTCGCTGGTCGCGGCGATCGAGGCGCTCGGCGGCGGCAAGTGCCGGCTCTTGCCCTTCGAGGCGATGTCCGACGAGGGGCCTTCGCATCCGGTGCCCGGCACTCGCCTGCTCGATCCGTCACGTCCCTATCGCATCCTGCGGCTTTGGGATCGTTTCTGGCGCAGGCGCAAGCTCGGTCGCTGAGACCCGGTGACAGGGGCGCAGGCATGACCGGCTTGCGACCCCTTTTCTCCCGTTTCATCCGTTCTCACCGTCTGCGCACGATGAACTCGCACGCGATCAGGCTCGCCGCACCGATCGGCAGCGGCAGCAGGAAATAGACGAAACGGAAGATCAGCACCGCGCCGATGAGACCCGCTCCCGGGATCATGTGCAGCACTGTGGCCTCGATCACACCCAGCCCGCCTGGAACATGCGCCAGCAGTGCGGCCGTGTTGGCGGTGACGTAGGCGGTCGCCACCGTCACGTAGGCGACATCCGCAAAGCCGGCGACGGCCTGGTGCAGGCAGGCGGCCACGAGCGCGAAGTTCAGCGCGCCGACGCAGACCTGGGAAAGGGCAAGCCGCAGTCCCGGCAGGCGGAACGCCCATCTGCGTATCGTGATGGTGCGCGTGACGAAGGCTGCGGCCAGGACATAGCCGGCGACGAGCAGAAGCAGCCCCGCTCCGGCGGCCAGGATCAGGCCGGAATCGAGCCCGGTCAGCTGCGCCGCGCCGTCGGGCCGGGCCAGGAGGGCGACGCCGCCGAGCGTCATCAGGCCGAGCGACACCGTCAGCCCGGAAAACAGCACGACCTTGGCGACGTCCTCGACGCTCAGTCCCCACCGCGCATAGAAGCGGTACCGGATCGCGCCGCTGGAGATGCCGGCGAAGCCGATCGAGTGGCCGAGCGACAGCGCCGTGAAGGAAGCCAGTGCCGCCTTGCGCCACGGAAGACGGTGCCCCGCATAGCGCAGCCCCAGATGGTCGAACATCGTCAGCGTCAGGTAGCTCGCGGCCATGAAGCCGACTGCCCCTGCAAGCCGTGCACCGGGGATGCTGGTCACCGACGCGACGATCTCCGCGTAGCTGTAGCCGGAAAGGGTTCGGTACAGCAGATAGGCGGCGAGGATGACGGCAGCGATCGTGATCCAGGTCGACCAGGACAGCCCGAGCGGTTGCCGGGCGCCCGGGCGCGCGTCCTTTCGGTCGTTCCCGGATGTCTCTGCAAGCGGCGGCGCGGCGGTATCGGTCACGGGCAGGCCTTCGTTGGAGCCGTGTCGACGCCCTGCCGCGCCGGATGATCCGGAACGAGGTGGGATTCCATGAAGGGAGGATCGTTCCGTCCTTCGATGATCAGGTCGGCGACGAGCGGCAGGTGATCGGATGCGGCGCGGCTCAGCACGCTGCGATGGGTATCGGCCGATTTGACGGAGAAATGACGGCTGACGAAGATGTGGTCGATCCGGAAGACGGGGAACCCGGACGGGTAGGTGCGGCGCGGTCGCCGGCGCTTCGGCGAGCCGATCTGGTGCGCATCGCGCAGGTGCTTTCGGATCATGCCGCAGACCGAGCCGTGCGGAAACGAATTGAAGTCCCCTGCCAGCACCATCGGCACGTCCGGGTCCGCACGGCCGAGCCACTCCCGACCCAGCAGGCAGCGCGCCTGCGCGCGCCGCTCCCAGCGGCGGAGGCCGAAATGCGTGTTGATGATGTCGATGGGGCCGCCCTCCAGCTCGATCCGGGCCCAGATCGCGCCGCGCGGCTCTATGCGCGGCTTGCGCTCGAGCCCTGGCAGCGCCCCGGCCTGGATGACACGAGAGGGTAGTGCGGTGATGATGGCGTCGCCGTACTCCTCCTCCATGATCTTCAGCGCCGGATGAAAGTGGACGTTGCCCATGCCGAGTTCGAGCGCGATCGCCTCGGCCTGATCTATTCCGCCGCTGCGCGGGCGACGGACGTCCAGCTCCTGCAGTGCCACGACATCGGCCCGCGTCTCCGCGATCACTTCCGCGATGCGCGCGGGCGAAAGCCTGCCGTCGACGCCGAGACAACGATGGACGTTGTAGGTGACGATCCTGAGCCGGTTCACGAAAGGGTGCCCCGAGACCGCTCGGTCATTCGTCCTCCGGCACCGCGGACGGCGGAATGATGGGCGTCACGCCCGCGTCCGGCGCCGGCTCCACCATATCCGGATCGCCGACCGCAGGCGGCTTCAGGACGCCGCCACAGCGGTCGAGCGTGGCCGAGAGCGACGAATCCGCTGCGCCGTCCTCGTCCCGCTCCTCCCCTCCGGGAGACTGGGCCGCTTTGGCGTCGGGATCGATCGCACACGGTTCGGCCTCTGCCTCGAGCCCTGGCGCAACCGCGGGCGCCTCGGGTGTCTGCGTCTGTTGGCCCGACACGGGAGTGACGGCAGCAAGGAAAGCGACTGCAAAGCCGCCCGCGACAAAGTTTCCAAGGCGGATCATCTTCGGGCTCCTGTTGCGCATGCGACTTAACGGCTCCGCGGGGATCATGTTCCGGAACTGGGGCAAGGGAGGCGAAGCCGACGGCCGTTCGCCCGGCCTTGTGTGCGGGGGGGGCCGCAATCTGACTTCAATTCTCCACGAGCGTCCCCGCTTCGCGTGCAGCGCGGACGAGTGCGTCGCGCGCATCGACGGCCGACCGGTGTCCGTCGACCACCTTCAGCGCCGCATCGACGGCCTGCGCGTGCTCGATCCCCCGCACCGGCCAGTCCGGGCGCGACAGGACCTCGAAGGCCTGCTGCGCCGAACGCACGTCCAGGGGCCCCTCCGGTCCGGAAAGTCTGACCGGACGTTCGAATGTGCCCGTCACGGCCTTGCCCTGCCCGCCATGCGCCGGGTCGGGATGGGCGACGGGCCTGGCTGTGGTACCGGGTCGGGCGGCAGGGGGCCGGGCGGCGGCGTCGGACCCGGCATCGGGATCGGTTCCGTTCCGCGGGTCCCGGCAGGCGGGATGGAGGGCTTGAAGTAGCGGGGGCTGGACATGGCATTTCCTTCCTCGGCGGACGTCTCTTTGTAAGTCGGGGCTCCTCGGGAAGGTTCCGGAATGTCGGGCGGTTGCCTGAACAATCGGCGTCCTGCATCGTTGCGTAGGCTGACGAAAGGAAAGGTACCCTGATGACGAAGACCCTTCTCGCCCTTCTCCTCGCCGGTGGATGCGCCGTTTCAGCGGCTCACGCGCAGGCTGTCTCCGCTTCCGCGAACATGATCGACCTCGAAGAACGGGAGGTGGGAACCGTCACGTTCCAGAGCACGCGCTCCGGCATGCTGCGCGTGATCGTCGAACTGACGGATCTGCCGCCCGGCACTCTCGGCTTCCATGTCCACGAGACCGGAGACTGTGCGATTGCCGATTCATTCGCATCCGCCGGTGGCCACTATGCCGCCGATGCGAGCCACGGAGTCGAGAGCGAGGACGGTCCGCATCCTGGCGACTTCCCCAACATCCACGTTGCCGAGAACGGTGTCGTCAAGGTCGAGTTCTTCACCGATCGTCTCTCCCTGGGCGACGGCGAGAACCCGCTGATGGACGAGGATGGTTCGGCGGTGGTGGTCCATTCCGGCCCCGACGACTACACCACTCAGCCCTCCGGCGAGTCCGGCGACCGGATCGCGTGCGGCGTCATCCGCCAATAGCGCGCCGTCCTTCCCGCCGGTGAACACGGGAAGTCGGAGTGCCGACCATCGCCACGAACGGCAGTGCGTGTTCAGCGGCCGGAAGGTCGGGCAGGGCGGCACCATCCCGCGCACCCCGCCGCGCAGGGCCTTCTTCCTCGGCGGTCAGGCGGGGTTCGCCGTCCCTGCGGTGGTGCTCGGCGTGGCCGGTGTTTCGTGACTGCGGCGGCTGCCGCCGTTCTTTCCCTGCTGCAGGAAGCTCCGATTAACAAATGTTAGGAGATCGGCGAACCTTTCGCCCCGCGGCGGGTTGTGGAAGGGCGCTCGTTCCTCCCACGGCGCCAGGGGCCGGCGGCGCGCTCCTCCCGTCCTCGACGCCGCCGCCGGCCCCGTCCTGCCTCTGACGCGAGGGCACACCGGCCTCGCATCACGCCGGATCGAGAAGCTCGTCCCGGATCAGCGCGTCCGCGGCGATACCCGATGGCGCGCTCGATCATCCGGAAGGAAGGCGTTCCGCTCCCTGTCAGAGCCTGAGTTTGTCCTTCAGCGCGTCGATCCGTCGGGAGGCTTCGGCCTTTGTCAGCCCCTCCTCGTAGCTCTCGGGATCGTGTGCCTGTTCCGACAATGTCTTGAGGTATGAGCGCTGCGCGCCCGTCATGGGCTCGTCGCCGCTGACCCAGTCGTCCGGATCCTTGCGGGTGTTGGACTCGTCCGCGACTTTCGGATTGCTGTCGTCGATCATGTGGTTCTCCTGATCGCGGGAGAATGCCGGCGACCGGCCCCCGGTTCCGGTCGCTCCTGCGGAAGCGGCCTCCGCAGGCGAGAAGTTGCGGCGCGGTCGCATGGAGACGCATTGGCGCAGCATCGACCGGCCTTCCGCCATGTGCCGGAGGCCGTGCTTCGGGGGACGCGTCAGTAGTCCCGCTCGTAGAAGAGCCCGAGGCTCGAATCGCCATCCGACCCCACCGAACCGCGGGCCTTCAGGTCCTCCGTGATGTCGAGGTTGATCGTGCCGCGGGTCGATCCGGCCGCTCCGGCTTCCACGCCGAGATAGACGTTGTCGCGGATGTACCGCCCAGCGCGCACCGCCGTGTTGCCCTCGCTGTCGGTGATGATGTCGAGGTCGTCGAGGCCCGTCGCATCGCGCAGGCTGCCGACAAGCGACGTGTTCGACCCTCCGGCGAGTTCCGCTGCCGCCGCTGCGAGCTGGGCGATCTGCAGGGCGGACAGTTCCGAGATGGAGCGGTTGAAGATCAGCCGCGCCAGCACCTCGTCCTGTGGGAGTTCCGGCTGCGACGAGAACGAGACCTGCGGGTCCGACACCCGGCCGCGCACCGTGACGAAGACCGTGATGTCGCCGCTCGTGCTGCGCGCCACGAAGTCGATGAACGGATCGAGATCCCCGACCAGCGACACGCTGCCCTCGTCGAACGTGATCCGCTGTCCGAGAATCGAGAGCCGGCCGCGGATCAGGTTGAAGCCGCCGACCGGCTGGATGTCGGTGACCGGGCCGGTGAGCCGCACCTGTCCGCCGAGTTCGGCATCGAGGCCCCGCCCGCGCACGAAGATCTGGTTCGGCGCGCTCACCGTCACGTCCAGCCGCGCGACGCTCGGCCTCGCCGAAGGCATCGGCGTGCCGTCGTTGGCGCGTGCGCGCTCCAGCGTGGCGCGCACCGCGGGCGGCGGATTGACGTGGATGACGTCGATCGAGGTCGGCCCGCCGCCGATGTCGCCTGCAATCGAGATCTCCGCCCGCTCGACCGAGACCTGGCCCGAAATCAGCGGATCGCGCGCCAGTGCGCCGAAAACCGAGAGGGACGCATCCACCGTCGCAACCACGAGCTCGCCGTCTGTGTAGCGCGCATCCAGCAGCTGGAGCGTGAGATCGGCAGGGAAGCCGTCGGCGAGCGAGATCGTGCCGCTGGCCACCACGCGCCCGCCGCCGGCCACCGAGGCGGCGAGCTGCGTGATGGTCACCGACTGCGCGTCGAGCCTTGCCGACAGCGCGATGTCGTTCAGCCGCACGTTGGCTTCCGGGTCGATGGCGGATGCTCCGGTCGTCGTGATGGCGCCGGTGACGACCGGATCCGACAGGCTGCCGGCGACGCGGATGTCGAGCACCAGCGTCCCGCTCACCTGCGTTCCCCGGTCGATCAGGAACCGGTTGGCGAGTTCGAGCGGGACCTGCCCGTTGGCCGAGACCGCCAGTCCGAGACCCGACAGCGGCACGGTGCCGCTCGCCGTCACCGACAGCCCGCGCGGACCGCTGGCCGCCGCCGAGGAAAGCGTGATCGTTCCATTTCCGTAGCGACCGGAAGCCGTGAGCCCCAGTGGCGCGACGCCCAGGTCCACCAGTTGCGTCGACGCGAGATTGCTTCCCGTCAGGTCGAAACGCGCGGCCGGATCGGCCAGCGGACCGGTGACCGTCGCATTGCCCGTGACGATCCCCGACAACGACTGCCCTGGCAGCATCGGGTTCAGGGTGGCCAGCGGGAAGCTCTGCAGCGCGACGTCGAGCGCAAGTGATCCGTCGCCGAGCGGAACGCCGCCGCTCGCCTGGGCGCGGAATCCCTCGGGACCCGAAACCGAGGCGTCGACCTCGAGCCTGTTGCCGCTGGTCGTACCCCGCGCGTCGATCGAAAGCGTCGTCAGGCCCGCCTCGCGCAGGGCTGTGGCGGTCAGCCGGCGCCCGGCTACGTCGAAGCGGACGTTCGGCGCCGAACGTGAGCCGCCCACGACCGCGGTGCCGTCGATCGTTCCGCCGAGCCCGAGGTCCGGCCGGATCGCGTTGGCGATCGACAGCGGCACCTGTTCCAGGCGCGCCGAGATGTCGATGCGCTCCGCCACCGTGCCCGTAGCGCTGATCGTACCGCCTCCGACGTTCATGGCGAAGGAATCGACGGTCAGGTCCTGGCCCACGACGCGCAGCGATGCCGTCTGTGACAGCCGCGCGGTGAGATCCCGCCAGGCGAGGTTCGCCTGTTCAAGCGTCAGCCGGAACCCTCCACCCTCCGGCGCGAGCGCGCCGGTCGTATCGATCGTGGTGCCATTGTCGAGCCGCGCCTGCGCGGAAAAGCCGGTGGAGTCACCATCGCGCTGCGCATTGGCGGTGACGGTCGCGATATCCACTCCCGCCGCCGTCACGTCGCGCGCGTCGATCCGCCCCTGCACGGCGGGAACGCCGAACAGGTCTGCCACCTGCGCCTGTGCCGTCGCAGCGCCGATGCGGGTGTCTTCGTAGACGAGACCGTCGACCCGCGCATCGACTGTCGCGGCCTGGCGCCCATCGACGATCGCCAGATCGATGCTGGCCCGGATCGCGCCGCTCGCCTCGGCGAGTGCCAGAGCCGCCGCGGTCGACACGTTCGGCGCGTCCAGTTCGAGCGCGCCCGAAAACAGTCCCGCTTCCGTCTGCATGACGTTGCCGGTCAGCATCGCGCCGGCCGTCTCGAAACGGAGATCGCCCAGGCTCCGCTCGCCATTCGCCGAAGCGACCCGCGACCGCAGGCTGACACGCGTGCCGTCGAGGAAGGCATCGCCGGTGACGTTGCCGGCGAGCGCGCCTTCGCTGAGCGTGCCGTCGAAGACGATCGCGGCGTCCCGCAGCGCCCGGTCGGAGAGGGTGCCCACGGGGACGCGCGCCGCGAAGGCGAGCGCTATCACGCCGTCGGCGCCTTGCGCCGTGCCCGACGCGGTGAGGCGGCCGCCCAGCTCCTCGTGGATCTCGGAGAGTTCGGTAACCGCAAGATCGAAGCGGAAATCCGCGCTGCCGGTGGCGATCCGGCCGTCGGCGGTCAGGGTCGCCTGCGGGTTCTCGAGCCGGAAGGCGTCGGCGACGAGACCGGCCTCGCCACGGGCGACGCGGCCCGAGATGGTGGTCGTACCCGACAGCAGATTGTCGGCGGTCGCGTCGTCGATCCTAAGTTCGGTCGCCTGTCCGTCGAGCGTCAGGTCGAAGGCCCCCGACGCCGGGCGCACCTCGCCGCGCGCCGTCAGCCGGGCGCCGCCGCCGAGGTCCCGGCCGGCGAGGCCGGAAAAGGGGGCGATGCTGGAGGCTTCGATCCCGAGGTCGCCGTTGAAGGCGCCATCGATGAACATTCCGGTGGCAGACAGGGCGAGAGCACGGCCGTCGACCGAAGCCCGCTCGATCCGCACCGGCTGCCCGGCGCTCCATGCGCCGCTGATCGCAAGCGCGATCCTGCTGCCCAACGCATCCGCGATGTCCTCGCGCGCCGCCTCGATACCGTCCGCCTGCCCGGTCACGTCGAAGGTGATACGCCGGTTCGTCGGGTCGTCCAGGTTGGAGACGAGACCGCCGAGATCCAGCGCTACGGTGTCGATGGCGAATTGCGGACTGTTCAGATCGTCGATCGACAACGTCCCCGACCAGCGGCCGTCCGGCGTGTCGCCGAATGCGAGGTTGACCACGCCGCTGCGGAGCGTCGTCGTCCCGCCCGGCACCGGCAGGACGACGGGCTGTCCGTCACCCGTTCCCACCTTTGCATCGAGCTTGAGCGACCGCAGGAAACCGTCGGCTCCCGTCTGTGCCGTCGCCTCGACATCGACCGCTGCGCTGTCGACGGTCAGACGGTCGATCGCGACGCCGCCCGCATCCCGGACGGTGCCGTTGACGGTCAGCGCCGTCTCCTCCCCGAAGAAGGCGCGGAATGCGGGTGCCACCAGTCGCGAGATCGGACCGCGCAGGTCGGCCGAAAAGGCGAGGCCGAGGTCTGTGCGGTCGAGCCGGGTCGTGCCGGTCAGGACGCGGGAACCGTCGGCGTCGAGCGCCAGTTCCAGCGCCAGGTCGCCGATCGGGCCGGACCCGGAAAGGGCGAGTTCCACCGGCGGGCGCCCCTCGATGTTGAGCAGGTTCGCCACGATACCGTTGGCCGGCTCACTCAGCCCGAGCCGCACGTCCAGCACCTCCGTCTCGTTGGCATAGCTTGCCGTGAGCGACAGGCTTCCGCCCGGCCCGTCGAGGCGCTGCATCTCCAGGGCGGTCTGCAGCGACCCGTCGGCAAGTTCGAAGTTGCCGGTCGCGCTCAGTTCCGAAGCCAGCCCGAAGACGTCCTGGCCGAATCGCAGCCGCGCGATCTCGAGGTTGCGCAGGCTGATGGCGAGTGGCAGGTCGGGCAGCTGGAAAGGCGTCGCCTCCGGCGACGGCAGGCCTTCTTCCGGCACCGGCTGGCGCAGCACCTCGATGGAATCGGCGCGCAGTGTCTCGATGTCCAGCCGCCCGCGCAGCAGCGCGGATCGGTTCCAGTCGATTCCGGCATTGGAGATTCTGAGCCATACGCCCTCGCGGTCGGCGATGGTGATGGAAGCGATCGTCGCCTCCGACGACAGGATGCCCTGAATGCCGTCGATCCTGATCTGCCGGTTCGGCGAGGACAGCTGGTTCTCGACGAAGTCGATGAAGAAGCCGCGCTCTTCGTCCGGCGTGTCCTGCGCCAGAACGGGGAACGCCAGCAACAGCGAAAGGAGGGCTGCGACGAAGCGGGTCAAAATGCCTGTCCTATTCCGACGTAGAAGGCGGCGCTGGGATCGCCCGGCCCCGGATCGAGGGGGAAGCCGACGTCCAGCCGGATCGGTCCGAGGCCGGTGAGATAGCGCAGCCCCACGCCCGTGCCGATGCGGAACGGCGCCGAGAAGTCGGGGATGGAATCCGCCCCGACATAGCCGGCGTCGACGAAGCCGACGAGCCCGATCGTGTCGGTGACGGCGACGCGCAGTTCGGCCGAAGCCTCGACCAGCGACCGGCCTCCGATGACGTTGTTGCCGACCGGCACTCCGATGTTGCGATAGGCATAGCCCCGCACGGATCCGCCGCCACCGGCGAAGAACAGCTTGTCCGGCGCGGTTTCCGCGATCGGGGGGCCGACGAGACTCCCGACCTTGATCCGTCCGGCCGCGACGATCCTGTTTTTCTCGCCGAAACCGTAATAGGCGCGGCCTTCCGCCGTGAATGCCGCGGCTGGATTGCCGTACTGGAACTCGAAGAAGGGCTCCGCGGTCACCTCGGCATAATATCCCTCCGTCGCGTTGGCAGCATCGTCGCGGCTGTCGTAGACGAGGCCTCCCAGCACGCCCAGGCTCGAGAAGGTACGCTTGCCGAAGACGTTGTCCTCGAACTCGGCATGGCGGGCATTTGCGAAGACGCGGCCGGAGATGCGGTCGGTGACGACGTGGGTGAAACCCGCCTGTCCGGTCACGCCGGTACGCGTGTAGGGTTCCAGCACCTCGCGGTCGCCGAACAGGGACGCAACGAAGTCGGTGTCTGGGGTGAACACGCCAGGCCGTGTGAAGGTGGCGCCGAGACGATAGGTGAAGTCTTTGGGATCCACGCCGTTGATGCCGCCGACCTTGCCCTCGATGCGCAACCTTTCGGCATGTCCGAACAGGTTGCGGTGCAGCCAGTAGGCTTCCAGGCCGAGGCCGTCGATCGTCGAATAGGTGCCGCCGACACCGATCCGTCGCAGGGCGCGCTCCTGCACGACGACCGTGATCGGCAGCACGCCGTCCGGCCCGATCTCGTCGGCCTCGACGAGACGCAGCGAGCGGAACACGTCGAGGCGCGCCAGCCTCTTGCGGGCCCGCTCGATGTCGTCCGGGTCGAATTCCGCGCCGGGCTCGAGCCCCGCCATCCAGGCCACGAAGCCCGGATCCATGCGCTCCGTGCCCTCGGCTTTGGTGAACCCGTAGACGGCACGCCGCCCCGGTTCCACGGCAAGCGTCGCGTCCACGACGTCCTGCGTGTGCCGGGCTTCGACCCGCCGCTCCGCGATGCTCGCCTTGGCATGCCCCTGCTGGCGCCAGGCTTCGACCGCGAGCCGCTCGGCGGTGAGGATCGTCCCCGACCGCGCCACTTCGCCGGTTGCGAATCCCCTGGCGGCCGGCCGTTCGACCTGATCGCGCCGGTCGACGGCAGGCGGCGCCTCATTGGTGATGAGCGCCTTTCCGAACAGGAACACCGGCCCCGGCACCACGACCACGTCCACGCGGGCCGGGTCGGGCAGTTCGGTATCGGGCGGCAGGTCCGCCGCCTCGCGCCCGTCGATCAGGATGCTGATCGAGCCGCCATAGCGACCGTCCGCGTAGAGCGCCGCGAGCATCCGCCGGTAGTCCTGCCGCGCCTTGGCGATCAGGCCGGCGGCGCCCGAGGCAGGCTCGTCGCGATCGGACCACAGGCTGGAGGCACCCTTGAGCTGGTCCTCCAGGTCGTCGCCCGTCACCTGGAAATCGATGGTGTAGGGCTGCGGCTCGCCGATCACGTCGGCGGCGTCCGCCTCCTTGTCGCGGCCGAACAGCTTGATGCCGAACAGCTCGAAGGAATGCGCAGGTTGGGCGCCCGTCACCGACAGCGCCGCAATCATCATCGCCACCCGCACGGCGTGGCCCCTGGGATTCTGGCTACGGTTCAACGCGACTCTTCACTCTCACTGGTCGTGCCGCCCCGCGCGACCGAACCCGGCCGGCTACCCCGGCAAACTCAATCATGGCTTCATCATGCATTCAAGTTGTTACCAAAAATTAAGCCTGCCCGTCACGCACGCATTCCGAATCAGGAAAAGCCCTCCCCGGCGGCTGCGTTCGCGGTTCTTGCTGCGGCACGGGCCGGAACTTCCGTCCGGCGGGGCCATTGACTGTCCATGGATGACAAGCTTTCCACCCTTGCGGGCATGCGGATCCTCATCGTGGAGGATGAATTCTTGCTGGCGGACGATCTCGCACAATTCTTCGCGAGCGTGGGCGCGACGGTGCTCGGCCCCGCGCCCGGCGTGGCCGCAGCGCGGGCGCATCTCGACCAGGCGGACGCCGCCGTCCTCGACATCAACCTGAAGGACGGTACCGTCTTCCCGATCGCCGACGAACTCTTCCTGCGCCGCGTGCCCTTCGTCTTCTTCAGCGGGATGGATGCCGCGTCGGTGCCCGAACGTTTCCGCTTCGTCGGCAGTCTTCCGAAACCCGTCAGCTGGCACAGCGTCGTCGACGTGCTGGTCAACGAACTGGACGGCAGGGCACGGGATCCGTTTTCGGTTTCGCGGCAGGACATGATCGTCGTTCTGCCGAAGTTGCGGCTCTCGGCGAGGCTGATGCTGGGCGACGCCCTGGCCGCCGACCGCCTGGTCGAGAAGACGCTCGAGAGGGCGGTCGGGGAATTTCGCACCCGTCCGCACGACATCCCTACCTCGAAGTGGCTGACTCACCTCATGGAGACCACACTTGCCGACAGTGGTCGCAACCTGATGAACTGATGTCCGGCCGTCCGCCGGCTCACCGCAGGACCATCGCGAGAACGAGCCCGACCGCGGCGCCGGCGGTCACCCCGAGCCCTATGCCGAGCGCCGGATCGCCGAACAGCACCTTGCCCAGCACGGCGCCGAGGCCGATTCCCACGATCACGCCGATGGCCGTTCTGATGAGGAAGGTCGTCATTCTGCGGACTCAGCGGTTCGCGGGCAGGCTGCTGCCGATCCCCGCGCCGATGAAGACACCCAGCACGATCCCGAGAATGATGTTTTCGAGCACCGAAACGCCGAGCACGGCACCGACGGCCAGACCGATCGTGACGCCCATCACGGCGTTCATGTAGCGCGTTCCCGGCATCGCTGGCCTCCTTTCGTCAGGGAGGAAATCCACCATGTCGGGGATGGTTCCGCCGCTGTGCCGGCGCACCCGCCTGCATCCTGGCGGCTCGCCGATTACTCCCTTGCATTTGCCGGCGCGATTGCCGATATGAGGGACGGGAGGTTGGTGGTGGACGAGCCACTCGCCAACCGGGTCAGGTCCGGAAGGAAGCAGCCCTAACGAGCTCCGGCACGGGTCGCCGTGCCAGCCTCCCACCTTTTCCATCCGCTCGCGCCGGTCCGGATGCGGAGCCGGACGTGGTCCGGATCGGGCATCGACGCTGCGGCGTCTCGGCGGCGAAACACGACAGTCCGAGCCGCGATACGGAGGCGAACCGTCCAATGAGCGAGGCCGGCGGCACCGACGCGACCGGGAACAGGGCGTATCGCGTCCTCGCCCGCAAGTATCGGCCGAGCGATTTTTCCGACCTGATCGGCCAGGAGCCGATGGTCCGTACGCTCACCAACGCATTTGCAGCCGACCGCATCGCCCAGGCCTGGATGCTGACCGGGGTGCGCGGCGTCGGCAAGACAACGACGGCCCGCATCCTCGCGCGGGCGCTCAACTACAAGACCGCCGATATCGATCGCCCCACTATCGACCTTGCCCTCCCGGGCGAGCACTGCAAGGCGATCATGGAGGGGCGCCATGTCGACGTGATCGAAATGGATGCCGCCAGCCACACCGGCATCGACGACATACGCGAGATCATCGAGCAGGTGCGGTACGCGCCGGTCTCGGCGCGCTACAAGGTCTACATCATCGACGAGGTGCACATGCTCTCGACGCAGGCCTTCAACGGCCTGCTGAAGACGCTCGAAGAGCCGCCGCCGCACGTCAAGTTCATCTTCGCGACCACCGAAATCCGCAAGGTGCCGATCACGGTGCTGTCGCGCTGCCAGCGATTCGACCTCCGCCGCATCGACGCCGGCCTGCTGGTCGGGCATCTTCGCGGTATCGCCGGCAAGGAGGGCATCGTCGTCGAGGACGAGGCGCTGGCCATGGTGGCCCGTGCCGCCGAGGGCTCTGCCCGCGACGCTCTCTCCATCTTCGATCAGGCGATCGCCCATGGTGCGGGTAGCGTCACCGCCGAGGCTGTGCGCGCCATGCTGGGCCTGGCGGATCGTGCCCGCGTCGTCGATCTCTTCGAGCACCTGATGCGCGGCGACGTCGCTGCGGCGCTGACCGAGTTCCGCGCCCAGTACGACAGCGGCGCCGATCCGGCGGTGGTCCTGACGGATCTCGCCGAGTTCAATCATCTCGTCACGCGTCTGCGTTTCGTTCCGGAAGCCGTGCGCGACGGCTCGCTCACCGAGGACGAGCGGCTGCGCGGCGCCGATTTCGCAGGCCAGCTCTCCGTTCGCGTGCTGTCGCGGACCTGGCAGATGCTGCTCAAGGGCATAGCCGAGGTGCAGGGCTCCAATCGCCCGGTGAGCGCCGCCGAGATGGTGCTGATCCGCATCGCCCACGCCGCCGCTCTGCCCACCCTGGACGAGGCCCTGAAGGCAATCGAGAGCGGTGGGGTTCCGGCCCTCCAACCCGGCGGAGCGCCCCGGTCCGCAGCGAGCCCTGCAGCCGATCGCCCCTCCGCACCCGTGGGGAACGGCGGTGGTGTAGCGGCGGTCGCGCAGGCGCGGATGCCCGCAGGCGCCGGCGGCCCGGCGATGCGGCTGGTCGAACCTGTGCCCCAGGCCCAGGCAGCCGTGCTGCCGTCACCCGTCCCGGTCGAGGAGGCGCCTTCGGTGCCGCTGCGCTCGCTCGAGGATATCGCGGCGCTCGCCGACGCCAACCGGGACATCGCCTTCAAGGTCAAGCTCAAGAGCTGCGTGCGCCTGGTCGCCATCGAGCCGGGCCGCATCGAGGTCAGCCTGACGCCCGACGCGCCCAAGGTGCTCCTCAACGACATGACGACCCGGCTGAAGGCCTGGACGGGCCGCAACTGGTTCGTTTCGGTCTCGCGCGAGGAGGGCAGTCAGACCCTTGCCGAAGTCGAGGCCGGCCGCCGCGAGAGCGCGCTCATGGACGCCCGTGCCGACCCGGCCGTCGCGGCCATTCTCGCCCGCTTTCCCGGCGCCAGGATCATCGACGTGCGCATCCCCGATGCGGCGGCACAGGACGTGGCGGAGGGCGACGAGACGTCGCTGCCGATCGATCCGGTCGCCGACGATGACGACGACGAACTTTGAGATCAACGGAAGGAAGACATCATGAAGGACCTCATGGGCCTGATGGGCAAGGCCAAGGAGATGCAGGCGAAGTTCCAGACCATGCAGGAGGAGATCGCGCAGATCGAAGCCTCCGGCCAGTCGGGCGGCGGCCTCGTCACCGTCGTGCTGTCGGGAAAGGGCGAGATGAAGAGCCTGAAGATCGATCCTTCGCTCTTCAAGGAGGACGACGTCGAGATTCTCGAGGATCTGATCCTCGCCGCTCACGCCGATGCCAAGGGAAAGGTCGAAGCGGTCATGCAGAAGAAGACGCAGGAACTGACCGCCGGCCTGCCGATCCCGCCCGGCTTCAAGATGCCGTTCTGAGCCGCTCCGGACGATCAGCGGCGGGTTCCTCCCGGTCCCGCTGCGCCTGGACCATGCGTTTCGGGATTGGAAATCGGCCGGCTGCGCCTACATTGTCGCCATGACACCGATTTCCGTTCTCGATCTTTCGCCCGTCCCGGAAGGCACCGATGCCGGTGCCTCGCTGCGCAATACGCTCGATCTCGCCCGCCATGCGGAGCGATGGGGATACCGCCGCTACTGGCTGGCCGAGCATCACAACATGCCGGGCATCGCCAGCGCCGCAACCGCGGTGGTCATCGGCCATGTCGCCGCCGGCACCTCGAGCATTCGCGTCGGCGCCGGCGGCATCATGCTGCCCAACCATTCGCCGCTCATGGTGGCCGAAGCCTTCGGCACCCTGGCCGCCCTGCACCCCGGCCGCATCGATCTCGGCCTCGGTCGCGCGCCGGGGACCGACATGCTGACCGCGCGTGCGCTGCGCCGCAATCTGTCCGGCGACGTCGACCAGTTCCCGCGCGACGTCGTCGAGCTGATGTCCTACTTCAAGCCGGTCGAGGAAGGCCAGCGCGTGCAGGCCGTGCCGGGCGCCGGTCTGGACGTACCGGTCTGGATCCTCGGCTCCAGCCTCTACGGCGCCCAGCTCGCGGCGATGCTCGGCCTGCCCTATGCCTTCGCCTCGCATTTCGCCCCGGCCGATCTGGAACATGCAGTGGCGATCTACCGCGAGCGCTTCGAGCCGTCGGAACAGCTGGACCGGCCTTACGTGATGCTGGGGCTCAGCGTCATCGCGGCCGAGACCGACGAAGAGGCGCGGCTCCTGTTCACTTCGCAGCAGCAGTCCTTCGTCAACATCCGCACCGGGCGCCCCGGCAAGCTCCCGCCGCCGCAGCCGGGCTACTACGAGAGCCTTGAGCCGATGGCACGGGCCATGCTGGACCAGACTCTCTCCTGCGCCGTCGTCGGGTCTCCCGCGACGGTGCGGCGCGGCGTCGCCGAATTCGCCCGCCGCACCGGCGCCGACGAACTGATGGTCACCGGCCACATCTTCGACCACTCCGCCCGGCTACGGTCCTACGAAATCCTGGCCGACGCGCACCGGGAGCTTTCCCGGGCCGCGTGACCCAATGGCTGCCCCGCCGCCGGGCGGCGCGGATGCTCGCAGCGCGGCACGTCCGGCCGCAGGAGGATCGTCTTCGGCGCCCCGGTCAGCGGCAGGGCGCGTCGTAGAGGATGCGATGGCCCGCGTTCCTGGCCTCGCAGGCGTTTCCGAAGGTCCGGACGCTGCCGCCGCGCCGCGCACAGACCGGCTCGTACTGCTGCGTGCAGAAGCGGGGCTCGGGGCGGGGTACGGGACCACCGCGCCGACACTGACCCGGATGGAGGACGCGATAGCCCGCGGCCCTGGCCTCGCAGGCATTGCCGAAGGTCTGGCGGTCCGGACCGCTGCGACCGCAGACCGGCTCGTAGATGCGCGGACAGACCTGCGGCGGTCCCGGGCTGACGGATGGCGGTTCGGCGACCACGACCGTGCAGGACGAGACGATCAGCAGGGAAAAAAGCACGACCGTGTTCCTGAGCGACAGGACCTTCATCATCGGCCTCCTTCGGGCCGTGGACCCGAGCCTCGTCTGATGCCCGCAACGCATCGCGGCGACCAAAGTTTCTTCCGCATCCGAAAAGCCTCCAGAGCCGGAACCATCGTGCGGCTCGCCCGTTGATGGGCTTCCGCCGATTCGCGCGCGGACGGGGTGACCATGGCCACATCGCAGGACGAAACCACCGCGCCGGCAGCGGCTGCCGCGGCCAAGCCGCAGCGCAGCCTTTTCGGCGTGCTGATGGGCATCTTCATCATCCTCTTCGTCTATGCCCTGTATTTCGCCAAGGACTTCTTCCTTCCCGTGGTGCTCGCCTTCCTGCTGGCGCTCACCCTGTCGCCGATCGTGCGGACGCTCGCCTGGCGCGGTATCCCGGCGCCCCTCTCGGCGACGCTTCTCGTCTTCCTGTCGTTCTGTGGCGTCGCGGCCATCGGCTTCGTCCTCAGCGGGCCGATCGTTGCCCTGGTCGAGGACGCGCCCAAGATCGGGCGCGAGTTGCAGGAGCGGTTGTCGGAGGTGAAGGGCCCGATGTCCCGCATCCTTCAGGCCGGTGACCAGATCGAGAGCGTCACCGAGACCGCCAGCGAGCCGGACGTGCAGAAGGTGGTCATCGCGCAGCCGGGCATCGTCTCGCGTGCCGCCGGAAACCTTCTCTCCGTCGGAACCACCATCGCCATCATGCTCGTCCTGTCGCTGTTCCTGCTCGCCTCGGGCAGCATGTTCTACGAAAAGATGGTCCAGACCTTCGATCTGATGAGCGACAAGAAGCGTGCGCTGCGGATCGTCTACGACGTGGAACGCGAGATTTCGCGCTATCTGCTGACCGTGGCGCTGATCAATTCCGGGCTCGGCGTCGCGGTTGGCCTCTCCTGCTGGCTTCTCGGACTGCCCGATGCGTTGCTGTGGGGGGTCGCAGCCGCGCTCCTGAACTTCCTGCCCTATGTCGGCAGCCTCATCGGCATCATCCTCGTCGGCGTCATCTCGATCGTCACCTTCGACACGCTCGCCTCCGCCGCCCTCGCACCGCTGCTCTATGCCGGCTTCACGGTGCTGGAAGGCCAATTCGTCACGCCGCTGATCCTCGGCCGCCGGCTGGAGCTCAACGCGGTCGCGATCTTCATCGCCATCGCGTTCTGGTCGTGGCTCTGGGGCTTCGCGGGCGCCCTGCTCGCCGTGCCCATCCTCGTCATCGCCAAGGTCTTCTGCGACCACTTCGACGGTCTGGGTGCGATCGGCAACTTTCTCGGCGCTCAGGACGTGCGCGAGCCCGATCACTGAACGCATTCAGGCCTTCCGCCGGCCGCTGAATCCGACTAGTGCGTCGCGGACGGGAGGAACTCCACCATGGACCAGACGCAGAGCGGCCCCGATCTCGACGCCTACTTCCTGCGTATAGGCTACCGCGGCCCGCGAGAGCCCAGCCTCTCCGTCCTGCAGCGCCTCCACGCCCTTCACCCCCTGGCGATCGCCTTCGAGAACCTCGATTCCTTCCTCGGTCGGCCCGTGCGTCTCGACCTCCCTTCGCTGGAGGACAAGCTCGTCCATGCACGGCGGGGCGGCTACTGCTTCGAGCAGAACACGCTGTTCTGGAAGGTGCTGGCCGCGCTCGGCTTCGAGGTGTCGGGCCTCGCCGCACGCGTTTTGTGGAACCAGCCGGAGGACACGCTCAATCCCCGCAGCCACATGCTGCTGCGCGTCGAGATCGACGGTGCGACCTGGCTGGCCGATGTCGGCTTCGGCGGCGTCACCCAGACCGCGCCGCTGCTGCTGGCGCCGGGCGCCGTGCAGGAGACGCCGCACGAGCCGTGCAGGGTGATCGAGACCGCGGATCACTATCGCCTGCAGGTGCAGATCGGCGGCGAATGGCGCACCGTCTTCCGTTTCGACATGACCGAACATGTCGACGTCGACTACGTGGTGTCGAGCCATTTCGTCTCCACCTGGCCCGCGTCACAGTTCGTCACCACGATCATGGCCGCACGCGCCCTGCCGACCGGTCGGCTGGCACTCAGGAACGACCGGATGACGGTCCACGAGACCG
Source organism: Aquibium microcysteis (assembly GCF_014495845.1). NCBI lineage: Bacteria > Pseudomonadati > Pseudomonadota > Alphaproteobacteria > Hyphomicrobiales > Phyllobacteriaceae > Aquibium > Aquibium microcysteis. The sequence continues at coordinate 4,944,941 of NZ_CP061080.1, forward strand.
GCGGGCCGTCGCGGCAGGTCCACTTCGCCACCCCCGCCGAACTCCGCGCCACGCTGTCGGCCGATTTCGGCATCGAGGTGCCGGAGCCCGGTCGATTCGACGCGCGGTTCCTGGAACTGGGCCTCGGCGCTCCGGCCGAATTGCGGTGACAGTCTCCTTGATTCCGATTGCATGACCCGCTCACTGCAAGCGGATGAGTTGCGAATGAAGTAGACTGTCCCCGCAACTCTCCACGCGTCAGCGCAGCCGCTTCACCAGCGCCGCATCCGGAAAGCAGGTCGGCGCCAGACCGTTCCGCGCCTGCCAGTCACCGATCGAGCGGCGCGTCCGGAACCCCGGCAGGCCGTCCGCGCCGCCGACGTCGTAGCCGAGCTTTTCCAGCCCGCGCTGCATGGCGGCGACGTCGGACCGATAGAGGCCGCCGACACTGCCCCACGCGCCCGTAAACGTCCGGTCGCCGTACTGGATCCGATCCGCGGCATGGCCGACGAACAGCGCGTAGAGGTCGCTCTCGTTGTAGTCCTTCAGCACGTAGAAGTTCGGCGTGACCAGGAAGGCCGGACCGTTTCGGCCGGCGGGCATCATCAGATAGCCTTCGCCCTTCATCTCGTGCGCCGGGAACGGCTTGCCGCCGATGCGCGCCACGCCCATCCGCGCCCAGTCGGCGATCGGCTTGCCGCGGTCCGGGCCCTCCAGAGCGCAGGAGACGGCTTCCGGCACCGTCACCTCGAAGCCCCAGTCGCGGCCCCGCACCCAACCATGCGCCTTCAGATAATTTGCGATCGAGGCCAGCGTGTCGGGCTCCGAATTCCAGATGTCGGCGCGCCCGTCGCCGTCGCCGTCCGCCGCGTTTTTCAGATAGCTCGTCGGCATGAACTGCGGCTGGCCCAGCGCGCCCGCCCAGGAGGATTTCATCGAGCGCGGCGGAATCCTGCCGCGCTCCGCCATCACCAGGGCCGCCAGCACCTCCTCCCGGAACATTTCCTTTCGGCTGGCCAGGAAAGCTTTGGTGCCGAGCACCTCGAAGGCATCGTAGGGAATCCTGGCTCGGCCGAAACCCGATTCGCGCCCCCAGATCGCCAGTACGATGCCGGGCGGCACACCCGTCGCCTTCTCCAGCGCCGCCAGCGTCCGGGCATGCGTGCCCGCCCGGCTGCGCCCGCCCGCGGTGACGCCGCGCACCGTGTTCTCGGCGAAATAGGCGCCCGGCGACCCGAATTCCGCCTGATGCTGCGTCTTCGGCGTCTGCGGTTTCTGTCCGGGCAGCACGAGATCGGGCAACTTCAGGTTGGGCGTGATGCCGTCGAAGGCGGCATCGAAGGTCGCCCGTGAAACGCCGCCCGCCTTCGCCGACGGCCAGAGGTCCGCCTCCAGCCAGGAGCGGAACTGCCGGTCGATCGACTGTGCTGTTGCGGGCAGGGGGACGAGCGCCAGGAGCATTGCGCAGGTGGCGAGGCTCCATGCCAGCCGGCGCATCGGCAGGGCAAGCGAGGCAACTCGGCTCATCGGGCCTGCAACTCCCCTCAAAACGCCGTCCTGGCCTTCAGTGCCGCCGACAGCGTGCCTTCGTCGAGATAGTCGAGCTCCCCGCCCACCGGCACCCCATGGGCGAGCCGGGTGATCTTCACGCCGAGCCCGTCGAGCTGGTCGGTGATGTAGTGCGCCGTGGTCTGGCCTTCCACGGTGGCGTTGACGGCCAGGATGAGTTCGCCGACCCCGCCCTTCGCCACGCGGTCCACCAGGCTGCGGATGTTCAGATCGTCCGGCCCAACGCCGTCGAGCGGCGAAAGCGTGCCGCCGAGCACGTGGTAGCGCGCGTTCATCGCGCCGGCCCGCTCCAGGGCCCACAGGTCGGCCACGTCCTCGACCACGATGATCGTGCCCCCGTCGCGGCGAGGGTCGGTGCAGATCGTGCAGGGGTCGGACGTGTCGACGTTGCCGCAGGTCGAGCAGACGCGCACCGTGTCCAGCGCCTCGCCCATCGCAGCGGTCAGCGGGCCGAGCAACTGCTCCTTCTTCTTGATCAGGTGCAGCGCCGCCCGCCGCGCCGACCGGGGGCCGAGCCCCGGCACCTTGGCGAGCAGCTGGATGAGGCGTTCGATCTCGGGGCCGACGATTCGCTTCGACATGGCGCCTGTCTAGCGCAGAAACCGTGGCGAAAACACCGGCGCGAAGACCCTTGGTGCGACTACGCGGCCGCAGCCTTGCGCTGCGCCACAGCCTTGCGCACCTCCGGCGCGACCCTGGTGCCGAACAGCTCGATCGCCTTCATCAGCGTGGCGTGCGGCATCACGCCGATCGCCATCTGGATCAGGAAGCGCGTGTTGCCGAAAATCGCGTGGTTTGCGAGGATCTTGTCGGTCACCTCCGCCGGGCTGCCGACGAACAGCGCTCCGCGCGGGCTGCGCGAAGCGTCGAACTCGCGCCGTCCGCTCGGCCCCCAGCCGCGCTCGCGGCCGATGCGGTTCATCACTTCGGTCACCGGCGGGAAGAAGGTATCGGCCGCTTCCTGGGTCGTCTCGCCCACGAAGCCGTGCACGTTGATGCTGGTCGCGAGCGTGTCGGGGTCGTGCCCGAACTGTCGCGCCGCCTTGCGGTAGATCTCGAAGAACGGCGCGAAGCGCGCCGGTTCGCCTCCGATGATGGCCAGCGCCAGCGGCAGGCCGTACATGCCGGCACGCGCAGCCGATTGCGGCGTGCCGCCGATGGCGATCCACAGCGGCAGCGGGTCCTGGATCGGACGCGGATAGACGCCGCGGTCGTCGATCCTGGCCGTGTGCTTGCCGCCCGGCCAGGAGATGCGCTCGTCCTTGCGCAGGGCGATCAGCATCTCCAGCTTCTCGGCGAAGAGCGTGTCGTAGTCCTTCAGGTCGTAACCGAACAGCGGGAAGGACTCGATGAAGGAGCCGCGCCCGGCCATCATTTCGGCCCGCCCCTGCGAGATCAGGTCGAGCGTCGCATATTGCTGGAACACGCGGACCGGATCTTCCGACGAGAGAACCGTCACGGCGCTCGACAGGCGGATGTTCCTGGTCCGGGCGGCGGCAGCGGCCAGAATGGTCGCGGGCGAAGACACGACGTAGTCCGGGCGGTGATGCTCGCCGAGCGCGAAGACGTCCAGGCCGAGCTGGTCGGCGAGCTCGATCTCCTCGATGAGATTGCGGATGCGCTGGGCCGGATCGATCCTCGCCCCGGATACCGGGTCGGTTCCGACGTCGCCGAAGGTGTAGAGGCCGAGTTCCATCTTCGTCTCCTGTTCTCGTATCGGCAAGATAGGCGGTGCGCCGGGCGCATGCGAGAGCCGGGCTGTGAACAGTGCATCCACGCTCGCCGGCTTAACGCGACGTACACCCGTGGCCGGTAGCCTTGCAACCTGACCGGGTCGGCCAATCTTACCATTGCAGGGTGCAGAACGCTGGACATGTCCCTTCTACGACGTCTTTCCGGCCGATGGACCGCCGCCTTCGCGCGCAACCTGCGCCTGCGAGTGCTGGCCTCCACGCTCGCTGTCTTCGTGGGGGTGGCGCTTCCGGCCTTCGGAGCATTCCTCTGGATCGTCGACACGTCGTCGGAACGGCTGTCGACGCTCTTCGCCGAGCGACAGGTTCTCTACGACCGCTACCGCGGCCTCGAGCCCCTCACCCGGGAAGTGGCACTGGCCGAGACGCTGGCACGTTCACCCACCATCCTCGAATGGGCAGCCGACGAGGAACACGCGGGAAAGAAGGCACGCGGTCTCACCGCACTCGAGCATTTTCGTTCAGCCTTCGCCGATGGGAGCTACTTCCTCGTCCACGCAGTCTCGGGAAACTACTACTACGGCGACGGCAGATCGGGCGCGCAGAATGGCCGTCCGCGCTACGCGCTGTCGCGCGAGAACGAAGCCGACGCCTGGTTCTACAAAACCCTCGCGCTCGGGCCGGGATGTCGTCTCAACGTCAACAACGACCGCGCGCTGGCCGTCACGAAAGTCTGGATCAACTGCGTCGTGCAGTCGCCCGACGGTCCGGTCGCCGTCATCGGTACCGGCCTCGACCTGTCGTCCTTCGTCGCTGACGTCGTGAACACGGGCCAGGAGGGCGTCGAGACGCTCTTCGTCGACGGCTCGGGAGCGATCCAGGCCGTACGGGATCGTGGCCAGATCGACTTCGCCAGTCTCACCAAGGAGGTCGCCGAGCGAAAGACGGTGTTCCAGCTTCTCGACCGGGCCGAGCACCGCTCCCGCCTCGCGACCATGATGGCCGATCTTCGGACCGGCCGCAGCGAGGCCGTCACCGCCTTCCTCGACATCGGCGGCCGCACCATGCTGGTCGGCGTGGGGCATCTCGACCGCCTGGGCTGGTTCAACGTCACCGTGATGGACGTCGATGCGATCGTCGGCCGGGGGCTGTTCGCCCCGCTCGGAGTACTGCTTGCGCTCGCCATCGTGGCGGCGGCCGTGCTGATCATGCTGCTCTTCAAGCGCAGCGTGCTCGATCGGCTCGAAGAGACCGAGGGTTCGCTGCAGCGCTTCCGGAGTGGGGAGTTCGCACGCCCCGTCGCGGCGCGTGACGCCGACGAGATCGACCGCCTGACCATCGCGCTCGACCGGATGGCGCGGGCGGTGCGCGAGAACACCGAGAGGCTCGAGGGCACCGTCCGCGAGCGCACCGAGGAACTGGAGCGCCTCGCCTTTCTGGACTCGATGACGGGAATCGCCAACCGCCGCGGTTTCGCCGCCACGTTCGGCGTCGAGCATGCCGCAGTGCGAGCAAAGGGCGAATCGATCGGTCTGCTTCTGCTGGACGTCGACCTGTTCAAGTCGATCAACGATTCACGTGGCCATCAGGCGGGCGACGAGGTCATCGTGGAAGTGGCGCGGCGGATAGCGACCGTCGTGGAGGACCGCACCTTGTGCGCGCGCTGGGGCGGCGACGAGTTCGTGGTTCTCGTCCGCGGCGGCGCCGATGCCGTCATGGAGACGGGCAGGCGTCTGCTGGACGCGCTGCGCGGTTCCGGCATCGTGCTTTCCGACGGGGCCGAGATCCGGGTCACCACCTCCATCGGCGGGCATGTGGTCGCGGCCGGCGACAATCTGTCTTCCGCGACCGCCAGGGCGGATGTCGCCCTGTACGAAGCAAAACGCGCCGGGCGCAACCGCATCGTGCTGCGCCCGGCCGAGGCGCTTCATCACGGCGACGGAACGGCGAAGGTCGCCTGATCCTCGGCGTCAGTCGTCTCCGTCGACCACCCGAAGCCGCAGCGAACCGGTCCGCGACGCCACCTCGGCCGGGGCGGTCGCCGCATCGGCCGGATGGTCGCCACCGAATTCCAGCGCCTCGATCTTCTGGCTGCGCTTCGTCACCTTCTCCGTCGACGTCAGGATCTGCTCGACGTCGCGCTGGGTCATCGCGAAATGGCCCTGCAGCTTGCGCACCCGCTCGTCGAGGCGGCCCACGTCCTCCATCAGGCGGATCACCTCGCCCTGGATCAGGTGCGCCTGCTCGCGCATCCGTGCGTCCTTCAGCACCGCCTGGATCACCTGGATCGACAGCATCAGCAGCGAGGGCGAAACGATGACGATCCGGGCACGATGGGCGCGCTGCACCAGTGCCTCGTACTTCTCGTGAATATCGGCGAAGATCGATTCCGACGGCACGAACATGAAGGCCGTCTCCTGCGTCTCGCCGCTGATCAGGTACTTCTCGGCGATCGCCTTGATGTGGACCTCGATGTCGCGGCGAAAGGCCTGGGCTGCCGCCTTCTGCCCCTCGACCCCGTCGCCTTCTGCCGCGGCGCGGATCGCGTTCCAGGCCTCCAGCGGAAACTTGGCGTCGATCACCAGCGCCGGCGCGCCGTTCGGCATCCGCACCAGGCAGTCGGGCCGGTTGCCGTTCGACAGCGTCGCCTGGAACTCGTAACCGCCGTGCGGCAGCCCGTCGGCGACGATCGCCTCCATCCGCGACTGTCCGAAGGCCCCCCGTGTCTGCTTGTTCGACAGGATATGCTGCAGCTGCACCACCTGGCCGGCCAGCGTCTGGATATTGCCTTGCGCGGTGTCGATGACGGCGAGCCGCTCCTGCAGCTTCGCCAGACTCTCATGCGTCGATCTCGTCTGCTCGGTCATGGTCTGGCCGAGCCGCCCGGTCATCGTGTCGAGCCGCTCCGAGATCGCCCTGTTCAGCTCGTTCTGCCGCGAGCCGAACACCTCCGCGATGGTCGCCATGCGCCCCTGCATTTCCGACTGCACCCGCGTCAGTTCCGCCAGTCTTGCCTGCGCCTCCCGCGCCGCCTGCGCGGCGTCTTCGGCCGCTTGCGCCCGCAAGCGCGCCATCCGCCGCAACCCGAGCGCCAGCCACGCGAACATCAGCACCACCAGCGCTGCGGTACCGGCCAGCGCGTGTCCAGGCGTCACGGTCGTGGCGCCGATCTGGCCGAGCGGGGCCGAGAGAAAGGTGGGAAAATCCGTCATCGTCGAGCCCTATGCGATTCGTGGGTCGACCATAAGATCAAAACATGAACGGAAACCGCACGCGCGGTTGACGCTCTCGCGACCAGCGATTACCTGAAGGCCATGCCGATCAAGCCTCTCGTCATCCTGCCCGACCCGATCCTGCGCGAGGTCTCCCGTCCCGTCGAACGGGTGGACGGCGACGTCGCCCGTCTGGCCGACGACATGCTGGAGACGATGTATGACGCGCCCGGCATCGGTCTGGCTGCGATCCAGGTCGGCGTGCCGCTGCGCATGCTCGTGGTCGACCTGTCCAAGGAAGGCGAGGAGCGCGACCCGCACGTCGTGATCAATCCGCAGATCCTGTCCTCTTCGGATGCCCGCAACGTCCACGAAGAAGGGTGCCTGTCGATCCCCGACTACTATGCCGAGGTCGAGCGGCCGGCCACGATCCGCCTGCGCTATCTCGACCGGCAAGGCGCCGAGCGGGAGATGGAAGCGGACGGCCTGATGGCGACCTGCCTGCAGCACGAGATCGACCACCTGAACGGCATTCTCTTTATCGACCACATCTCGCGCCTGAAGCGCGACATGGTGGTGCGCAAGTTCAAGAAGCTGGCGAGGGACAAGGCGGGCCCCCTGGTGGGGTGATAGCGCGATCCGCCATGATCGCCGCCATCTGTCGCGTCCACGACGCGACGCTCGCCACCCGCAACGTGCGGGATTTCGAAGGAATCGACCTCGCGCTGGTAAATCCCTTCGAAGCGGGCGGGTAAAGCCGCACCCAGAGCCTATCCGGAACCCGACATGTACATCCCCCCGCATTTCCAGGAGATCGATCCCCACGAGATCCGGGCCGTCATCGAGACGGCACCGCTGGCCTGCGTCGTCGCGCAGACGACGGAGGGGCTTGTCGCCAATCACATCCCGATGCTGTCCGCTCCCGACGGCACGCTGATCGGGCACGTGGCGCTCGCCAACGACATGCACCGGCTGGTCGCCGACGGGCAGGAGGTGCTGGCGATCTTCCGCGCTGCCGACGCCTACGTTTCGCCGAACTTCTATCCGTCGAAGCCGGAACATCACCGCCACGTCCCCACCTGGAACTATCAGGTCGTCCACGTCTACGGCACCATCGCCTTCCGGCACGACGAGCAGGCCAAGCGCGCGGTGGTCGGGCTTCTGACGCGGACCCATGAGCGGCGGCTGAACGGGGCAGGCGCCTGGCGGATGGCCGACGCGCCGGCGGACTACATGACGCAGATGCTCGGCAGCATCGTCGCGTTCCGAATCGAGGTGACGCGGGTGCTCGCCAAGTCGAAGCTCAGCCAGAACCGCGAGGAGCGCGATTATTCCGGCGCCGTCGCGGGCATCAGGGCGTCGGGCCACGAGGACGTTGCCTCGGCCATGGAGCGGAGGCTGCGGAAATAGCTCGCGCATGCGGGAAAGCGTCCTTGGCCCGTCGTGTCGGCATGGCAGCGGTCGCTTTCGCAATGCCAGGTGACTTGACCTCGCCGTCGTAAACCCGTTTGAAGCGGGGCATGAGCGTCCGACAGGCGCTCGGCCTTCGAGCCGCTCGCCACAGCTCCGGACCGCCGTCATGCCGCTTCGCATCGTCTTCATGGGCACGCCCGACTTCTCCGTCGCCACGCTGCGGACCATCGTCCAGGCCGGGCACGAGGTCGTGGCCGTCTATACGCAGCCGCCGCGCGCCGCCGGCCGCCGCGGACTGGAACTGACGAAGTCGCCCGTCCACGTCGAGGCCGAACGGCTCGGACTGGAGGTCCGCACCCCGAAGAGCCTGAAGGGAGAGCCCGAGCAGGAGGCGTTCAGCGCCCTGCGGGCGGACGTCGCCGTGGTCGTTGCCTACGGCCTCCTTCTTCCGCGCCCCATCCTGGAGGCGCCGCGCCTCGGCTGCTTCAACGGCCACGCTTCCGCGCTGCCGCGCTGGCGGGGCGCGGCTCCCATCCAGCGCGCCATCATGGCAGGCGACGAGGCAACCGCGATGATGATCATGAAGATGGAGGAGGGCCTCGACACGGGCCCGGTTGCACTGTCCCGCATGGTACCGATCGGTGCGGACATGACAGCCGGCGACCTGCACGACCTGTTGATGGAGGAGGGCGCCGGCCTGATGGTCGAGGCTCTGGCCGCCCTCGAAGCCGGAGCGCTCGTGCTCTCACCGCAGCCCGCCGATGGCGTCACCTATGCCCGCAAGATCGACAAGTCGGAGACGCGCGTGGACTGGGGCCTTCCCGCGGCGCGCGTCGACCGCCACATCCGCGGCCTCTCTCCCTTTCCGGGCGCCTGGTGCGAGGTGAGGATCGGCGGCAAGGCCGAGCGGCTGAAGCTGCTCCGCTCCGTGCTCGCGGAAGGGACCGGCTCACCCGGTGCCATCCTCGACGACCGCCTGACGGTCGCCTGCGGCGCTGGCGCGGTACGCCTCGTCGAGGTCCAGCGTGCCGGGGGCCGGCCGCTCGCGGCGGGCGAGTTCCTCCGTGGCGCAAAGCTCGTTCCGGGAGACCACCTGACATGAGCGCTTCCGTCATCCGGCCGGCCGGACAGGAACACCGCGCCGCGACCCGCGCCGTCGACGAACGCGCGGCGGGTTTCGAACGCGACAGGCAGGGCGAGGCACTGCAGGCGTTCGCCTTCGGCGACGCGCCGCGGACCGGCCGGCTCGTCTGTCCCCGCGCCTTCGCGAGCCTCTGATGCCGCGCTACCGGCTCGACATCGAGTACGACGGCGCGGGATATGCCGGCTGGCAGCGCCAGGCCGGCCAGCATTCCGTGCAGGCGGCGATCGAGCAGGCCATCCGCGCCTTCTGCGGCGAGGATCTGACCCTGCGCGGGGCTGGCCGCACCGACGCCGGCGTCCATGCGACCGGCCAGGTCGCGCATGTCGACCTGGCGAAGGCCTGGCCTGGCGACACGGTACGCGATGCCGTCAATGCCCATCTGCAGCTGGCCGGCGAACGCGTGGCGATCATCCGTGCGACAGAGGTCGCCGACGCTTTCGACGCCCGTTTCTCCGCCACCGCGCGGCACTATCTCTACCGGATCGTCAACCGGCGCGCGCCGCTGGCGCTGGAGCGGGGTCATGCCTGGTGGGTGGCGAAGCGGCTCGACGCACCGGCGATGCATGCCGCCGCGCAACTTCTGCTCGGCCGGCACGACTTCACCACCTTCCGCTCGGTCCAGTGCCAGGCGAACAGTCCGCTGCGCACGCTGGCCCGCTTCGACGTCGAGCAGGCCGGCGATGCGATCGAGATCCGCGCCTCCGCACGGTCCTTCCTGCACAATCAGGTGCGCTCCATGGTCGGCTCGCTGAAGCGGGTCGGCGAAGGCGCCTGGACACCCGCCGACATGCGCGCCGCACTCGACGCCCGCGACCGCCGCGCCTGCGGCCCCGTCGCGCCACCGGACGGATTGTATCTGGTGGGGGTGGAGTACGCGGAAGTCGCGGGCGATGGTGAGTTGGCAATGGGCAGTCGGCAGTCGGCAGTAGGCAGTCGGCAGTAGGCAGTAGGCAGTAGGGAGTAGGGAGTAGGGAGTAGGGCAGACGGATAGTTCCTAACCGACTTGACACGGCGCGTCGCATCGATCCCTTTTTCCGACTGCCGACTGCCGACTGCCGACTGCCGACTGCCGACTGCCGACTGCCGACTGCCGACTGCCGACTGCCGACTGCCGACTGCCGACCGCCTACCCCGCCAGCCCCAGCAGATCCTGCATCCCGAACAGCACGAACAGCGACATTCCCACCATCGCGGCGAAGACCCCGGTCGCGACCGCGGCGCCCTTGCCGATGGCGATGTTGGTCAGGCGCCAGGAGAAGACCAGCGTCAGGAAGAAGAGCCCGAGCGAGACGAGCGCCGACAGGTCGGCGGCGTCCGGCATGGCGAGGCGCAGGATGCTCGGCGGCAGCATGATCCACACCACGATCGCGGTGGCCCAGTTGGATGCCACGACGTAGGGGACGTACCGGTCGCCGATGCCCGCGCGTCTGGCGGCCAATGCCAGCGCCACGAGCGGCAGGATCCACGACGAGAGGTCGATGACGGCGAGCCGGAGGATGAGCGACAGCCGCCCCGGACCGTCCGGATCGAGAGCAGCCATCCCGTTGGCGATCGACACCCAGCCGGCGAACAGCGCCGGCAGCGCCACCACGATGGCGAAGAACGAGGTCCAGAAACCGTCGGCCGACAGGTCGAGCATGCGCAGGCCGTCGGCGCGACCGAGCATCATGCGCCAGGCACCGGTGAGCTGCACGTGGATCTGCTCGGCGGACGGCACGGCTCAGCTCCCCGCAAACCAGTCCGCAAGAAACCGCTCGTAGATGGCCGTCAGCGTCTCCAGATCGGCAAGCGCGACGCGCTCGTCCACCATGTGCATGGTCTGGCCGACGAGGCCGAACTCCACCACGGGGCAGAAATCCTTGATGAACCGGGCGTCGGACGTGCCGCCCGAGGTCGACAGGCCTGGCCGGCGGCCGGTGACGGCTTCGATCGACGAACCCAGCGTCCCGATCAGCCGGTCGTCGCGGGTGAGGAACACGTGGCTCGGCCGCACGCCCCAGTCGATGTCGTAGGCGGCGGGCGCATCGCGACCGGGCCGCAGCCGCCGCCGTGCTACCGCCCGGTCGAGCCGGTTGTGGATCTCGGCCTGGATCGTCTCGACCGTCCAGAGGTCGTTGAAGCGCACGTTGAAGGTCAGCGTCGCGCGCGCCGGGATCACGTTGCTCGCGGGGTTGCCGACGTCGATCGACGTCACTTCGAGGTTCGTGGGCTGGAAGTCGGCGCTGCCGTCGTCGAAGGCCGGATGCATCAGGGCCTCGGCCGCCATGACGGCCCCGCGCACCGGATTGTCGGCGAGATGCGGATAGGCGACGTGGCCCTGCCGACCATGCACCGTGATCGTGCCCGAGATCGAGCCGCGGCGGCCGATCTTGATCATGTCGCCCAGCGCGTCCGGATTGGTCGGCTCGCCCACCAGCGCCGCGTCCCAGGTCTCGCCCTTGGCAGCCGCCCAGTCGAGCAGCCGCGTCGTGCCGTTGATGGCGGGTCCTTCCTCGTCGCCCGTGATCAGCAGAGAGACGGAGCCGGCCGGCGGACCGGACTTCTGAATGTGCCGCGCGACCGCCGCCACGAAGCAGGCGATGCCGCCCTTCATGTCCACTGCGCCGCGCCCGTAGAGGAAGCCGCCGGCGATCTCTGCGCCGAAAGGCTTGTGGGTCCAGGCTGCCTCGTCCCCCACCGGCACCACGTCCGTATGGCCGGCGAACATCAGATGCGGCCCGTTGCCCGAAAGCCGGGCATACAGGTTCTCGACGTCGGGCGTGCCGGGCTCGGAGAAAACCGGCCGCTCGACCGAAAACCCCAGCGGCCGCACCATCGCCTCCAGCGCCGTCAGTGCCCCGCCTTCGGCGGGCGTCACCGACGGGCAGCGGATGAGGGCGGCGAGATTGGCGACGGGATCGGTTGGCATGCTCATGGCACGACGGTTAGTGCAAACCGCGGCACCTGTCACGATGGCATCGAGCCGCCGCGATTCCGAAGAACGTGGCGCCGACCCTTCAGAGACCCTTAACCCGGATGGCTCATGCTCACCGGAATCGGAGGCCCGTGTCGATGCCGTGCCAACGCCTGGATCTTTCCTCACGCGGCAAGCCACGCGTCTATCTGCTGACGGCCGTGGGCACGCTTTTCTGCGTCCTCGCAGCCTTCGCCATCGACAGCTATTCCTTCGAGACGGGAACCTGGCGCTGGGGCGACGAACCGCTCAACAACGTCGTCATCCCGTTGATGCTCGCGCCGCCGCTGCTGTTCTTCCTGCTGAGCAAGCTGCGGGAACTGTCGATCGCTCACGCCGAACTGCTGAATGTCGCCTCCACTGACGCCTTGACCGCATGCCTCAACCGCCGCGCCTTCACCGCTCTGGTGGAGGGGTACCTGGAGCGGGTCGGGCAGCAGCAGGAAAACACCGGCGGCGCCCTGCTCGTGCTCGACATCGATCACTTCAAGGCTGTGAACGACGGCTTCGGCCATGATCTGGGCGACCGGGCCCTTCGGCTGGTCGCCGACACGATCAAGGCATCGGTGCGCGAGATCGACCTCGTCGGCCGTCTCGGCGGCGAGGAGTTCGGCGTGTTCCTTCCCGATCTCGATCCGGTCCGCGCCGGACTGGTCGCCGAACGCATCCGCGCAGCGGTTCGCGCCGCCGTCTTCGCGCCGCATGGACGGCCGCACCCGTTGTCCATCAGCGTCGGCGGCGCGACCTTCGATCGCCGCGCGACCTTCGCCGACCTCTACCGCATGGCAGACCAGCGCCTCTACGCCGCGAAGAATGCCGGCCGCGACCGCGTCGACATCATCCCCTGCGCCCTCGCAGCCTGACCGCGGCCGACGTGCCGTCGGCTGTTCACCGATGCGGTCGCAGGGCTCTTCGGCAGCCACGGCTTCACACACGTGTATTATGATCCCCGGAGGCGCAGCCTGAGCACCGGTCCGAACGGCATCGCCCACTCCAACGCTTTGCTGGTGCGCGGGATGGAACGCGTCGCGGACAGGCTCCGGACGGCGCCGCCGGTCGGCGTCCTTGGCCAGTCTCTCTGACGCGGAGGCGCAGCCCTAACGTGGCGAATCCGTCTGCGACCCATACCGGTTCGGTCCCGGCGTGCCGGGTGGGATGCAGAGGAACAGGAACATCAGGATATCGCCGATCACGAAGAAGACGGCGAACCAGCCTGACCGGCCCATGTCGTGCAGGCGCTTGGCCGACAGCGCGACGTGCGCCACCAGCGTGGCGCAGATGACGACGAGCAGGACGCCGCTCCAGTAGGTCTGGGCCGCCTCGTCGGGCGCCACGAAGATCCTGTAGACGGGGAAAAGCCGCGCCATGTACAGCAGGATGCCGCCGAGCGCGTAGGACTGACGCCCCACCCGCCCGGAGTACCCGAAGAAGAACCAGCTGATCGTCCCGAGGTCCGGCAATCTCTGCCCGCCCTTTCTGGTGCAGTGAGGCCGCGGCTCAGTCGCGCAGCAGCTCGTTGATCGACGTCTTGGAACGGGTCTTTTCGTCGACCCGCTTGACGATGACGGCGCAGTAGAGGCTCGGCCCCGGCTGGCCGTTCGGCAAGGGCTTGCCCGGCATCGTGCCGGCCACCACCACCGAATAGGGCGGAACCTCGCCGTACATGATCTCGCCGGTCTCCCGGTCGACGATCTTGGTCGACTTGCCGATGAAGACGCCCATGCCCAGCACCGCGCCCTCGCGCACGATGCAGCCTTCGACCACCTCCGAGCGGGCGCCGATGAAGCAGTTGTCCTCGATGATGGTCGGGCCGGCCTGCATCGGCTCCAGCACGCCGCCGATGCCCACGCCGCCCGACAGGTGCACGTTCTTGCCGATCTGGGCGCAGGACCCGACGGTCGCCCAGGTGTCGACCATCGTCCCGTCGTCGACATAGGCGCCGAGATTGACGAAGGACGGCATCAGGATCACGCCCTTGCCGATATGGGCGGAGCGGCGCACCACGCAGTTCGGCACGGCGCGGAACCCGGCCTTCTCGAACTCGTTGGCGCTCCAGCCGTCGAACTTGGAGGCCACCTTGTCCCACCAGACCGCCTCGCCGGGACCGCCCCTGACGATTTCCATCGGATTGAGGCGGAAGGACAGGAGAACGGCCTTCTTGAGCCACTGGTGGACACGCCACTCCCCCGTCTCTCCGCGCACGGCCACGCGCGCCTCGCCGCGATCGAGCAGTTGCAGCGACGCCTCGACCGCCTCGCGGACCTCGCCGCGAGTCCCCGTGTTGATGCCGTCGCGTTCCTCGAACGCCTTCTCGATTGTCCGCTCGAGCGAGGCGAGATCCTGCTTGGGCATGCGGTGGCTCCGTTACACGTGCTGTTAAGGGGCGAGGCCATAGGCTCCCGGGAAGTCGCGCGGAACCTATGTCATGCCTCATGGGGGGTCAATCGCGATGGCGCCCGGGACGGCGCAATGACAATGGGGCAGGGACGGGATCGACATGGACGACAAGACGAAGCAGGACTGGACGCCGCTGCCGCACTCGGGTGAGGACCTGCAGCGGGCGCGCAGCGTCCCGCAGACCCCGCAGACGCAGTCGCCGGCCTACAGGCTTGCCTGGGACGATCCCGACTTCCTCACGCAGCGCGAGATGCGCGGGGTGCGGCTGCAGCTCGAGCTGATGAAGCCGGAGATGATGCTGGCCGAACGCGGCATCCGCTCGACCGTCATCCTGTTCGGTGGCGCCCGCATCCCCGAGCCCGGCGGGGAGGCCTGGGCGGCCAAGAACGAGACCCAGCGCAAGAACCTCGAGGCAAACAGCGTCTACTACGAGGAGGCGCGCGCCTTCGCCCGTCTGTGCTCGGAGCATTCGGCCGCATCGCTCTACCGCGAATTCGTCATCGTCACCGGCGGCGGCCCCGGCGTCATGGAAGCCGGCAACCGCGGTGCCGCCGATGTCGGCGCGCCGTCGATCGGCCTCAACATTGTCCTGCCGCACGAGCAGGCGCCCAACCTCTACGTCACGCCCGAGCTCTGCTTCAACTTCCATTATTTTGCCATCCGCAAGATGCACTTCATCATGCGGGCCAAGGCCGTGGCCATCTTTCCCGGCGGCTTCGGCACCATGGACGAGCTGTTCGAGACGCTGACGCTGATCCAGACCGGCCGCATGGAGCGCGTCCCGGTCATCCTGTTCGGACGCGCCTTCTGGGAGCGGGCCATCGACGTCGATTTCCTCGCCGAGCAGGGCACGATCTCGCCCGGCGACCAGCACATCATCGACTATGCCGATACCGCCGGAGAGGCATGGGACTGCATCCGGCGCTTCTACCGCATCTGAAGCCGGGCGCCCTGCGTCAGGCCGTGCCGCGACCGAGGCCGAGATAGGTCTGGTCGAACCCCGCGAAACTGGCGAGCGACGACCAGTTTCGGATGATGACGTTGGCACCCTGCCAGGCGACGAACCCGGTGGAGCGCAGTTCCTGCAGCGCGCGGTTCGTGTGCACGACCGAGAGGCCGGCGAGATCGGCGAGCTCCGCCTGGGTTACCGGAAACTCGAAGCGGTACCCATCGCCGAGGCGCGGCGCGCCGAGCCGCAGGCAGATCTCGCAGACGAGATGCCCGATCCGTCGCACCGGGTCCTTGCGGCCCATGCAGACGATCCACATCGACTGGATCGCCGATCCCCTTGCGATCCGGGTGCCGATCAGGTCGGAGATCTCGGGGTGCTCCAAAGCCGCGCGACGAAGATCGTCGTGACGCACGGCGGCGACCTGGCAATCGGTCAGCGCCAGCACGCCATGGTCGAGCACCTTGAGGAACAGGCCGTGCAGGTCCAGGAAATCCCCGGGGACATGCAGCGTCGTCAGCTGCCGGTCGCCGTTGGCGAGGTAACGCATGTTCGCCGCCATGCCCTCCAGAAGCAGGCAGCACTCGCTCGCCCGGGAGCCCTCGGGGATGATCTCGCGCCCGTCGTCGACCGTCTGGGTCCGCCAGGGCAGCGACGCGAGCACGGCGCGCGCCTTCTGCGTGATCGTCTCTTTCCGGTCCAGCACCGCAAGGAGCGGTGCGGGAGTTGCGCTGTCCATGTCGCCTCCGAGCGGGAAGGGCTCCGAACGGGTCGGATTGGACGCTTCTATTGGGCTTCGCGCGCTGCGGCGTTCAAAAATGATATGCGCCGCCGGGATTGGCGGCCAGGAAGCGCCACGCAGCGCAATTGTGGCGGAGAAGCCGCTTTCAGGCCGCCGCCGCGCGGGCGCCGTTGATCTGCCGAAGAAAGCCGGCAAGATCGTCCGTGACGAAGTCCACGTCGTCCGCCTCGTCGGGATCGCTCTCCCAGATCTCCGAGAAGGTCGGCTCGAAATTGCGCGGCACGATCAGCACGGTGGTCATGCCGAGCGCCTTGGGCGCTGCGAGGTTGCGCGCCAGATCCTCGAACATCGCCGCGTTCGGGCCGGCGACCCGGTGCAGCGAGGCGAACTTGTCATAGGTTTCGCGCGCCGGCTTGGGCACCAGTCCCGCCGCGACGATGTCGAAGATGTCGTCGAAATGATCGAGAATCCCGAGCTGCCGCGCCGTGCGCTCGGCATGACCGCGATCGCCATTGGTGAAGATGAACTTGCGCCCCGGCAGCGCCTTGATCTCGTCGCCGAGCGCGGGGTCGGCAGCGACCCAGGAATAGTCGATGTCGTGCACCTTCTGCAGGAAGTCGTCCGGATCGATCCCGTGCCGGTGCATCAATCCGTTCAGCGTCGTTCCATAGTCCTTGTAGAGCTGTTTCTGCACCACCCGGGCCTCCTCGCGCGGCAGCTGCAGCAGCTCGGACACATAGGCCGTCATCTTCACGTCGATCTGCGCGAAGAGGTTCGTGTGGTGCGGGTAGAGCGTGTTGTCGAGGTCGAACACCCAGTCGGTGATGCCTGCGAAACGCGCCGGATCTGGTCGATTCGTCATGGCCGCTTATCGCACGGACGCTCCCGCTTGGCCATGCGGATCGCGCCGGCGGGACCTTCTGCGTTCCTCGACGATGATCGATATCCTGTTTTTAAACCTTGCTTGGGAAGGCCACGGCCGCTCGGTTGCCGCCGTCGCCGAGGCGATCCGCGCCGAAGTCGCCTCGATCCACCTGCGTGGCTCGGGGGGGGGCGACCGGTCGCGCTCTCCGTTTCGGTCGGCGGCGCCAGATTCTCTCCCCGGGTGGCGGTCGGAAAGCGTCCTGCGGCTGGCCGACAAGCGTCTCTACGCAGCCAAGGGCGGCGGGCGAAACACCGTCGTCGTCGAAGCGTCGCACGGCGTCGGCTGCGCAGCCTGACCTGCGGGGCGCCCCGCCGGGCGCGGTTGTCCGTCTTTTCCGGTTCTCCGGAGACGTTCGTCATGCGCTGCCACGTCTGCAGCCGATGCAATGGCTTGACATCCGGCAGCCAATCAATCAGTTGATTGAGAATGCTCGAACAGGATGTCGCTCGTGCCTCGACCGAGGATCGCCAGAAGGCGATCGCCGTGGCCGCGCGTGCTCTCATCGCCGAGCGCGGCTTCGAGGGCCTGCGCACGCGTGACATCGCCGAAAGGGTCGGCATCAACGTCGCGACCCTGCATTATCACGTCCCCACCAAGCAGGCCCTCGTTCGCCTCGTCGCGCAGTCGCTGCGCGAGGACTTCATGGCCCAGCACGCACGCCGGCCCCGCGGGCCGCTTTCGGCGGTGGAGCGCCTGGATCTCGAATTCGCCGATTTCCGTGAACTTTTCGCGACCGGCAGGCAGCTGCCCGCGGTCATGGCGGAACTCGCGCTGCGCGCCACGCGCGACGAAGAGGTCGCCGCCGAAATCCTGCCCATGCAGGCCGGCTGGCATGACCAGATCGAGACGCTTCTCGCGCAGGGGCGTGCCGAAGGCATCTTCCATCCCGACATCGATCCTGCGGCGACGGCCACGATCGTCATCGGTTCCATGATTGCCTGTCTGCGCCAGCCCGGGCGCGGCCTCGATCACCTCGATTCCGTGTTCGCGCAGCTCCGGCGCGCCATCATCAAGACCTGAAGGTACATCCGATGCCTGCTCCGCAATCCTCCCCCGGCACCGAAACCGGCGCCTATCCCCGCCGCTGGCTGGCGATGTTCGTTCTGCTGCTGGCCGCCTTCATGAACCTGATCGACGTGACCATCGTCAACGTCGCGCTTCCGCGGCTGCAGGAGAGCCTCGGCGCGACCAGCACCGAGATCGAGTGGGTGGTGGCCGCCTATGTCCTCGCCTTCGCCCTCGGCCTTCTGCCGTTCGGCCGGCTGGGCGACACGATCGGCCGCAAGCGCATGTTCCAGGCCGGCGTCGTGCTCTTCACGCTCTTTTCCGCGGTCTGCGGCATGGCGCCGACCATGCAGACCCTGATCGTCGCGCGTGTCTTCCAGGGGCTGGCGGGGGCGATGATGATGCCTCAGGTGCTCGCCATCGCCCAGCTCATGTTTCCGCCTCAGGAACGGGGCGCCGCCTTCTCGCTCTTCGGCCTGACGGCCGGTCTCGCCTCGGTCGCGGGCCCGCTGACGGGCGGGCTGATGATCGGTGCCGACATCTACGGTCTCGACTGGCGGCCGATCTTCCTCGTCAACATTCCGCTCGGGATCGTCACGGTCGTGGCCACGGCCATGCTGGTGCCGCAGACGCCCGCCAATCCGGACCTGCGGCACGATGTCGGCGGCATCGTGCTCGCCGCGATGACCGTCTTCCTCCTGGTCTTTCCCCTGATCGAAGGGCACAGCCTCGGCTGGCCGCTCTGGATCTTCGCCATGCTCGGCCTCGCCGTCGTGTCCGCCGTGGCCTTCCACCGCCACGAAGCCGCCCGTGCACGGGCCGGTCTCAGCCAGCTCCTGCCCGTGACCCTGCTCGGCAACAGGGGCTTCCTGCTCGGCCTGACGATGGTCACCGTCTTCTTCTCCGGCGTCGCCGGCTTCTTCATCGTGCTCGCCGTCTTCCTCCAGACCGGCTTCGGGCTGAGCCCGCTCGAATCGGGCCTCACGACGGTGCCGTTTCCGGTGGGCGTCCTCCTCGCTTCCATCGCCTCGGGCCGCTTCGCCGGCCGCTGGCCGCGGGCGCGGATCGCCGGTGGCGCGGCCGCCCTGATCCTCGGTATGGCAGTCCTGTCCTTCGTCGTGGCCACGGTCGGCGATGCGGTCGACCACTGGCGTTTCGTCCTGCCGCTCCTGATCAGCGGGTTCGGGATGGGGACGGCGATTTCCTCGCTGTTCCAGACGGTGCTGGCGCACGTTGCGCCGCAGGATGCCGGCTCCGGCTCCGGCGCCACCCAGTCGTTCCAGCAGATCGGCGCCGCCGTCGGCATCGCCATCACCGGGCAGATCTTCTTTGCCTCGCTGGGCTCGAACCTCGGGTCCGGCATGGCCTTGCGGGAGGCCTACGTCGTGAGCCTGGGCAACGCACTTCTCTATGAGATTGCGGCCTTCGCGCTGGTCATCGTCCTTCTCGCCTTCCTGAAACGTGCGCCTGCCGGGAGGGACGGTGCCGGACGTGCCCCGGCGCCGATGGACGCCTGACCGCCGGCGCGCCCGTTCGGGCGGCACAGCCGCGGGACGGTCCCGGCGCGCCCGGGACGCGTCGGGGCCGGCGGCCGCGTGAGCGGCGAAACGGGTCCCGAACGTTTCCCCTCCCGCCTTTCGGCCTTGGCGGAACGATCATGAGCACGAGCGGCCTCGACCACGGTCTCGACGGAGACCGGCCTTGCCGGGCATGACGACGCCCGCTCCGCCCGGTCGCGGAGGTGCGCTGCTCCACCACGCGGGCTGTGACCGGTCCTTCGGGGGCGGTGCCGCGGCCCGGTCTGGACCAATTGCCGGACCCGTGCCGGCCGCAGCCCGGGCTTGCGGCCGCGGTGTCCTTGTCCTACCCGAGGTGTCCCGCCTCCTTTCGCGAGACCACGCCGCCGGACATGGAACTCTGGATCCCGATCACGCTGGTCGCCGCCTTCCTGCAGAACCTTCGCTCGGCGGTGCAGAAGCATTTGAAGGGGGTCATGGGAACGACCGGCGCCACCTTCGTGCGCTTCGGTTTCGGCGTTCCGTTCGCGCTCGTCTTCGTGTTCGGCCTGCACGTGTTCGCCGGATACGAACTGCCGCGGCCGAACGGTCCCTTCTTCGCATGGATGGCGCTCGGCGGTCTGTCGCAGATCGCCGCGACCTTCCTGCTCGTGCACCTGTTCTCTTTCAGGAACTTCGCCGTCGGCACCGCCTACTCGCGCACCGAGCCGGCACAGGCCGCCCTGTTCGGCCTCGTCTTTCTCGGCGAGCGCATCACGGCGGGCACGCTCGCCGCCATCGCCGTCAGCGTCTTCGGGGTCATGCTGATCTCCGTCGCGCGCGTGCCACTGACCTGGCGAGCGCTCTTCCTGTCGACCGTGAGCCGCACCGCTCTGATCGGTCTCGCGTCCGGAACGCTGTTCGGCGTTTCGGCGGTCTCCTATCGTGCTGCCTCCATGGCGCTCGGCGGACCGAACTTCATGATGCAGGCGGCGGTCACGCTGGCCTTCGTCATCCTCTTCCAGACAGTGCTGATGGGGGTCTGGATGCTCTGGCGCGACCGCGCCGAGATCGCCCGCATCGGCCGCGCATGGAAGCCTTCGCTGGTCGTCGGCGTGGCGGGTGCCTGCGCATCCTTCGGATGGTTCATGGCCATGACGCTGGAACAGGCCGCGGTGGTGAAGGCGCTGGCGCAGGTCGAGATGATCTTCACCTTCGCCTCTTCGGTCTTCTTCTTCCGGGAAAAGATCAACGCCATGGAGACGCTCGGCTGCGCGCTGATCGTCGCCGGCATCCTGCTCCTTCTCATCCTGGGTTGAGCCGGTCGCGCAACCGCGGTTCGCTGGTAACCGATTGGTAACTGCGATTCGAGGGAGTGCCGACCGTTAGCCCACGATTCGGCCTCTCATGGCATGCTTCTGGCTTCTGCTGGGCAGGCGTGCCGATCCGAGAACACGCCGCAGAACCGGCTGGAGTTTCACGATGAGACAGCATCACCCCATTTCATTCGAGCGGCGCACGATCCTCGCCGCGCTGTTCGCCCTTCCGGCGTTCGCTCTTCTGCGCCGCGTCATCCGCCCGACCGCCTCCGTGGACATCGTCGAGATGGACGGCTGGATTCTGAAGCGCGGCGACGTCGAGGGAGACCGGGCATGATCTTCCAGGACGCCTCCGAATTCCGGGCATCGGGCTTTTCTCCCCGGGTCTGCATCATCGGCTCGGGGCCGGCGGGCATCTCCGTCGCACTCAAGCTCGCCGCGGCGCGGGTACCCTGCGTCATCCTCGAGGCAGGATCGGACGAATGGACGGAGGAATCGCAGGACGTCTACCGGGGCGAGGTCCTAGGCGATCACTACTTCGATCTCGACGTCACGCGCCTGCGCTACTTCGGCGGATCGTCCAATCACTGGGCCGGCTGGTGCCGGGTCCTCGACAGCCATGATTTCGAGCCCAAGGCCTATGTCGAGCACACCGGCTGGCCGATCCGCCGGACCGACATCGAGCCCTTCCTCGACGAGACCCGCGACGTGCTGGGCCTTGCGCCGTTCATCCCCGATCGTGCCGTCTCGGACGAGTTCCGCTGGTTCGAGATGCGGAAGTCGCAGCCCGTCCGGTTCCGCGAGAAGTTCGCCGAGCCGCTCGCACGAAGCCCGCTGATCGCGCTCGTGCTGAACACCCAGGTCGACGAACTGGCAGGCGACGGCGTCGCGGTGACGTCGGCGAAGATCCGCTCGCGCGGCGCCCCGGCCGGTGAACTCGCGGTGCCCTACGTCGTCGTGGCGACGGGCGGTCTGGAGAATTCGCGGCTGCTGCTGTGGTCGAACGAACGTTCCGGCGGCGGTGTCGTGCCCCATGCCGCCGCGCTCGGCCGCTACTGGATGGAACATCCGATGTTCGAAGTGGGTGCCGGCTTCGTCACCGACGTCGACGCGATGGCGTTCGACCACGAGGGCGACGCCTTCTTCATGCCCAGCGTCGAGGCCATGGCTGCGCGCGAGGTTCTCAACTTCCACGTCCAGGTGGAATCCATGCCCTATCGCGGCGTCAAGAAGTTCATCGCCGACACCGCCTGCCTTGCCCCCGAGACCACGGAATGGGTGGCCGGCGCATTGGGTCTGCGCCTGCAATGCTCTGCGCGCCTGCACATGGCCTGGGAGCAGCCGCCGCGCGCGCACAACCGCGTCGCGCTCTCGGCGACCGAGCGCGACGCAGCCGGCATCCCGCGCATCGAGCTGCACTGGAAGAAGGACGACCTCGACCGGCGCACCATGCTGGAAGGTATCCGGCTGTTCGGCGAATCCTTCGCGCGGAAGGATCTCGGACGCGTGCGGATCAGCGACTGGGCGCGCGACGGCGGCGACTGGCCGGAGGACATGGAGATCGCGGGCAACCACCACATGGGCGGCACGCGCATGGGCACCGACCCGTCGACCAGCGTCGTCGACGGCGACTGCAAGGTCCACGGCATGGCCAATCTCTACGTCGCCGGCTCGTCGGTCTTCGCCACCAGCGGCCAGTGCACGCCCACCACCACCATCACCGCGCTGGCGCTGCGGCTGGGCGACCACCTGGGGCGTGTCGCCGCCGCCGGCCCCGCCAAGGCCTGATGCCGCAGCGGACGTCTGCGAGAGAAGCCGGGTCCGCCTACGTCGAAGTCCGGTGAGCGCATATCAGGCGAGCCTCGGTGTTGACCGAACTCACGCCGCGGCTCGTCCCCGTCCCGCCCGCGTGAGATCGCCGTGACCCGCGAGGAGGCCGGCGATCGAGATGTCCTCGTCGAGGTGGTCCCAGTGAAGACCGCGCGTGCTGATCGAGACCCGCGCGCGTTCGTCAGGCGTCGCGTCAAGGAGCTTGGGGAACCAGGCCAGGGGCACGCCGAGGATCCGCCCGTCGGAAAGTTCCACCCCGAGGCTGTCCTCGTCGAACCGGACGTTACTCGGTCTCACCAAAGAACGCATGCCAGGCGCCCTCTATTTCTGCGCGACGGTTGCGAACGATATCATGAATTCTCGTAGAACCCGAGCACTGAAGCCATCATTGTATGCCAGGGAGACGTGGGACGAAAGCCAGAACTTCGCGTCTACCCCGTCCTTGACGACGTGGATATGCATGGGCTCCCGCGGATCGCCCTCGTTCGCATAGAAGTGAAAACGATATCCCCGGTGGCGAAAGACGACGGGCATGAAGGCGCTACGGCACGATCAGCGTGCCGGCCCCGTGTTCGGTGAACAGTTCCAGCAGCACCGAGTGCGGCGTCTTGCCGTTGAGGATGACCACGCCGTGCACGCCGCGCTCGATCGCCTCGATGCAGGTCTCGACCTTGGGGATCATGCCGCCGGAAATCGTGCCGTCCCGGATCAGCGCCTTCGCCTGCGAGACGGTCAGCTCGTCGATCAACTTCTTGTCCTTGTCGAGCACGCCCGGCACGTCGGTGAGGAAGAGCAGCCGCGAGGCGCCGAGCGCGCCGGCGATCGCGCCCGCGAAGGTGTCGGCGTTGATGTTGTAGGTGTGCCCGTCGCGGCCGGGCGCCACCGGCGCGATGACCGGGATCATCTCGGACCGCGCCAGAAGGTCGAGCAGCGTGCGGTCGACCTCCACCGGTTCGCCGACGAAGCCGAGATCGAGCACGCGCTCGATGTTGGAATCGGGATCGGTGACGGTCTTCTTCGCCTTCTCGGCGAAGACCATGTTGCCGTCCTTGCCGCACAGCCCGATCGCCCATTCGCCCTCGGCGTTGATCAGCGCCACGATCTCCTTGTTGATCGAGCCGGCCAGCACCATCTCGACGATCTCGACCGTCTTCTGGTCGGTGACGCGCAGCCCGCCCTCGAACCGCGATTCGATGCCCATCTTGGTCAGCATCGCGCCGATCTGCGGGCCGCCGCCATGCACGACGATCGGGTTGACGCCCGATTGCTTCAGCAGCGCGATGTCGCGGGCGAAGGCGCGGCCGAGTTCGGCGTCGCCCATGGCGTGGCCGCCATATTTCACCACCACCGTCCTGTTCTCGTAGCGCTGCATGTAAGGCAGCGCGGCCGAGAGCAGCCGTGCCTGTTCTGCCGCGGTGGCGGCGTTCTCGCTGGTCATCGAAATCTCGTCCCGCGCCTGGATTGCGTTCGGCGGCGGTCTTAGCGGGAAAGCGCCGCAGGGGCAATCGCGCGGGGTGAGCGCAGCCGATCGCGCGGCCTTGCAATAAGTTCGAAATCGCACTATAAAGTACGAAGTCGAACCAAAATGGAGTATCCAGCGCATGTCGATTTCCCGCCGCAGCGCCATCGCCCTCATCGGCGGAGGCGTCGTCCTCGCAGCCGCCGGCGCCACCATCGGTTTCGCCGCCACCCGCACGCCCGGCCGAGCCCTCGCGCCCTGGTCGCTCGCCGGCCGCGACGCCGATCCCCGCCGCCGCGCCCTGTCCTTCGCCATCCTGGCGCCCAACCCGCACAACCGGCAGCCCTGGCTGGCCGATCTGCGCCAGCCGGACCGGATCGTCATCCACCGCGACCGCGCGCGGAACCTTCCGCAGACCGACCCCTTCGACAGGCAGCTGACCATCGGCATGGGCTGTTTCGTCGAACTCCTGGCGCTTGCGGCGGGGCAGGACGGTCATGACGTCCGTTTCGACTTCTTCCCCGAAGGCGAGGACGGTCCCGTTGCGGTCGCCAGCTTCGCCGATGGCGGCGTGCCGGACCCGCTCTTTGCCCATGTCCTCGAACGTCGCTCCTGCAAGGAGCCTTTCGAGGATCGCGCTGTGCCCGCAAGCCTCGTGAAGGAGCTCGCCGCGCACGCGACCGTGATCGACGCGCCCGACGCCGTCGCCCGGCTGAAGGATCTCACGTGGCAGGCCTGGGAGATCGAGGCCCTGACGCCGCGCACCTTCCGGGAAAGCGTCGACCTGATGCGTTTCGGCAAGGCCGAGATCGAGGCCAGCCCGGACGGGATCGACCTCGGCGGCGCCTTCCTGGAGGGCCTCATGATGGCCCGGCTGCTCACCCGGGAGAGCCAGCTCGATCCCGCCTCGACGGCCTTCGCCGAAGGGGTCCGGATGTACCGCGCCATGCTGGCCGCGACGCCGGCCTACGCCGTTCTGACATCCGGCGGCAACGACCGGATCGATCAGATCGAGGCAGGCCGCCGCTGGCTGCGGCTCAATCTCGCCGCGACGGGCATGGGTCTCTCGCTCCATCCCGTCAGCCAGGCGCTGCAGGAGTTTCCGGAGATGGCGGAGACCCGCGCCCGCGTGCACGATCTGCTTGCCGCACCGGGCCATACCGTGCAGATGCTGGGTCGCCTCGGCTACGGTCCCACGACAAGGCCGTCGCCGCGCTGGCCGGTCGAAACGCGGATCATGAATGGATAGGGTTCCCCTCTACTTCGCCTTCTTCAACGAGATTGGCATCATCGCGCAGCTGAGCCGCGCCGCCTTCGAGGCGCGGCTTCCGGACGGCGTGACGCTGCCGCATTTCTCGGTGCTGAACCACCTCATCCGCGTGGCCGACGGCCGCACCCCGCTCGAACTCGCCCGCGCCTTCCAGGTACCGAAGACCTCGATGACCAACACGCTCGCGGGCCTCGAGGCCCGCGGCTTCGTCGAGACGCGGCCCAACCCGAAGGACAAGCGCTCCAAGCGGGTCTGGCTGACGGCCGAAGGGCGCCGCTTCCGCGACGAGGCGATCAGCCTTCTGGTGCCCACCATGGAAGCCTTCGCCGAGCGTTTCCCCGCCGGTGTCATCGACGACCTCGTGCCCCGCCTGACCGAGATCCGCACCTTCCTCGACGCCGCCCGCGACGAGGCGGACTGAGACGTCAGGCCGGCCGGCGCAGCGGCGCGCGGCGCGTCGTCCAGCCGGACAGCTTCTCCATCTGCGCGGCGAAGGACAGCAGCGTCTCCTCGTCGCCCGGCCGCCCGGCCGCCTGGATGCCGAGCGGCAATCCATCCTTGGTCACGTGGACGGGCATGGCGATGGCGGGTTGCCCGGTGACGTTCTGGATCGCCGGCCAGTGTGTGAACCAGAGGCTCTTGTCCATCAGCTGGGAGAAGATGGTGTCGATCGCGAGCAGGCGGGTCAGCCGTGCCTTGTCGAGCAGGGTCTCGATCATCTCGTCCGCGCCTTTGGCGTCCATGCCGCCGACGGGCACCGGCGGGTGCGCGATCACGGGCATCAGCACGGCGTCGAAACGCGCCGCATGGGCGATCAGCGCACGCGATGCGGCATGCAGCCGCTCGATACCCGCGTGGAGTTCGCCCGCCGACATCACCTCGCCGAAACGGGCGAGCACACGCGTCGCGCGCTCCACGTCGCCGAGGATCGGGCGGCCGTTGCGGACGGTCTCCAGCCGCATCAGGCCGGCGATGGAGGCTGCGACCGTCCGGGCGAAATCGCCCATGAAGGCGCGGTCGATCATCGGCAGGTCGATCTCGGCCACCGTATGGCCGCCGTCCTTCGCCAGCGCCACCGCGATGTCCAGCGCCTGCATGGTCTCGGCCGAGATGCCGAGACCCAGCGGCGAGCCACGATACACGCCGATTGCCAGCCGGCCGGGGTCGCGCGCGGCAGCCGCGGCGAAAGTATCCTTCGGCGCCCGCGCGGCATAGGGCGCGGTGCCGTCGGGGCCGTGCGTCAGATCGAGGAGCATCGCGCTGTCGCGCACCGAACGGGTGACGGCGTGTTCCACCACGAAGCCGAACCAGGTCTCCGAAAACAGCGGCCCGACCGGCGTGCGCCCGCGCGCGGTCTTGAGACCGACGAGCCCGCAACAGGCGGCCGGCACCCGGATCGACCCGCCGCCGTCCGACGCATGCGCCATAGGCACCACGCCGGCCGCCACCAGCGCGGCTGCGCCGCCCGACGATCCGCCGGTGACGTGGCCGGTGTTCCACGGATTGCGGGTGATGCCGAAGCGGGCCGATTCCGTCACCAGCCGCAGCCCGTATTCCGGCGTCGTCGACGTCGCGATCGGGATCAGGCCGGCGGCGATCTGCCGGTCGACCAGCGTCGAGTTGGACTCCGGGACGAAGACCGGCGCGCGGCTGCCCGCGTGCATCGGCACGCCGGCGATCCCCATCGCCAGGTCCTTCACCGCGAAAGGCACGCCGGCGAAGGGCAGCGACCGGTCGACGGTCCTGGCCGCCTGGCGAGCGCGGTCGAACAACGGCTCGGCGATGGCATTGATGTCGTGGCTCGTCGCCTGCGCTCGGCCGATCGCGGCGTCGACGAGTTCGGCCGGCGCGATCTCGCCCGACCGTACCAGCGCGGCGAGACCGGTCGCGTCGTTCTCCCACAGCACCGTCTCGAACGCGTCCATCCGCCCTCCTTGTCCCGCCACGAAGGCTAGACCCGCCGGGGGGCGGTGGCAATGCGGCGGCCGGTCACCCGAACAGATGCGACAGCACGAAGGCGACCAGGAAGCCCGCAGCGGTGATCAGCCCCGCGGCGTCATGCGCCTCGTCGAAGGCTTCGGGGATCATCGTGTCGGCGATCATCGCCAGCATCGCGCCGGCGGCGACGCCCTGCGTCACCGCGATGTATTCGGGCGCCGCGTCGCGGAAGAGGCCGAAACCCGCCAGCGAGCCCAGCCCGCACAGAACTGCGATACCGCTCCACAGCCCGAACACGTACCGCTTCGACAGCCCGCTCGCCTTCATGCCCGCGGCGCTCGACATGCCTTCCGGCACGTTGGACAGGAAGATCGCAGCGATGATCGGCAGCGAGACGCCCTCGCCGTCGAGCAGGCTGAGCCCGATGACGATCGATTCGGGGATGCCGTCGAAGACCGAGCCCAGCGCGATCGCCAGCGCCGCCTGCGCTGCCGCGCTCTTCTGGTCGCTCGACCGCTTCCGGCCGTGCGCGCCCGCGCGGGCCAGCACCAGCGCCCCGAGCGTGAATCCGATCGCTCCGGCCGCGAAGCCCGCCGCCGCGGCCGCCATGCCGCCGGTCGCCAGTGCTTCGTCCATCAGGTCGAAGGCGATGGCCGAGACCAGCACGCCCGATCCGAACGCCATGACGGCCGCCGTGACCCTCGCCGACGGCCGCGCGAGCCAGCCGAGCGCCGCTCCGACCAGCAGCGAACTGCCGCCGAACAGGCCCCATCCCAGGGCGATCACGAAATCCATATGCGTCTTTCCTGCGTAACCTGCATTATGACGATTGTGCCGAACGCTGCCGCACTGAATGCACTGGCCTCCCGTAGGGCGAGGATGAGGGACATGACGCCGCACGATATCACCAAGCTCATCGTCCGCACCTCGATGAAGGACCGCGACGCCTTCGATCTTCTCTACCGCCAGACCAGCGCGAAACTTTTCGGAGTCTGCCTTCGTATCCTCCGCGATCGGCCCGAGGCGGAAGAGGCGCTGCAGGAAGTGTACGTCAAGATCTGGACCAAGGCCGATCGCTTCGCGGTGTCCGATCTCAGCCCGATTTCCTGGCTGGTCGCGATCGCGCGCAACCATGCCATCGACCGCATCAGGGCCCGCAAGGCTGCGGCTGCCGATCTCGACGAGGCGGCCGACGTCGCCGATCCGCGCCCGGGACCGGAGGCGCTGGCCCTTGCGGGGAGCGAACGGGTGCGTATCTTCCAGTGCATGGAGACGCTGGAGAAGGACCGCGCCGATGCCGTGCGCGGTGCCTATCTGACGGGCGAGTCCTATGCCGAACTCGCGGAACGCTTCGGCGTGCCGCTCAACACGATGCGAACCTGGCTGCGACGCAGCCTGCTGAAACTGAGGGATTGCCTCGAAGCATGACGCGCAGCGGGGATTTCGAAGCGGACGGCGGTGGCGACGACATTCTCGCCGCCGAATACGTCGTGGGCGCCCTCTCCGCCGAGGAGCGTCGATCGATCGCGTCCCGCATCGAGCGCGATCCCGCCTTCGCGCGCATCGTGGAACGCTGGGAACAAGACCTGTCGCCCATGCAGGACGGTTTTGCGCCCGTCGAGGCGCCGGCTTCCGTGAAGCGCGCGCTCGACGAGCGGCTGTTTTCGGCGACCTCCGCCGCCGCCGGGACTCCCGCGGGCGGCTTCTGGAACAGCCTCGCGGTCTGGCGCAGCCTCGCTGCCGCAGCCGTCCTCGCCGTCGCGGTCCTCGCGGCGCGCCCCTATGTCATCGAAACGCCGGAACCGCAGGCGGCCCGGCTGGTCGCCTCGCTCGCGCCGCGCGAGAGCGACGTGCACTATTTCGTCGTCTACGATGCCCGCACGGCAGACATCGGCCTTTCGCACGTCACCGGCGAACGCCAGGGCGGCCGCGACTTCGAGCTCTGGGTGATCGAGAACGGCCAGTCTCCGGCCTCCCTGGGCATCATCCCGGACGGGTCGACGGTTCATCTGGCGGTCGACCGGGCGCTGCGCGAGAAGATCGAGCAGGGCGCCGTCTTCGCCATCAGCCTGGAGCCTCGGGGTGGTTCCCCGACGGGCCAGCCGACCGGCCCCGTCGTCGCCGCAGGCGATCTGCGCGACATCTGAAGACGACGCGCGCCCTGCACCCGATCCTGACGTTTTCGTGATCGCAGCGAGGTGAAACTTCCCGTCCGCCGGTCTCGTGTCTCCCGCAGCTTCGCCAGCGACGGCGGAGTGGTTCAATCAGGGAGACTGAAGCTCATGCGTATGTTCACCGCAACTCTTCTCGCCGGCACCCTCGCGTTCTCCGCGTCGGCCTTCGCTCAGGACAAGACCGTCGTCGAGATCGCCGTCGGTTCGGAGGCTCACACCACCCTCGTCGCCGCGGTCCAGGCGGCCGGCCTTGCCGAGACGCTTTCGGGTCCCGGCCCCTTCACCGTCTTCGCTCCGGTCAACGACGCCTTCGCCGCCCTGCCGGCCGGCACCGTCGATACGCTCCTGAAGCCCGAGAACAAGGATCAGCTCACCAAGATCCTCACCTGCCACGTGGTCGGTGCCGAGGTCATGTCCTCCGCGGTCGCCAAGCTCATCAGCGACGGCGGCGGCACGGCGAACGTCGAGACGCTGGGCGGCTGCACGCTCCAGGCTAAGCTGGACGGCGACAAGGTCACCCTGACCGATCCGGCCGGCGGCGTCGCCACGGTCACGGCGGTGGACCTCGACGCGTCGAACGGCGTCATCCACGTCATCGACAAGGTCCTGCTGCCGGCCTCCTGATCGGCGCGCATCCGGACCGCATTGCGGTTCATCGACCGGGGCACATGCCCGCATCCCGCGCCCTCACCGGCGCGGGATGTTTCTTTCAGGCGGGAGAGCATCCGTATCGACGACGGTTTCAAGCCGAGTTGATTTTGCCGTGACCGCGGCAAAGCCTACATCCCGCAGCAGAGGAGAAACGCCATGAAACGTCGCACCTTTCTCGCCACCTCCGTCGCTGCAGCGGCGGCGACGGTCACAGGAGTATCGCAGATGCGTATCTTCGGTTTCGGAACGGACGCCAGAGCCAGCAGCGAGGGCAACTTCGAAGTGACCCGCACCGAGGCCGAGTGGCGCGCCATGCTGTCCCCGCAGCAATATGCCGTGCTGCGCGAGGAAGCCACCGAGCGCGCCTTCACCAGCCCCCTCAACGACGAGAAGCGCAAGGGCGTGTTTCATTGCGCCGGCTGCGATCTGCCCGCCTACTCGTCGGAAACCAAGTTCGATTCCGGAACCGGATGGCCGAGCTTCTGGGAATCGCTTCCCGACGCGGTCGGTACCAAGAGCGACCGGTCCTTCTTCATGGTGCGCACCGAGGTCCATTGCCGGCGCTGCGGCGGACATTTCGGGCACGTCTTCGACGACGGCCCGCCGCCCACCGGCAAGCGCCACTGCATCAACGGTGTGTCGCTCACCTTCCGGCCGGCGGCAGCTGCCTGAACGCAACGTCGCCGGAACCCGTCCGGCGACGTTCCCCGTGTCTGGATGGCGTGATCAGCCGTCGTCGCGATTGTCGTCGTCGTCGCGGCTGCGGGTCTGCACTACGGCACCCGTCGACGGGTGCATCTTCACCTTCACCCAGCTGCCGTCCTGCGCGGTACCCTTGATCTCGTAGCAGCCGTCGTCGCGCTCGATCTCGAAGGCGGTGTAGCCCGCGGCCTTGGCCTTTTCGTTGATCTCGGCGATGCTCATCCAGCCCGTGTTGCCGGCGCGGCAGCGATCGTCGTCCCGGTCGTCATCGGCAAGCGCCGGGCCTGCGGCGAGCGAGAGGAAGGCGATGGCGGCGAGCGACGTTCTTGTTCCTGACATGATGGTTCCCTTTCCGGTCCGGCGACCCCGTGCCGCCGTCTGCCTCTCCCTTCTCGCAGAGCCGGCATGACCGATGGCTGATCGCGGCTGTCAGCGTTCTGTCATCCGCAGTGCGGCAGGACGGGACATGCCGTTCCTGCGCGCCGCCGTCGTCCTTCTGCTGCTGGTCCTTCCGGGCCCGGCCTTCGCCGACGACGACCGCGACGACGCCGAACGGGCCTCGCGCGGCGCGCGCGCAGGCGAGTTCCTGCCCTTCGCGCGCCTGGCCCGGACGGCACTGGACCGCTATCCGGGCAAGATCGTCGAGGCCGAACTGGACGAGGACGACGGCCGCGTCCTCTACGAGATCCGCATTCTGCGGCCGGACGGCCGGGTCGTCGAGGTGGAACTGGACGCGCGAACGGGGCGCATCCTCGACGTGGACGAGGACGACTGATGCGCATCCTGCTGGTGGAGGACGACCGACGAATCCGCCAGGACGTGCAGTCGGCGCTCGCGGGCGCCGGTTACGTCGTCGAGGCGGTCGGCGATGGAGAGGACGCCTGGTTTCGCGGCTCGACGGAGGACTACGCCGCCGTCGTCCTCGATCTCGGCCTGCCCGGGCTCGACGGCATGAGCCTGCTGAAGCGCTGGCGGGCCGAGGGCCGGGGCTTTCCGGTGCTCATCCTCACCGCGCGCGGCACCTGGCGCGAGCGGGTCGAGGGTATCGACGCGGGCGCCGACGATTACCTGCCGAAGCCTTTCGCGATGGAGGAACTGCTGGCGCGTCTGCGGGCGGTCCTGCGCCGGCGCGGTGGTCATGCGGCCGCCGAGATCGCCATTGGCGACGTCGTGCTCGACCCCCGTCAGATGCGGGTCACGCGCGGCGGCACGGCTCTGTCCCTGTCGCCGCAGGAGTATCGGCTGGTCTCCTATCTGATGCACAATGCGGGGCGCGTGGTCTCCCAGCAGGAACTGGCCGAGCACCTCCAGGCCGAGCACTACGAGCGCGAGTCGAACGCCGTCGAAGTGCTGGTCGGCCGCGTCAGGCGCAAGCTCGGCGGCGGCTTCATCGAGACACGGCGCGGTTTCGGCTATCTCGTCGGCGGTGACTGACGTGAACCCGCGTTCGATCCGGCTCAGACTGCTGCTTCTCGCATTCGCCGGCGTGCTACTGGCGCTCGCGATCGCCGGCTTCGGCCTCGTCACCCTGTTCGGCCGGCACGTCGAGCGGCGCGCCGCGCAGGAACTGGATGGCACCGTCGCCGTGCTCGCCGGCAACGTCGCGTTTTCGGCGGACGGCACGCTCGCCCTGGCGCGCGAACCGTCGGACCCCGCCTATCGCACGCCGCTGTCCGGGCGCTACTGGCAGGTGTCGCAGCCGGGAGAGCCGCCCGCCGCGCGTTCCGTCTCGCTCTGGGACGCTGCCCTGGACGTCGCGCCGCAGGCCGTCGAGCCGGGCCGATCGACGCTCGCGCGCGCGGTCGCGCCGGATGGCGAACCGCTGCTGCTGCGGGAGACCACCGTCATCGTCGGCGATGGCGGTCGCGACCGTCAGGTCCGCATCGCCGTGGCCATCGCGACCGCGGAACTCGACGCGCTGAAGCGCGGCTTCGCGCTCGACCTCCTGCCGGCGCTCGCGGCCTTCGGCCTCGTCATCCTCGCCGGCGCCTGGCTTCAGGTGCAGGCGGGCCTCGCGCCTCTCGCCGGCGTGCGGGGTGGGCTGCGGCGCATCCGTTCGGGAGAGGCGCCGCTCCTGCCGGAGGCGGTCCCGGCTGAAATCGCGCCGCTGGTAGCGGAGATCAACGGGCTCCTGGTCGAGCGTGCGCAGGAGACCGAGAGGGCGCGCAACCGCGCCGCCGACCTGGCGCATGGCCTGAAGACGCCGCTCACGGCCCTTGCCGGCGATGCGGAGCGGCTGCGCGCCGGCGGGCAGGCCGACCTGGCCGAGAGCGTCGCCTCGACCGCCGAAGCCATGCGCCGGGTCATCGAGCGCGAAATGGCCCGCGCCCGCATGCGGCCGGATGGCGCGGCGGGAGCGCCCGTCCGCCCGGTGGCCGAAGCGATCGTGCGCACCCTGCAGCGCACGCCGGCCGGCGAGGCGATCCGTTTCGAGATCGACCTCGCCCCCGGACTTTGTACGGCGGTCGACGACCACGATCTGCACGACCTGTTCGGCAATCTGATGGAGAATGCCGCGCGCGCGGCGCTGAGCGTGGTCCGGGTGGCTGCCTCCGTCGCGGGTGGCGTCGTTCTGGTCGAGGTTTCGGATGACGGGGAGGGCGCCGATCCGGCGACCATGCAGCGCATGATCGCGCGCGGTGCGCGCCTCGACGAGCGTGGCGGCGCCGGCCTCGGCCTCGCCATCGTGTCCGAGATACTGTCCGCCTACGGATCGACCCTCGACTTCTCGCAGATGCCGACGGGCGGGCTCTGCGTCCGCTTTCGGCTTCCGCTCGCCGGTGGCGCCGTCAGCGGCCCGTGACGGCGCGGATGATGGCGCCGCGAAGGTCGTCCAGACCCGCGCTCTTCTCCGAGGAGGTGGCGATCACTTCCGGATAGGCGGCAGGCCGCCTGCGGATCTTCTCCAGCGTCTCGCCGATCAGCCTCGCCACGGCCGGCGGCTTGATCTTGTCGGCCTTGGTCAGCACCACCTGGTAGGAGACGGCCGCCTTGTCGAGCAGTCCCATCACTTCGCCGTCGATCGCCTTGATGCCGTGCCGTGCATCGATCAGCAGATAGACGCGCTTCAGCGTCACCCGGCCGCGCAGATAGTCGAAGACGAGGGTGGTCCAGGCGTCCACGAGGTCCTTCGGGGCCTGGGCGTAGCCGTAGCCGGGCATGTCCACCAGCGCCATCGGCGGCAGATCGCCATCCGTGCCCGAATGGCCGTCGGGAACGAAATAGTTGAGCTCCTGCGTCCGGCCCGGCGTGTTGGAGGTGCGCGCCAGCCCCTTCTGGCCCACCAGGGCGTTGATCAGAGACGACTTGCCGACGTTGGAACGGCCGGCGAAGGCGATTTCCGGCGGACCCTCCGGCGGCAGGAATTGCATCGACGGCACGCCGCGGATGAACACCCAGGGCTTGGCGAAGAGTGCGGTCTCGAGCGGCGTCGGCGCGCTTGGAGAGGTCATGCGGGTCCCTTTCCGGGGCTTGTGACGCAGGCGTAGTCCGTCGCCGCCGCCGTTGCAACGGCCGGCGGTCAGGAGCCCTGCGCAGCGCGTTCCAGCCTGTCGATGTCCGCCGCGCGGATCGCGTCGAGATGCCGGGTGACGCGCTCCGCAGGCCAGTTCCACCAGGCGACGGCGAGGAGCCGCCCGATCGTGTCGTCGTCGAAGCGCATCCTGACCACCCGCGCCGGATTGCCGGCCACGACGGCGTATGGCGGCACGTCGGCGCTG
The DNA here is from genome assembly GCF_014495845.1 of Aquibium microcysteis. Classification (NCBI taxonomy): domain Bacteria; kingdom Pseudomonadati; phylum Pseudomonadota; class Alphaproteobacteria; order Hyphomicrobiales; family Phyllobacteriaceae; genus Aquibium; species Aquibium microcysteis. The sequence goes on from NZ_CP061080.1 coordinate 4,979,478, forward strand.
ACGACGGCCTTCGCCGCCACGATCGCGCCGTCGCCGATCGTCACGCCGGGCAGGATCGTCGCCTCCATCCCGATCCAGACGTCGTTGCCGACGCGCGTGTCGCCGCGCATCTCGTCGGCCCAGGTCTGCGGATCGAACCCCGCCTCCCAGCCCCGGCCGAAGATGTTGAACGGGTAGGTCGAGAACCCGCCGGTCGCGTGGTTGGCCCCGTTCATGATGAAGGTGACGCCTTCCGCGATGGCGCAGAAGCGGCCGATCACCAGCCGGTCTCCGACGAAGTCGTAATGGTGGAGCACGCATTTCTCGGCGAAATGCTCCGGGCCGGCCGGATCGTCGTAATAGGTGTAGTCGCCGATCTCGATGTTGGGGCGATCGACGAGCGGCTTCAGGAAGCCGACGCGTGGAAAGCCGTGCATCGGATGCGGGTCGAGAGGATCGGGTCCGTGCATGCCGCCCTCCTTGACGGGTCTGGAAACGCGAAGGGCCCGCACGAGGCGGGCCCGGAAGGTAGCGGCCGGGGCCTACTCGGCCGGCTGTTTCGGTTTCTTCTTGAACAGCCCCGCCAGATTGTCCCAGAGCTCGATCTTGGCGCCCTGGCGCTTCATGATGATGCCCTGCTGCAGGATCGACAGCGAGTTGTTCCAGGCCCAGTAGATCACGAGGCCCGCCGGGAAGGTCGCCAGCATAAAGGTGAACACCACCGGCATCCAGTTGAAGATCATCGCCTGCGTCGGGTCCGGGGGGGTCGGGTTCATGCGCATCTGCAGGAACATGGTCACGCCCATGATCAGCGGCCAGACGCCGATCATCAGGAAGGACGGCACGTCGTAGGGCAGCAGCCCGAACAGGTTGAAGATCGAGGTCGGATCCGGTGCCGCCAGATCCTGGATCCAGCCGAAGAACGGCGCGTGCCGCATCTCGATCGTCACGTACAGCACCTTGTAGAGCGCGAAGAAGACCGGGATCTGGATCAGGATCGGCCAGCAGCCGGCGATCGGGTTGATCTTCTCCGTCTTGTAGAGCTCCATCATGGCCTGCTGCTGCTTCATCTTGTCGTCCGCGTACTTCTCGCGGATCTCGAGCAGCTTCGGCTGAACCTTCTTCATGTTCGCCATCGACTTGTAGGACTTGTTGGCGAGAGGAAAGAAGATCGCCTTGACCACGACCGTCGTGGCGAGGATCGCCAGGCCGAAATTGCCGAGCACCCGGAACAGCGAATCGATCAGCCAGAACATCGGCTTGGTGATGAAGTAGAACCATCCCCAGTCGATCAGGAGGTCGAAGCGGCGGATCTGCTCGCGCTCCTCGTAGCCGTTGATCAGCGCCACTTCCTTGGCGCCGGCGAACAGCTTGGTCTCGACGGTCTGCGTGGCGCCCGGCGCCAGGGTGATCGCGTCGGTCAGGTAGTCGGCCTGATAGCGTGCGCGCTGGTCGGTCAGATAGGTGTAGCGCGGCTGGAACGCCTGGCCGGCCTGCGGCACCAGCGCCACGGCCCAGTACTTGTCGGTGATGCCGAGCCAGCCGTCGCTCGATTTCGAGGGGGTGATCGTCAGATCCTCCTCGATGGTGGAGTACTTGATCTCCTGCAGCCCCTCGGTTCCGGTGACGCCGATCAACCCCTCGTGCAGCACGTAGATGCTGGCATGGCTGGGCTTGGAGAAGCGGGTGACCCGACCGTAATTGGCCAGCGTCACCGCCTCTCCGCCCTGATTGGCGATGGCATCGGTGAAGGTGAACATGTAGTCGCGATCCACCGCCACCGTCCGCTTGAAGACGAGGCCGGCCGGGCTTTCATAGGTCAGCGTCACCGGGCTGTCGGGGGTGAGCACCGGCTGGCCCTCGACGCTCCACACTGCGTCGGGTCCGGGAAAGTCCTGCGGCGTCGCGCCGCCCGTATAGCCGATCTCGGCGAAATAGCCGGTGGGCAGGGCGGCGGGGTTCAGGAGGTCGATGATCGGCGAGTCCTTCTCGACCGTCACCCGGTAGTCCTTGAGCAGCAGGTCGTCGATCCGCGCGCCGGTGAGGTTGATCGAGCCCGTCAGGCTCGGCGTGTCGATGCGCACGCGGCCGCCGGCCGCCAGGATGCCGTCTCGGTCGGCCGCGCCCGCGGCCGCGCCGCCGCCCGGGACATTGGCCCCCGGCACGCCCGGAGCGGCGCCGGCCGGCGCGCCGGGGATCGCTGCCCCTTCTCCGCCCGGCGTCTTCGCCGCCTCTTCCTGGGCCAGGCGCTCCTGCTCGATGCGGGCAACCTCCCGGTCCCGTTCGATGCGCGGGTTCATGTAGAACACCTGCCACACCGTCAGGATCAGGATCGACAGGGCGATCGTGATGAAGAAGTTACGGTTGTTTTCCATCAGGGGCGGTTCCGCGAATTCGTCGGGAAAGCTCGGCCTTCAAGGCCTCGAAAGGGGCGGCGAGGATCTCGCGACGCCCGACGATCACATAATCCTTGCCGGACGCCATGTCACCAGCGGCATGCACGCGCACCGCCTCCTTGAGGCGGCGGCGGACCCGGTTCCGGACGACGGAATTTCCCGTCTTCTTGGTCACGGTGAACCCGACGCGGGGCGCATCGGCATCCCCACGGTCCCGGACTTCCAGCAGAAACAGCCGTCCGCGTCGCTTCTCGCCGCGCTGGGTTGCGACGAAATCCGCGCGTTTCTTCAGCCGCACGGGCGGGCGTCCGCTCTCGGCGACGCTCGACATCGCGGTGCGGCCGGTTTCGGCTATGCCGACAGCCGCTTGCGGCCGCGGTTGCGGCGGGCTGCGACGACGCCGCGGCCGCCCTTGGTCGCCATGCGGGCACGGAAGCCGTGCCGGCGCTTGCGGACGAGCTTGGAGGGTTGGTAGGTGCGCTTCATTTCTTTTGATACCGCGGAGTGCGGCCCTTCTTGATTCTGAACTCTGTCGAGCAGGAGCTGGCGCAAGGGTCACGGACACGGCAAATGCCGCGCCGGGCCGTGGACCCGAACGTGCGCGGCTTATAGGCAGGTCGGCGCCCGGAGTCAAATCCGGCCGGCTGGCCGTTCCGGCGCCCGACGGCTGTCACGAAGGGGTGAGCGTGGCGGCAGGGCGCGTCAATTGCCGGTGAGGTCGCACGACCGGTGCTTGTGGCAGCGCCCGCGATGGCTCATGTCCTTGGAGGAACCTGCCGCCGGGTGCGAGACGGACCCGGAGCCACGGTCAGGAGGTTTGCGGGCGCAGACCGTTCGACAACGGCCCGCGGACCGCTACGGTGGAGCAGGGGCGATGAACCGGAGTGTGACGATGGCCGACAGGGCCATTCCAGAAAAGGAAAAGGGTGCAGGCAGGACCCTCCTGCGCTTCCTGCCGCTCGGCGTCATCCTGCTCGGGCTCTGCTTCGGCTATGCCATGGGCTGGCACCGCTTCCTGTCGCTGTCCTATCTGGCCGAGAGCCGCGCCGATCTCGGCGGCTTCATCGAGTCCAACTACGCGCTCGCGCTCGCCGGCCTGTTCGTCGTCTACGTGCTGGCGACGGCCTTCTCCTTCCCGGCGGCCTCGGTGCTGACCATCGTCGCGGGCCTGTTCTTCGGCTGGGCGGTCGCCGGCGTCGTCGTGGCCCTGGCGGCGACCCTCGGCGCCACGGCGCTGTTCCTGGCCGCGCGCAGCGCCTTCGGCGACGTCCTGCACCGCAAGCTCGGCGAACGGGTCGCGCGCCTCGCGGAGGGGTTCGAGAAGGATGCGTTCGGCTACCTCCTCGTCCTGCGGCTGGCGCCGGTCTTCCCCTTCTGGGTCATCAACATCGCGCCCGCGCTGTTCAGCGTGCCGGTCCGCACCTACGTCGCCGCCACCTTCATCGGCATCCTGCCCGGGACTTTCGCCTACGCCTATCTCGGAACCGGTCTCGACAGCGTGCTGGACGCCGCCCGCGAATCCGGCCGCGCCATCTCGCTCGGCGATCTGGTGACGCCGCAGATCACGATCGCTTTCGCCGCGCTCGCCCTCGTTGCGGCGATCCCGACGGCAATCAGGGCATATCGCAACCGGGCGGCCGATTGAGCGACCGCGGAAGGCCATCATGACGACGATCCTCGAACCAGACATCTGCGTCATCGGCGGCGGTTCCGGCGGTCTGTCCGTGGCGGCCGCGGCAGCCGCCTTCGGCGTGCCCGTCGTGCTGATCGAGAAGGGCCGGATGGGCGGCGACTGCCTGAACTATGGCTGCGTTCCCTCCAAGGCGATGATCGCCGCGGCCAAGCACGCCCATCACATGCGCCATTCCGCCGCCTTCGGCATCGCGCCCGTCGAGCCGGCGGTCGATTTCTCCGCCGTCCACGACCACATCCACGCCGTGATCGCCGCCATCGCGCCGCATGACAGCGTCGAACGCTTCACCGGCCTCGGCGTCCGCGTCATCCAGGACGCCGCGCGCTTCAGGGACGCCGACACCGTGGTGGCCGGCGACTACGAAATCCGCGCGCGCCGCTTCGTCGTGGCCACCGGCTCCTCGCCGCTGGTGCCGCCGATCCCCGGCCTCGACCAGGTCGAACACTTCACCAACGAGACCATCTTCGACCGCGTCGAACGGCCTGGCCATCTCGTCGTCATCGGCGGCGGCCCGATCGGCATGGAACTCGCCCAGGCGCACCGAAGGCTCGGGGCCGAGGTCACGGTGGTGGAAGGCGCGTCGGCGCTCGGCAAGGACGATCCCGAGCTCACCGCCGTCGTCCTGGAGAGGCTGCGCGCCGAAGGCGTGGTCATCCGCGAGAAGACGAAGGTCGTCGGCGTCGAGAGGCCGGAAACCGGCGGCGTGCGCCTGCGCGTGGAGGGCGAAGATGGTCCCGACACGGTCGAAGGCACCCATCTGCTGGTCGCCGCCGGCCGCGCGGCCAACGTCGCCGGCCTGGGGCTCGACGAGGCCGGTATCGCCTACGACCGGCGCGGCATCAAGGTGACGCCGGCGATGCGCACCACCAACCGCCGCGTCTATGCCATCGGCGACGTCGCGGGCGGGCTGCAGTTCACCCATGTCGCCGGCTACCACGCGGGCCTCGCCATCCGCGCCATCCTGTTCCGGCTGCGCGCCGCCGAGAACCGCGACGTCATTCCCTGGGTCACCTTCACCGATCCGGAACTCGCCCATGTCGGCCTGACGGAGGCGGAGGCGAAGAAGCGCGGCGGGCGCTTCCACGTGCTGCGCTGGACCTATGCCGAGAACGACCGCGCCCAGGCGGAGCGCGCCACGACGGGTTTCATCAAGCTCGTGACCGACGCGCGCGGCCGCATCCTCGGCGCCTCGATCGTCGGAGCGAATGCCGGCGAGATGATCAACCTCTGGGCGCTGGCGGTGTCGAAGAAGCTCTCCGTCCGCGACGTCGCCGGTTACGTGCCTCCCTACCCGACCATGAGCGAAATTGGCAAACGCGCCGCGATGTCCTACTTTGGCAGTGCGGCGCGCAAGCCGCTGGTGCGGCGTCTGATCGGCTTCCTGCGGCTCTTCGGCTGATGCAGGTTCGTGATCGGCCGCTTCGGGGCGGCGACGCGGAGGCATCGGGAATGGCCGTCGGCAAGGGCGACGAGAGGGGCGGGGCGGCGGCGAAGGCCGATTTCGGCGCCGTTCCGTGGCCCCGCAGACTCTCCACCAAGCTGCTCGGCCTCACGATCCTCTTCGTCATGATCGCCGAAGTCCTGATCTTCATCCCGTCGATCGCCAATTTCCGCCTGCGCTGGCTGGAGGAGCGGCTGGCAACCGCTGCCGCGGCCAGCGTCGTGCTGGTCCAGGGCGAGGCCGGCGAACTGTCGCCGAGCCTGCGCGAGGACGTGCTGATGGCGCTGGGCGCCAAGGCCATCGCGGTGCGCACCGGAGGCATCTCCAGCCTCCTCGTCGTCTCCGACATGCCGCCGCAGGTCGACGAGCACATCCAGCCGATGAAGGTGGGGCCGCTGCCCGCCATGCTCGGCGCCCTCGACACGCTGGTGTCGGGCGGCGACCGGATGCTGCGGGTCTTCGGCCGCGTCGGCGAGAGCGAGATGGAGTTCGAGCTGATCATCCCCGACAAGGGACTGCGCAACGCCATGCTGGTCTATGCGCGCAACGTGGCGATCCTGTCGCTGCTGATCTCGCTCATCACCGCCGGCCTCGTCTTCTTCGCCATCCACACCATCATGATCAAGCCCATCCGCGCGCTGCGGAACTCGATGGTGGCCTTCGCCGCCGCGCCCGACGATCCGACGCGCGTGCTGCGCCCCGGCGGCCGGCGCGACGAGCTCGGCGTGGCCGAGCAGGGACTGTCGCTCATGCAGGCGCAGCTTCAGCGCACGCTCGGCGAACAGAAGCATCTCGCCGACCTCGGCCTCGCGGTCTCCAAGATCAACCACGACATGCGCAACATCCTCGCCTCCGCGCAGCTGATGTCGGACCGCCTGCAATCGGTCGACGACCCATCGGTGCAGATGATCGCGCCCAAGCTGCTCCGTGCCATCGACCGCGCCGTCAGCTATACCGAGGGCGTGCTGGCCTATGGCCGGGCGCAGGAGCCGCCGCCGGCGCGGCGCATCCTCCGGCTCTCGCGCCTCGTCGACGACGTCTTTTCGATGCTCGGCCTCGACGCGTCGGGCGCGGTCGAATGCGTCAACGCCGTCGATCCCGATCTCGAGGTCGACGCCGATTCCGAGCAGCTGTTCCGCATCCTCACCAACCTCGCCCGCAACGCCGTGCAGGCCATGTCGGCCGACATGGACGACGCCGTCGTCCGGCGCCTCACCGTTTCGGCCGACCGCCAGGGATCGGTCACGCGCATCTTCGTCGAGGACACCGGACCCGGTCTTCCGGCCAAGGCGCGCGAGAACCTCTTCGCGGCGTTCCGCGGCGCCGCGCGCAGCGGCGGCACCGGCCTCGGCCTCGCCATCGCCCACGAGCTCGTGCGGGCCCATGGCGGCACCATCGATCTCGTCGAGAGCATCGGCGGCCGCACGGTCTTCGCCATCGCCATCCCCGACCAGCCCGTCAGCCTGAAGGACGCCCGCCGCACCCTCCACCGCCCCGCCCGCGAAGCCTGATCCGGCAAGCCGCGCACCCATCGCCCGGTCGGCGAGCGCATGTCCCGGCCCGCCGCGCCCCTCGCGCGGGGAGCCCCGTCGAGGCCTCTGAAATGCGGGGGCAGTTTACGTGATCCAGGGGAAGCAGGATCGGAAACAGTCGGACGTCCAGGAATTGAGGCAGCTGTCCGCGCGTTTCCCCACGGTCCGGCGCCATCCGCTGTCCGTCCCCGCGCTGGCATCCCGCCGCGCGCCCGGTGCGGCGACATGCGGCCGCACCGTCCTCGAAAAACTTCCCCGAACCCGCTTGCTTTTCCCCGCCGGCTTCATTAGGTACCAACTCGCTCGGCGACCGGTTCCGTCCAGTCCCCGACCGGCGATCCATTCGCCGATGCGCGCCCGTAGCTCAGCTGGATAGAGCACCAGACTACGAATCTGGGGGTCAGAGGTTCGAATCCTTTCGGGCGCGCCATTCACGTACAAAACCCTGTTCGACGGCATGTTCACGCGACGGTGAGAGCGGAAGCGCTTGCCGCTTAGCGGTAGTCGTCGGCCTCGCCCTCGGGTGGAGCGGTTGAACGCCCGCCACGCCGCACCGCCGCTCTGCGCACTTCTCCCAGGCGCGGGGAGCCGACCCCCGGCCGGCCCCCTTCCGCGATCCTCGTTCGCCCGCCCCTCAGGTCGCTCCCGCCTCCTGCTTCTGCGCCTCCGCATAATGCGCGAACGTCGCCGCGAAGCGGCCGTTGACGTAGTCGCCGGAGGTAACCGGAGCGTATTTGGCCGGGTGATCCGCGTCGACGCAGCTCGGCAGCGCCTCCACCACCGTGTCGTAGTTGGGGCCGAAGAAGAACGGGATCGAGTAGCGCTCCTTGCCCGAGCGGTTGATCGCCCGGTGGACGGTGGAGGCGAAGAGATCGTTCGTCCAGCGCGCCATCTGGTCGCCGATGTTGACCACGAAGCAGCCGGGGATCGGGTCGGCGGCGATCCACTCGCCGGACGCATTCAGCACCTGCAGCGCCGAGATGCCCTCCTTCTGCGCCAGGATGGTGAAGCACTCGTAGTCGGAATGCGCGCCGATGCCGATCTGCCGGTCGTCGATCTCGCCGAACTGCGGCGGATAATGCAGCACCCGCAGCGTCGCCAGCGGCTTGTCCACCATGCCGTCGAAATAGGTCTCGTCCAGCCCCAGCGCCAGCGCGAAGGCGTGCAGCAGCCGGCCGCTGAGCTTCAGCATCTCGGCATGGTAGGCCTCCATCGCCGCGCGAAACGCCGGCTGGCCTTCCGGCCACTGGTTGGGGCCGTAGAGCACCTTGCCGGCGAGCACGTCCGGATCGTCGGCCGGCACGTCCAGCGCGATGTCGAAGGACTGGTGCAGGTCGCCGCGCCCCGTCGGGTCGGTGTTCTCCTCCAGCATCGCCGCATAGCCGCGGTTGTTCTTCGACTTCGACACGTGGTTTGCCATCTTCACGTCGTCGGGCAGCGCGAAGTAGGTCTCTGCCACCGCGAAGGTCTCGTCGATCACCGCCTTCGGCACGTGGTGGTTCCGGATGTAGAGGAAGCCGACCTCGGTACAGGCCTTGCGCAACTCCGCAGCGAGCTTTTCCTTCGCCGCCGCGTCGCCGCTGAACATCGGCTCGAGATCGATGATCGGGATGCTGTCGAAGCTGATGCGCTGCGGATCGAGCCCGCCCCCCTTGAGGACGCGGACGCCGTTCCCCGTTTCCACTGCTTTCATGGTCGTGTTCCCTCTTCTGGTCGTTGCGGATCGTGGATGGTCTCCACGAAGTAGCGCGGCCCCTCGAATTCGAAGCCGGGCGAGAAATAGCGGCGGCAGGTGTCCATGAAGGCCGCCATCTTGCGCGAGGCGGCCTGCGGCCGCGTCAGCCGGATGCTCACCCGCTTCTCCGCCGATTCCCAGTCGGCGAGCAGCGGCACGAGATGGCCGCGCTCGCATTCGATGTCGGTGAAGAAGCGCGGCAGGTAGGCGATGCCTTCGCCGGCCGCGGCGAAATACTTCACCGTCCAGTACTCATTGGCGATCAGGCTCGACCGCGGCAGGATGCTCTCCTGCGCCGCTCCCTTCTGCAGCCGCCAGTGCTGCAGCCCGGCCGGCGTCCGGTAGACGATTCCCTGGTGGTCGGCGAGGTCGGCTGGCGTGCGGGGCGTGCCGGCCCGGTCGAGGTAGCTCCGACTGGCGAACAGCGCGAACCGCGCCGTCCACAGCGTCTCGCCTTCGGTCTCGCCCTCGTCCCACGACACCACGGCGTCCAGCTGGTCGAAGCTTTCCGAGGCATAGAGCACGTGCGGCGAGAAGAAGGTCAGCTCGATCTCCACCTTCGGATAGAGCCTCCGGAAGGCGATCATCATCTGGGCGTAGAAGGCGGTGCCGAACTCGCCCGTGGCGCCGATGCGCAGCGTCCCGGCCACGTCGTCGCTGAGTTCCGTCAGCGCCGCCCGCGCTGCGTCGCAGCTGCCGAGGATCTGGCGGGCATGGGTGAGCAGCGTCCGCCCGGCGTCGGTCAGGAGCATGCTGCGCCCGGACCGCTCGAACAGCTCCACGTTCAGGTCGGCCGAAAGCTGCCGTACATGCAGGCTGAGCGTCGATTTCGGCAGGCCGTAGAGCTTTGCCGCAGCCGACAGCGACCGCATTTCCGCAACCTTGACGAAGGAGGCCAGCGCTTCCGTGTTCACCCGTGATCGTCCATGATTCTGTACGATATGCCCGTTTATTGGGCATGATTATTTTCATTGCATGGACGACGGTAATCGGCTTTGATGCACTGCACAAGGGGCCAATCCACTCTTGCAGGAAGAGCCGGTTCCCGAGGTCGGCAGCGACGCTTCGCCGTGGTGCGAGCGCGGCGCGCCGCCATGGGAAGCTTGCCGAAACAAGACCAGACAGGGGAACTCGACATGACGAACATCGCTTCCGGACGGACCGGGCTCACCGGTCTCGCGGCCCTCGCCGCGGCGCTTCTCGCCTCCACCGCCGCCTTCGCCTTCACCCTCGACGGCCCGCCCAAGGTCGCCTTCATCTACGGCAGCGCCGCACTCGACGGTGGCTGGAACGAGGCGCTGGAAGCCGGCCGCAAGGCCGTGGAGGAGCAGCTCGGTCTCGAGGTCGCGGTGACGGAGAACATTCCCGAAGAGGCCACAAAGCTCCGCGCCGCCATCGACCTCTACGTGAAGCGCGGCTTCAACATCATCGTCGGCACCACCTATGGCTACAGCGTGCCGATGGCCGAGGCCGCCAAGGCCTATCCCAATGTCGCCTTCCTCAGCGCCTCGGGCACCGAGAACGGTCCCAACATGGAGAGCTTCTACGCCCGCACCTACCAGGGCTGGTATCTCGCCGGCGTCGCCGCCGGCCAGGCGACGAAGACGAAGAAGATCGGCATCCTCGCCGGCTTCCCCGTCAGCGTCGTCAACTGGGACATCAACAGCTTCGCGCTCGGCGCCCGCTCCGTCGATCCGTCGATCGAGACCGTCGCCGTCTTCACCAACTCCTGGTGGGATCCGGTGAAGGAGGGCCAGGTGGCGCAGGCCATCCTCGACCACAATGCCGACGTGCTCGCCACCAATCTCTCCGCGACCTCGGCGCTCGACGTCGCCGAGAAGGCGGGCGTTCCGTCCTTCGGCTTCCAGCTCGACATGTCGCACGCGGCGCCGAAGACCATCCAGACCTCCGTCGTCTTCCGCTGGGAAAAATACCTGGTGCCGACGATCAGGGAGATCATCGACGGCACCTGGCAGCCGGAGGAATACGGCGCCTTCGAGGGCATGGATGCCGGCGTCGTGGAACTCGCGCCTTTCGGCCCCTCCGTCTCCGACGAGGCGAAGGCGAAGGTCGAGGCCGCCAGGCTTGCCATCGTCGCCGGCACGCTCGATCCCTTCCAGGGGCCGCTGAAGAAGCAGGACGGGACCGTCGCCGTCGAGACCGGCGACAAGCTGGACGACGGCGCCCTCTGGTCGATGGACTATTTCGTCGAAGGCATCACCGGCACCATGCCCGCCGCCCAATGACCGCTGCGGCCGGCGACATGGCGGCCCGCGAGCGCAGTTCGCCCGGCGAGCCGCCGGCGCTCGATCTCGAGGGAATCGGCAAGGCGTTCGACGGGCGGCCGGCGCTCGTCGACGCCGGCTTTTCCCTCGCCTGGGGCGAGGTGCATGCGATCGTCGGCGAGAACGGCGCCGGGAAGTCCACGCTGATGAACGTCGCCGCTGGCGTCTATGCCGCGGACGAAGGCGAGCAGAGGATCGATGGCGTCGCCGCCAGCCCGCGCAGCCCCATGGAGGCGACGGCCGCCGGTCTCGGCATGGTCCACCAGCATTTCCGTCTGGTGGAGAGCTTCAGCGTCGCCGAGAACGTGCTCCTGAGCCTCGGCCGCCGCGGCGCGGTGCGCACGGTCGCGCAGGCCGGCGCCGCGGTCGCGGCGAAGGCCGCCGAGATCGGCCTGCCGGTCGATCCGGCCCGCATCGTCGCAGACCTGTCGACGGCGGAGCGGCAGCGCGCCGAGATCGTCCGCGTGCTCCTGCTCGGCGCGCGCATCCTCGTCCTCGACGAGCCGACGGCGGTTCTCACCGAGGAGGAGGCGAAGGCGCTGCTCTCCTTCGTGCGGCGGCTGGCGGGGCAGGGCCATGCCGTCGTGCTCATCACCCACAAGTACCGCGAGGTCGCCGGCTTCTGCGACCGCGTCACCATCATGCGCCACGGTCGCACCGTGCTCGCCGGGGCCGCGGTCGCCGGTCTCGACGAGGCGGAGGTCGCGCGGCTGATGGTCGGCGAGACGCTGGTCACCGGCGGCCGGCCGGCCTCGACGCCCGGCGCCGTCAGCCTCGCCGTCTCGGACCTGACGCTTGCAGCCGGTTCGCAGGGGCAGGGGCTCGCCGCGGTCGGCTTCGAGCTTCGCGCCGGCGAGGTGCTGGGCATGGCCGGCGTCGGCGGCAACGGCCAGGAGGAACTGGTCTCCTGCCTGATCGGCCTCGCGAGGCCTGAGGGGGGCACGATTCTGCTCGCGGGACGCGACGTCACCACCGCCTCGCCGCGCGACCGGCGGCGCGCGGGGCTGCGCGTCATTCCCTCCGACCGCTTCGACAGCGGCCTCATCCGCGACTTCGCCATCGCCGACAATCTGGCCCTGAGCCGCGTCGCCGAGGGCGCGTTCGGCGGGCCGCTGTTGCTGCGCCGTGCCCGCATGCGGCAGGCCGCGGCGGACGCGATCGACGCCTTCGACATCCGCGGCGCCGCGCCGGCGCGCCGGACCCGGCTTCTGTCGGGCGGCAACGCGCAGAAGGTCCTGCTCGCGCGAGAGCTCGACGCCGGCATGACCGTCCTCGTCGCCCATTCGCCCTCGCGTGGCCTCGACATGAAGGCGACGCAGTTCGTCCGCACCGCCATCCGCCGGGCGGTCGAGGCCGGCGCGGCCTGCCTGCTGATCTCGGAGGACCTGCAGGAGGTGCTGTCGCTGTCGCACCGCGTCGCCGTCATGAACCGCGGCGCCATCGCCGGCTGCCGCGGCATCGACGACGTCACCCCGGAATGGATCGGAGCCTTGCTGGCCGGCCATGCTTGACGCCGCCTTCCTCGTCCGCCGCCAGGCGCCCGGCCTCCTTCTCTCGAGCCTCTGCTATGCCGGCGGCCTGGCCTTCGGTCTCGCCGTCTCCGCGGCCCTGCTCGTCCAGGCGGGCGTTCCCGCGGGCGCGCTGGTCGACGAGTTCCTGATCGCCACCTTCCTCACCTCGGACGGCCTCGCCCAGACGCTGACGGCAGCGCTGCCGCTGGTGCTCGTCGGGCTGGCCTCGGCGGTCGCCATGCGGGTGCGGTTCTGGAACATCGGCGTCGAGGGCCAGCTCTGGCTCGGCGCCCTGGCCGCCACCTGGATCGGGATCGACGGCACCGGTCCGGATGCGTTGCGGCTCCCGTCGATGCTGCTGCTGTCCGCCGTCGTCGGCGCCGCCTGGATTGCCCTCCCGCTCGCTCTCAAGATCAGATTCGGCGTCAGCGAGGTGATCTCGACGCTGCTTCTCGGCAGCGTCGCCTTCCTTCTCGTGCAGCACGCCCTGTTCGGCGCCTGGCGCGATCCCGCCACCGGCTTCCCGGTCACGACCGCCTTCGCGGAGGCCGCCCGCTTCGGCTCCCTCGGCTGGGGCCAGCTGCATGGCGGGCTCTTCGTCGTGATGATCGCAGCGGTCCTCGTCTGGTTCATGCTCGGGCACACCCGCGTCGGGTTCTACGCCGATGCCGTCGGCCTCAACCCGAAGGGCGCGCGCGCGACCGGTCTGCCGGTCTCCGCCACGATCGTCGGCCTCGTTCTCCTGTCGGGAGCCCTGTCCGGGCTCGCCGGCATGATCATCGTGGCCGGCACCGAGCACCGGCTCAACCAGTCGGTCGGCAGCGGCTATCTCTTCAGCGCCATCGTCATCGCCTATCTCGCGCGGGCGAGACCGCTCTGGGTCGTCGTCGTGTCGCTGGCGCTGGGGGCCGTCTTCACCGCCGGCAGCGTGCTCAAGGTGTTCTACGGCATCTCCGAAGGCATGATCGTGCTGGTGCAGGGAACCGTGCTGATCTCCATCCTCATGGCGCAGTTCTTCAGCACCTATTCGTTGAGCCGGCCGGGCTGAGGGAGCAAGTCGCATGGATTTCCTGGTCGGCTGGATCGCCATCGTCCCGAGCTACGCGACGCCGCTGCTGCTCGCCAGCCTCGGCCTCATCGTCTGCGAGCGGGCCGGCATCCTCAACCTCGGCGCCGAGGGCCTGATGGCGGTGGGCGCCATGACCGGGGCCGTCGCCGTCCTGTCGGGTTTCGATCCATGGGCGGCCCTCGCGGCCGGCGCCGCCGCGGGCACCGCGCTCGCCCTGCTGTTCGGCATCGCCACGGTGGTCATGCGCGCCGACCACACGCTGTCGGGCCTCGCCGTCGTCGCGATCGGGCTCGGCGTCACCGGCGTCGTCGGCCGCCCCTACATGCAGAAGACCTTTCCCGGCATCGCCAATTTCGGCGAGCTGTTCGGCATCGAGCGAAGCTCGGCACTCGGCCGCATCCTCGCGGTGCAGGATCCCGTCACGCTCGCCATGCCGGTCCTCGTCGCGCTCCTGTGGTGGTGGCTGATGCGGAGCGGCAGCGGGCTCCGGCTGCGCGCGGTGGGCGAGAACCCGGCCGCCGCCGACGTCGCCGGCATCGACGTCCAGGTCGCGCAGTTCGGCGCGGTGCTCGTCTCGGGCCTGCTCTGCGGGCTGGCCGGCGCCTATCTCTGCGTCGCCACCAGCCATGTCTGGGTTGAGGGCATGGTCGCCGCGCGCGGCTGGGTCGCCGTCGCGCTCGTCATCTTCGCGCGCTGGAACCCCGCGCGCGCGCTCGTCGGCGCCCTCGTCTTCGGCAGCGCCGACGCCCTCGTCCCGCGCCTGCAGGCGATCGGCGCCGACATCCCGGTCTATCTCGCGATGATGCTGCCCTACCTGCTGACGCTCGCCGTCCTGGTGGCGAGCGCGATGGCCGGCCGCGCCTCGGGCGAGCCGTCCTTCCTCGGCCGGGTCTACCTGCGCCAGGACAAGCACTGAGCTGCCGGGCCGGCAGGCCGGTCGTTCAGGCCTCCGTGTCGGGCTGCCGCGACGGATGCGCGGCTGCGAAGGCCGGCAGCGCCTCGCATTCCGCCCGCACCGCGCGCAGATGCGGCATCGCGCCGAGATCGACGCCGAAACGGTCGGCCGAGAACAGCTGCGGCACCAGGCAGACGTCGGCGAGCCCCGGCGTCTCGCCGAAGCAGAACCGGTGTTCGCCGCCCCGCGCCACCAGCGCCTCGCAGGCGGCGAGCCCGTCCGAGAGCCACCGCCGGCACCAGGCTTCCACACCGGCCTGGTCCTGCCCGTACTCCGTGCGCAGGTATTGCAGCACCCGCAGATTCTGCAGCGGATGGATGTCGCAGCAGATGACGTCGGCGAAGGCGCGGACCCGCGCGCGGCCGGCCGGATCGGCCGGCAGAAGCGGTGCCTCCGGCACCGTCTCGTCCAGCCACTCCAGGATGGCGAGCGACTGCGTCAGCACGTCGCCGCCGTCGGTCACCAGCGAGGGAACCAGCCCCTGCGGGTTCACGGACCGATAGGCCTCCTGCTTCTGCTGCCCGCCGTCGCGGGTGAGGTGGATCGGGATGAAATCCGGCGAAAGCCCCTTCAGCCCGAACGCGATCCGCAGCCGGTAGGCCGCCGAGGAGCGGAAATAGCCGTAATACTTCATTGCGCGGCTCCGATGACGAGGTCCACCGGCGCCAGCCCGTCGATCTCCCCATGGATGACGTCGCCGGCCACCACCGGCCCCACGCCGGCCGGCGTGCCGGTGTAGATCAGGTCGCCCGGCGCGAGATGATAGAAGCGCGACAGGTGCACCACCAGCTCGACCGGCGACCAGACGAGGTCGGCCAGACGCGCGTCCTGCTTGGTCTCGCCGTTGACGGAAAGCATGATGCGCTGCGGTCCCGCTGCGCCGAAGGCTGCCGCAGGCGTCAGCGGCGCGATCACGGCCGACTGCTCGAAGTTCTTGCCCAGGTCCCACGGGCGCTGCTTGGCGCGGGAGGACAGCTGCAGGTCGCGGCGGGTCATGTCGAGCCCGCAGCCATAGCCCCAGATCGCGGCGGCCGCCTCGTCGTCCGTCGCCCGGAACGCCGGAGCGCCGATCGCGATCACGAACTCCATCTCGTAGTGGTAGTTCTCGGTGCCTGGCGGGTAGGGGATCGTTGCTCCCGTGTGCACGATCGCCTGCGCGTCTTTCAGGAAATAGAACGGCGCCTCGCGGTCCACCTCATAGCCCATCTCCTTGGCATGTTCGGCATAGTTGCGGCCCACGCAGAAGATGCGGTGGACCGGATAGAGCGCGCCGTCGGCGGTCGGCACGGTCGGATAGTCGGGAGAGCTGAACAGGCGTTGCGGCATTTCGGAGTCTTTCCAGTCGGGTATGGGTGGTGGTCGGCAGGCGGGCATCCGTGCCGCGAAACGGCCGCGCACGGCTTCCGCCGTCAGGGGCGTGCGGGCAGAATGTGTCGGGACGTGGAGACGGGATGCACCTCCTTGCATCGTCGGCAGGACCCGTTGCCGTCGAGATGGCTGCGGAACCCGTATGATATGTATGCTTACGATCCGGAAGCGCGTCAATGCCGGGTCGGACGCGCCGGCCCGCTCGCGGGCATGCTATGGCTGCCGCGGACGCGCGACGTCCGGCCGGATAGGCGGCGGTCCGCACCGGGGAAGCCGCGCCAGTCAGGAGGGGAAATGACCGCCCAGCACGTCTCTGTCGCCGATTTCCGCAGGAGCGCCGCGCGCCGCCTGCCGCGCTTCGTCTTCGACTATCTGGAGGGCGGAGCCGGGTCCGAGGCCGGCCTGAAGCGCAACCGCGAAGCCTATGGCGAATTCGGCTTCCTGCCGCGCCGCCTCGTCGACGTCAGCCGTCCGTCCACGGCCGTGTCGCTCTGGGGCCGGTCGCATGCCATGCCCGTCTACCTGTCGCCCACCGGGCTGAACGGAATGCTTCGGCATGACGGCGACGCGATGCTCGCCCGTGCGGCGGCGCGGGCCGGCATCCCCTTCGCCCTGTCCACGGCCGCCAACATGAGCATCGAGGACGCCGCGCGGGCCGGCGACGGCGAGAAGTGGTTCCAGCTCTACGTCATCCAGCGCGATCTCGCCCGGTCGCTGGTCGAACGCGCGCTCGCCGCCGACTACGCCGCCCTGATCCTCACCGTCGACGTGCCGGTCAACGGCTATCGCGAGCGGGACATCCGCAACGGCTTTTCCGTCCCCGTGAAAGTCACGCCGAAGCTGGTCCTCGACGGCGCGCTGCGGCCGGGCTGGAGCCTCGCCTACTTGCGCAACGGCGCGCCGCGGATGCGCAACATGGAGGCCGACGGCGCCATGAACCTCGAGGCGCAGGCGGCCCTGCTCAGCCGCCGCATGGATGCCGGCTTCGATTTCGAGGCGCTCAGATGGCTGCGTGATCTCTGGCCCCGACCGCTGATCGTCAAGGGGCTGCTGCGCGCCGACGACGCGGCCGCCTGCGCCGCCATCGGCGTCGACGCGGTCGTGATGTCCAACCATGGCGGCCGGCAGGTCGACGGTGCGGTCACCGGCTTCGAGACGGTCGAGGCGGCCGCTGCACGGCTCGACATTCCGGTCTTCTTCGACGGCGGCATCCGCTGCGGCGAGGAGGTGATCAAGGGCCTCTGTCTCGGCGCGCGGATGGCAGGCCTCGGCCGCGCCGCGCTCTACGCCCTGGCTGCCGATGGCGAGGCCGGCGTCGACCGGTGCCTTTCCTTGTTCAGGGACGATCTGACCCGAACGCTGGTCCTGCTCGGCGCGCCGGATCTTTCCGCTCTCGGCCCCGACCTTCTGGCACGGCGCGCAAGCCAGGCAACCGACCGATCCTGGGGCTGACGCGGCTCGCGCCGCCCGGCCGCCACGGTCTCAGCCCGCTGCGGCAGCGGCCCGCGGCGTGAGGCGCGTCCACGCCTCCGCCGCGCCGGCCGGCGTCCCCCGGCGCGCCGAGGCCGACTTGCGGGCGAACACGCTCCCGATGCCGATCAGCACGGCCTGCCCCGCGCCGGCCGCTGCGGCGACAGCGGGCAGCCCGGCGAGGTCGGTCCGGTGGATCGCCTCGCCGGTCCGGCCGATGTCCATCCCGACGACGGCCGGCGTGTCGGCCGGCATGCCGTGCGCCATCAGGGTTGCGGAGATCGATGCCGCCGTGCGGCCGCCCATGTAGAAGATCGTCGTCGCCGTCCGGTCCGCGATCGCGCGCCAGTCGACGTCCCGGGGAAGCCCGCCGGACTTCGAATGGCCGGTGACGAAGCGCACCGACTGCGCGTGGTCGCGATGCGTCAGCGAGACGCCGAGCCTCGCCGCCATCGCCAGCCCCGCGGTCACGCCCGGCACCACGTCGTAGCCGATGCCTTCCGCTTCCAGAGCCGCGATCTCCTCGCCGGCGCGGCCGAAGATCATCGGATCCCCGGATTTCAGCCGCACCACCCGCCGCCCGGCTTTCGCCAGCGAGATCATCATGTCGTTGATCTCGTGCTGCTTGCAGCCCGGGCGGCCGGCCCGTTTCCCCACGAGGATGCGCTTGGCTTCGCGCCGCGCGAGCTCGAGCACCTCGTCGGACACGAGATCGTCGAACAGGACGACGTCGGCGGCCTGCAGCGCGCGCACGGCCTTCAGCGTCAGCAGTTCGCCGTCGCCCGGACCGGCGCCGACGAAGCTGACATGGCCGCGGCGGTCGCCGTCCGTGGCAGCGCTGAACAGCGCATCGGCGGCCTGCGCATCGGGTGCAGGTCCGAAGGCGCGGTCGACGAAGCGCTCCCAGAACGCCCGCCGCGCCGGCCCCGGCTGCCAGCTCTGGGCGACGCGGTCGCGCAGGCGCAGGGCGAGCGCCGCCCAGGCGGCGAGCGACGGCGGCAGCAGCGTCTCGATGCGTCGGCGGATGGCCTGGCCGAGGATCGGCGCCGCGCCGGACGTGGAGATGCCCACCACCACCGGCGATCGGTTGACGATGGTGCCGAACTGGAACTGGCAATGGTCGGGCCGGTCGATGACGTTGCAGGGGACGCCCGCGGCACGCGCCGCCATGGCGAAGGCCGTGGCGTCCTCGTCCGAGCCCGCATCCGCGATGGCGACGGCGGCATCGGCCAGATCGCCCGCCCGCCAGACGCGCGCCGAAAGCGTCAGCGTCGGCTCGCGTGCGGTCAGCGCCGCCATCTCCTTGCCGAGGCTCTCCGGTGCTGCGAAGACCTCGACCTCCGCGCCCGCCGCGCAGAGCAGCTCCGCCTTCCAGGCCGCCGCCGCACTGCCGCCGGCCACCACCGCGCGCTTCCCCGCGAGGTCGAGGAAGACCGGCAGGACGCTCAGCGCCCCGATGCGCGAGGGGGTGTCATTCCGCGGCCTGGAGACGGGCGTCATCGATGATGGTCCTGATTTCGGAGCGGCACGAGCCGCAATTGGTGCCCGCGCGGGTGGCGTCGCCGACCGCTTCGAGACTGCGGCAGCCGCCCGCCACCGCCGCGGCGATCTGGTCGACGCCGACCGTGTGGCAGGAGCAGACGATGCGGCCGACGGCCGGCATCGGCACCGGCGAGCGGCCCGACAGCAGCGCCATGCGCTCGGTCGGTCGCAGCGGTGCGCGCGAGGCGAGCAGCGACACCAGCCAGTCGCGCGCAGGCACCTGGCCCGGCGGCGCGACCAGCAGCGCCTCCGCGAGCGCGCCGACGGGATCCAGCATCGCCGCGCGGTAGGTCAGGCCGCGCCGGTCGGTATATTCCACCAGCTGGTCCCGCGCGACCGCACCGAGCAGGCTCCGCGCCAGGAGGATGCCCTGGTCCGGCGTCTCCGTCCCGCACAGCTCGTAGACCCAGCCGCCCTCGACTGGCCTGCGGCTCCAGTGGACGAAGCCGGTCGGCCGCAGGTCGCGGCGGGTCATCAGCACGCCGGTCCAGGCCACCGCCTCGCGGCGGATCGCGACCGGCACGTTCTTCAGTCCCGGCTGGCCGGAATGAGGGTCGGTCAGCGGCGAGGAGAGCGAACCCGCGCCGGACTGCGCGGCGAACGACCCGCTCCAGTGCATCGGCAGGAAGGCGGTGCCCGGCTTCTGGCCCTTCGACAGCCCGACCCGGGCGCGCGCGAAGCCGTGGCGGCTCGAGACAAGCGCCAGGTCGCCCTCGGCCAGCCCCTGCCGGGCGGCGTCCTCCGGTGCCATCTCGACCACCGGCTCGGGCGCGTTCGCCATCAGCCGGGGGACCCTGCCGGTGCGCGTCATCGTGTGCCACTGGTCGCGCGCGCGGCCGGTGTTGAGCGCGATCGGTCGCGCCGCGTCGACGGCCGGCGCAAGTCCTTCCTGGCGAACGGCCACGAAGCGCGCCCGCCCGTCGGGCGTCGGGAACCGGCCGCCGCCGAGCAAGCGCTGCGAAGCCTCGCCCCGTCGGGGCTGCGGCCAGTGCGCCGGCGCGAACCGCTCGTAGTCCGCATCACCCATGGTGGCGAGCGCCCCGATGTCGAACAGCCGGCCGCCGTCGTTCTCGAAGGCGGAGAGCGTGGCATGCTCGCGGAAGATCGCCGCCGGTCCGTCGAAGCCGAACGCCTCGCCGAACCCCATCCGCTGCGCGACGTCGCAGACGATCCGCCAGTCCGGCCGCGCGTCTCCCGGGGGCGCCATGAACGACCGCTGGCGCGACATCCGCCGCTCGGAATTCGTCACCATGCCGCTCTTCTCGCCCCAGGCGGCGGCAGGCAGCAGCACGTCGGCATGGCGCGTCGTGTCGGTGCGGGTCACGTCGGAGACCACGACGAAGTCGCAGGCCCGCAGCGCGGCCCGCACCCGGCCGGCATCCGGCATCGACACGGCCGGATTGGTGCCCATGATCCACAGCGCCCTGACCCGACCGTCGCCGACGGCGCGGAACAGGTCGACCGCCTTCAGCCCCGGCCTTCTTGCGATGGACGGCGCATTCCAGAACCGGGCGACGCGGTCGACGTCGTCCGGGACGTCGAAGCCCATATGCGCGGCGAGCTGGTTGGCGAGCCCGCCCACCTCGCGGCCGCCCATGGCGTTCGGCTGACCGGTCACCGAGAGCGGCCCCATGCCGGGCCGGCCGATGCGACCCGTCGCCAGATGGCAGTTGACGATGGCGTTGACCTTGTCGGTGCCCTGCGTCGACTGGTTGACGCCCTGGCTGTAGACCGTGACGCTGCGCTCCGTGGCGGCGAAGAGATCGTAGAACAGGCGCAGATCCACTTCCGCGACGCCGCAGGCGGTCGCCACCGCGGCCGTCGATGGCGCATCCGCGCGGGCGGCCACGACCGCCTCGGCGAACCCTGCCGTCGAGGCTGTGACGAAGCCGCGATCTACCGCGCCGGCGCGTTCCAGATGCGCCAGCAGGCCGTTGAACAGCGTCAAGTCCGTGCCCGGATCGATCGCCAGATGCAGGTCGCAGTCGTCGGCCGTCGCCGTGCGGCGCGGGTCGACGACCACGATCCGCGTGCCGCGCGTGTGGCGCGCCGCAAGCAGCCGCTGGTGCAGGATCGGATGGCACCAGGCGAGGTTCGAGCCGGTGAGCACCACGAGTTCGGCCTGCTCCAGGTCCGCGTACACCCCCGGCACGATGTCCTCGCCGAAGGCGCGCCGGTGCCCTGCCACCGACGAGGCCATGCAGAGGCGCGAATTGGTGTCGATGTTGCCCGAGCCGATGAAGCCCTTCATCAGCTTGTTGGCGACGTAGTAATCCTCGGTCAGCAGCTGCCCGGACACATAGAAGGCCACCGAATCGGGACCGTGCGTCGCGATGGTCTGCTCGAAGCGGCGCGCCACCAGGTCGAGAGCCTCGTCCCACGACGCCTGCCGTCCGCCGATCTCGGGCGCGAGCAGCCGCCCGTCGAGCCCCGTCGTCTCGCCGAGCGCCGCGCCCTTGGAGCAGAGCCGGCCGAAATTCGCCGGATGGTCCGCGTCGCCGCGTACGGTCACCGCGCCGTCGTCGGCGACGTTTGCCACGACGCCGCAGCCGACGCCGCAATAGGGGCAGGCCGTCCGCACCCCGGTCGCCGGCGCGTCCCCCATCGCGGTCACTCGGCCGCCATGAGCGCGAGATCGAGGCCGAGCGCGATCCGCCGGTCGATCACCCGGACCGGGATGGTCTTCACCGCGCCCTCGTCGGCACCCTGCGCCAGCCCGGTCTCCAGCGAGAACACCCAGTTGTGCAGCGGGCAGGTCACGGCCGTGCCGTGCACGATCCCTTCGCTCAGCGGTCCGCCGCGATGCGGACAATGATCCTCGATCGCATAGATCCGGTCGTCGACGGTGCGAAACACGCCGATCCTGCCCTGCGGCGTCGCCACGCACCGCGCGCCGCGCGGCGGAATGTCGTCGATCGTGCCGATGTCGTGCCACTTCATCGCGTCACTCCGCAGCTTGTCGGAAGGGAAGGGCCGCCATCGGCCGGAACTCGTGCTTGTCCTTGCCCGACACCCGCTCCGACCACGGGTCCACCTGCGCGAATCTCTGGCTGAACACGAAGCGGTCGAAATAGGCCTTCCGGCGGTCGCGGTCGTCGAGCACCTGCCGTCTGATCTCGGCCACGCCGATGCGTTTGGCCCATTTGTAGATGCGCTCGAGGTATCGGGCCTGCTCGCGATACATCTGCGTCAGCGCCACGATCACCTCCAGCGCCTCGTCCTCGGTCTTCAACAGGCCGAGCACTTCGGTGCCCTTGATGTCGAGGCCGGCGGCACCCGCGAAGTGAATCTCGTAGCCCGAGTCCACGCAGATCACGCCGACGTCCTTGCAGGTCGCTTCCGCACAATTGCGCGGGCAGCCCGAGACGCCCATCTTCACCTTGGCAGGCGTCCAGGATCCCCACATGAACTTCTCGATGCGGATGCCGAGGCCGGTGGAATCCTGGGTGCCGAAGCGGCACCAGTCGGTGCCCACGCAGGTCTTCACCGTGCGCAGGCCCTTGGCATAGGCGTGGCCCGAGACGAAGCCGGCCTTGCCGAGGTCGGCCCAGACCGCCGGCAGGTCCTCCTTCTTCACGCCCAGCATGTCGATGCGCTGCCCGCCCGTCACCTTCACGGCGGGGATGGCGAACTTGTCGACCACGTCGGCGATGGCGCGCAGCTCCTTCGCATTGGTCATCCCGCCCCACATGCGCGGCACCACCGAATAGGTGCCGTCCCGCTGGATGTTGGCGTGCACGCGCTCGTTGACGAAGCGCGACTGGTAGTCGTCGGCATATTCGTTGGGCCAGTCGGCGACGAGATAGTAATTGAGCGCCGGCCGGCACTTCGAGCAGCCGCAGGAGGTCTTCCACTCCAGTTCCTGCATGACGGCGGGAATGGTCTTCAGCGACTTCGCCTTGATCAGGCGGCGAACCTCATCGTGGCCGAGGTCGGTGCAGGTGCACATCGGCTGGATGGCGGCCGGATTGTAGCTGTCGCCGATGGTCAGCGTCATCAGCTTCTCCACCAGCCCGGTGCAGGTGCCGCACGACGCCGACGCCTTGGTGTGGGCGCGCACGCCGTCCAGCGTCGTCAGACCCTTGGCGGTGATGGTCGAGACGATCCTGCCCTTGCAGACGCCGTTGCAGCCGCAGATTTCGGCGTCATCCGCCAGCGCTGCAACGGCCGCCAGAGGGTCCGCGGAGGCGCCTCCCTGATAGGCCTGGCCGAAGATCAGCGTGTCGCGCATGGCCGCGATGTCGGCCTGCTTCCTCTGCAGGTCGGCGAACCAGGCACCGTCGGCCGTCTCGCCGAACAGCACCGTTCCGACGATGCGGTCGCCCTTCAGCACCAGGCGCTTGTAGACGCCCGCCGACGCGTCGCGCAGCACGATTTCCTCGCGGTCGTCGCCGTCGGCGAAGTCGCCCAGCGAATAGAGGTCGATGCCGGTCACCTTCAGCTTGGTCGGCGTCTCGGCATGGACGAAGCGCGCCGCGCCCGTGCCGGCCAGCGTGTCGGCGGCGACCTTCGCCATCTGGTAGAGCGGCGCGACGAGACCGTAGACCATGCCGCCCACCTCGGCGCATTCGCCGACGGCCAGAATGTCCGGATCGGAGGTGACCATGCGTTCGTCGGTGACGATGCCGCGATTGACCGTGAGACCGGCCTCCCTGGCCAGCGCGACGTTGGGACGGATCCCGACCGCCATGACCACCAGCGTCGCCGGTATGGCGGTCCCGTCGTCCAGCTCGACGCTCTCGACCCTGCTCTCGCCGACGATCCGCTTCGTGTTGGCCTTCGTCCGGACCTTGATCCCGCGCGCCTCGATCGCTCGCTGCAGCAGATAGCCGGCGGCGGGATCGAGCTGGCGTTCCATCAGCGTCGGCATGACGTGCAGCACCGTCACGTCCATGCCCTGCTGCTTCAGCCCGGCCGCGGCTTCGAGGCCGAGCAGCCCGCCGCCGATCACCACCGCCTTCTTCCCCGATCGCGCCGCCGCGAGCATGGCGTCGACGTCGTCGAGATCGCGGTAGCTCACGACGCCGGTCAGGTCCCTGCCGGGCACCGGAATGACGAACGGCACCGAGCCGGTGGCGACGACGAGCCTGTCGTAGGGTGCCGTCACGCCGCGGTCCGACGTGACCGTCTTCGCGTCGCGGTCGATCGCGACGATCCTGTGGCCCTTGTGCAGCGTGATGCCGTTGGCGGCATACCAGCCGTCGCCATGGATGACGATCTCCTCGAAGCTCTTCTCGCCCGACAGCACCGGCGACAGCATGATGCGGTCGTAGTTGACCCGCGGCTCGGCGTTGAAGATCGTGACGGCGTAGCGGTCCGGCGCGGCGTCCAGAAGATGCTCCAGCATCCGCCCGGGCGCCATGCCGTTGCCGACGATGACGAGTCTTTCGGCCATCGCGCCTACTCCGCCGCTTCCACGAAGCGATGCCGCTCGTAGAGGAACTTCAGCACCGCCTCGCGGCAGCGCAGATAGGTGCGGTCCGAGGCCAGCGCGATCCGGTTGCGCGGCCGCTCCAGCGGCACGTCGAGCACCTCGCCGATCCGCGCCGCCGGCCCGTTGGTCATCATCACGATCCGGTCGGACAGAAGCACCGCCTCGTCGACGTCGTGCGTGATCATCAGCACCGTATTGCCGAGCGCCTGGTGGATCTGCATCACCTGGTCCTGCAGATGCGCCCGCGTCAGCGCGTCGAGCGCGCCGAACGGCTCGTCGAGCAGCAGCACCTTGGGCTCCATCGACAGCGCGCGTGCGATGCCGACGCGCTGCTTCATGCCGCCCGAGATTTCCGAGGGCCGCTTGTCGCGGGCGTGCCCCATGTGGACGAGGTCGAGATTGTACTTCGTCCACTCGGCCCGCTCGGCGGCCGACTTCGTGGCGCCGAACACCTTGTCGACCGCCAGCGCGACGTTCTCGTAGACGGTCAGCCAGGGCAGCAGCGAGTGGTTCTGGAACACCACCGCCCGGTCCGGCCCCGGATCGTCGACCGCCTTGCCGTCGAGCAGCACCGCGCCGACGGTCGACGGCGTCAGGCCGGCGACGATGTTGAGCAGCGTCGACTTTCCGCAGCCGGAATGGCCGATGATGGAGATGTACTCGCCCTTCTCGACGCCGAGCGTCACGTCGCGCAGCACCTCGGTGGTGGCACGGTCGCGGGTGAAGGTCTTTCCGATGCCCTCGATGGAGAGATAGTGGTTGGCCATGGTCCCGCTCCTCAGGATGCCGCGGTGCCGCGGGTGACGCGGTTGCCGATGAAGGCCACGATCCTGTCGAGCACGAAGCCGACGAGGCCGACATAGATCAGGGCCAGGATGATGTCGCTGATCAGGGACGAGTTCCACGCGTCCCAGATGAAGAAGCCGATGCCGACGCCGCCGATCAGCATCTCGGCGGCCACGATCGCCAGCCAGGACAGGCCGATGCCGATCCTGAGGCCCGTGAAGATGTAGGGTGCCGCCGCCGGCAGCATGATCTTGGCGAAGTATTCGAAGCCGTTGAGCCGGAGCACCCGCGCGACGTTGCGATAGTCCGACGGGATGTTGCGGATGCCGACGGCCGTGTTGATGATGATCGGCCAGATGGCGGTGATGAAGATGACGAAGATCGCCGACGGCTCGCCGTCGCGGAACGCCGCCAGCGACAGCGGCAGCCAGGCCAGCGGCGGCACGGTGCGCAGCACCTGGAAGATCGGGTCGAGGCCGCGCATGGCGAGGCTCGACTGGCCCACCAGCACGCCGAGGCCGATCCCGGCCACCGCCGCCAGCAGATAGCCGAGCGCCACGCGCTGCAGGCTCGCCAGCAATTGCCAGCCCATGCCCTTGTCGTTGCCGCCATTGTCGTAGAACGGGCTGACGATGAGTTCCCAGGTGTCGGTGACCACCTGCGAGGGCGGCGGCAGCGCGGAGGTCGGGCTGGAGCACAGCACCTCCCACAGCCCGACCAGCATCGCCAGCACGACCAGCGGCGGCAGCAGCGTGGCAGCGGCGCCGCGCGCCATGTCGGCCAGCCGCCCCGGATTCGGTCTGGCCTGCACGGGAAGCGTGAGGATCGTCGCGGCCGGCCGGGCCGGTGTCGTCGCGGGCTGGAGCGTCTTTGCCGCCGTGGCTGTCATGTCGTCGTTCCTTTCTGTCCGATGGATGGTCGGGGCGCCGCCGTCCGCCGCGCCGGTCGGCGGGACGGCGGCGTCCGGCTCACGCCATGCGCTTGATGGTCAGGCTCTCGAGGTAGGCGGAGGGGTTTTCGGGGTCGAAGACCTTGCCGTCGAAGAAGGTCTCGGGGCCGCGCGAGGTGGAGGTCGGAATGTCGGTGACGCCCAGTTCGGCCGCCGCCGCGCGCCACAGGTCCTCGCGGTTGACCTTGTCGATCAGCGCCTTCGTGTCGGTGGTTTCGGGCAGGTAGCCCCAGCGGATGTCCTCGGTCAGGAACCACAGGTCGTGGCTGCGGAACGGGTAGGAGGCGTGGTGCGCCCAGTAGTGCATGATGAACGGGCTGTTCTCGACCACCTTGCCGTTGCCGTAGTCGAAATTGCCGCGCATCCGTTCGACGACGTCGGTGAAGGGAGCGTTGATCCAGTTGCGCTTGGCGCAGATCTGCGCGAGCTCCTCCTTGTTGGCCATGTCCTCGCACCATTGCTGGGCTTCCATCACCGCCATCAGCAGCGCCTTGGTGGCGTTGGGATAGGCCTCGACGAAGTCGGCGCGCATCGCGAAGGCCTTCTCGGGATGCTTGTCCCAGAGCTCGCCGGTGGTGAGCGCGGTGTAGCCGATCTGCTGGTTCTTCAGCTGCTCGTTCCACGGCTCGCAGACGCAGAAGCAGTCCATGGTGCCGACCTTCATGTTGGCCACCATCTGCGCCGGCGGCACCACGATGGTGGAAATGTCGGAGTTCGGATCGATGCCGCCGGCCGCCAGCCAGTAGCGGATCCACAGGTCGTGCGTGCCGCCCGGGAAGGTCATCGCGGCCTTGACCTCCTTGCCGGACGCCTTCTTGGCGGCGAGCGCGGCCTTGAACGGCGCCGCGTCGGTGCCGAGCTTCAGGTCGGCATATTCCTGGCCGACGGAGATGCACTGGCCGGCCACGTTCAGCCGGGCGAGGATCATGATCGGCGTCGGCTGGTTGTTCTGGGTCATCGCGCCGGACGAGATCAGGTAGGGCATCGGCGTCAGGATGTGGGCGCCGTCGATGCCGTTGCCGGCCGCGCCGAGCACCAGGTTGTCGCGCGTGGTACCCCAGGACGACTGCTTGAGAACCTCGACGTCCGGCATGCCGTGCTTGGCGAAGAAGCCCTTCTCCTTGGCCACGAACAGCGGACCGGCATCGGTGAGCGCGATATAGCCGAGCTTGGCGCCGGTCACTTCCGGCTGTGCCGGCGCGGCATGGGCGCCGTAGGGCAGCAGGGTCTTCGCCGCGCCCAGCAGGGCGGTCGTGGCGGCCACGCCCTTGATGAAGCTTCGGCGCGTCGCCGGGAGGAGGGTGGTCGGATCGGATTTTTCGCTCATCGTCGTCTCCAGTGGTGACGGCCCGCGCCGTCGGTTGGCCAAAAAAAAACTGCCGATCCGGTCCACCGCGTCCGTCCATCCGGGATCGCGGCAGTCCTGATCGGCAGCTTTGCCTGGGGCGCCCGTCCTTGGACGCCATGATGTCTTGGCCACGAATGGCCTCGCTCAGGAAGAAGCAGGAACCGTGCCAATTTGGGCAAACTCGCCCAAACCGTTGTTATCCTTGGCTCGATGCCGGTTCGTTCGGTAAAGCTGGCGTGGCTGACGGGCGCGCGCGCGTCAAATGCCGGGCAGGAGTCGGCCTAAAACTTGTGCATTGCACAATCCGTGGGCTCGCATGCGCAGCCCCTCAGGCGCCCGCCTGCGCCTCCACATAGGCGTCGAGCGCATGCGGGTCGAAGATCCGGCCGTCGAAGAAGCCGTCCGGGCCGAGCACGAGGCTGGCGCCCGCCGAGCCGACCGGGGTGGCCGCCGTCAGCGCGCCTTCGACCTTCGCATTGGCGCCCGGGAGCGCGACGCCGAGCGGCTTCAGCGCGCTGCGGTAGAGGTCGGGGCGATAGCAGTCGAGCGCGATCGCCACGTTGGCCGGCGTGTGCGCGACGTCGCCCCAGCGCACCATCTGGGTATAGAACCACAGCGAATGGCTCTTCCACGGGAAGTTCGCCGCCTTGTCGAAGGGCAGGTAGAAATCCTCGATCTGCCGGATCGTCCCTGCGCCGGGATCGAGCCGGCCGGTCAGCGCCCGCATCTGGATGTCCGCCGGCTGGCCGAGATAGACGGGCTGCGCCATCAGCTCGGTGAGCGCCGGGTGGTTCATGGGGTCCTGGCACCAGCGCGCCGCGTGGTGCATGGCGCGTAGCAGCGCCGCCAGCGCCTCGGGATGGTCCTTCGCCCAGGCGGCGCGCACGCCCAGCACCTTCTCGGGGCTGTTGCGCCAGATCGCCGCCTTGACGGTGGCGATATGGCCGGTGCCCGCGACCACCGAGACGCTGTTCCACGGCTCGCCGACGCAATAGCCGTCGATGCGGCCGGCCGCGAGCGCATCCGCCATGAAGGGCGGCGGCACGATGACGATCTCGATCTCGCGGGAAGGGTCGATACCGCAGCCGGCGAGCCAGTAGCGCAGTTCGTAATTGTGCCCCGAATGCGGGTGGGTCACCGCGAAGCGCAGCATCGGCGCGCCCGCCGCCCCGCGCGCCCGGATGAAGGCGCGCAGCGCGCCGCCGTTGCGCGTCGGGTCGAGATCGGGCAGCGCGCCGTGCGCGGCCATGCCCTCCCAGACCATGTTCGACACGGTCACGCAGTTGCCGCCGAGCCCGAAGGAGAACGGCACGATCGTGTTCGAGTCAAGCGGCGTCAGCCCGAGGTTGCAGGCCAGCGGCATCGGCCCCAGCATGTGCGCCACGTCGAAATGGCCGATCGCGATGCGGTCGCGGATGTTGGCCCACGACGTCTCGCGGAACAGCCGCAGTTCGACGCCCTCGCGTTCGGCAAAGCCCAGCTCGCGGGCGACGATCAGGATCGCGCAGTCGAAGAGCGGCATGAAGCCGGCGTCGATCTGGTGCTCGTTCATCGTCATGGACCTCCTGGCCCGAGCAGGTCGGCGGCCGTCACGAGGCTCTGCGCCACGTCGGCGAGCTTGCGGTTCTGGTTCATGGCCGTCTTGCGCAGCAAGGCGTAGGCGTCCTCCTCGCTCATCCCGCGCGACTTCATGAGAATGCCCTTGGCCCGCTCGATCAGCTTGCGGCCCTCCAGTTCGCCGCGCGCCTCCTCCAGTTCCCGCGCCATGCGCGAGAAGGCGTTGAACCGGCTGATCGCCATCTGCAGGATCGGCTTGACGCGCTCCTTGCGCAGCCCGTCGACGATATAGGCCGAGACGCCGGCATCGACCGCGGCCTCGATCGAGGCCGTGTCGGCGCGGTCGACGAACATGGCGATCGGCCGCTTCACCGCGCGCGACAGCTGGAACATGTTCTCCAGCATGTCGCGGTTGGGGTTTTCCAGGTCGATCACGATGACGTCGGGGTTCACCTCGGTGATCCGCCGCGCGATCCCGCTGACGTCGTGTACCAGGGTCACGGCCGTGTGCCCGGCCTCGCGCAGTCCCTCCTCGATCACCGCCGCGCGGATGCGGTTCTCGTCGATGATCAGGATGCGGAGGGCGGCGGGCTTCATGCGCCGCTAGTTTGCGCGTTCCGCGTTTCGCTGCAATGCAAAAAACGTCCTGCGGCGCCGCACCTGCTCAGCCCCGCAGCGCCGCCACGATCGCGTCGAGCCCGTCGGTCAGGGCGGCGGGACCCGGCTGCAGGATCAGTGGCGACTTGATCTCGACGATGCGCCCGTCGCGCACGGCGGGGATCTCCTGCCAGCCCGGCCGCGCAGCGATCTTCTCCGGACGCACCTTCTTGCCGCACCAGGAGGCCAGGATCACGTCCGGTGCGGCCGCGATCACAAGCTCCGGCGCGACGAGGCGGTCCTTCGCCGCCTTTTCCCCGGCCAGCCCGGGAAAGACGTCGTCGCCGCCGGCGATCGAGACCAGTTCCGACACCCAGCCGATGCCGCTGATCAGCGGCTCGTCCCATTCCTCGAAGAAGACGCGCGGTCGGGCACGACCGGCGGCTGCCCGGGCGATGTCGGCCAGCCGCGCCTCGTAGCGCCTCGCCAGCGCCTCGGCCTTCTCCGCCGCGCCGACGAGGGCGCCGACGGTGCGGATCATGGCCAGGATGCCGGCGACGTCGCGCTGGTTGAAGGCATGCACCGCGATGCCGGCGCGGATCAGTTCCGCGGCGATGTCGGCCTGCAGGTCCGAGAAGGTGAAGACGAGATCCGGCTCCAGCGCCAGGATCTTCGGGATGTCGGCCGAGGTGAAGGCCGACACGCGCGGCTTCTCCCGGCGCACCCGGGCCGGCCGCACCGCATAGCCGGACACGCCGACGATGCGGGCGTCCTCGCCGAGCAGATAGAGCGTCTCGACCGTCTCCTCGGTCAGGCAGACGATGCGTTGCGGCGGATATCGTTTCATCGGCGTCTCGTTTTCCCCTCTCGGGGGAGCGGCATGCGGTCGAAACGGTCTTCGGCTCTGCGGGGTCTTCGCGCAAGCCCCCGCCTGCCGGTTCCCGGCGCCGCCGGCCCCCACTGGCCCAGCGGCGGCCTTCGCTTGGCTCACCTGTCTTGCGACCCGGCCGCAGTCTTGCCCGCCCGCACGGGAAGCCTAAGGTGACGACCGGGCCCGGCGTCGTCGCGCCGGCCGGAGAAGACAAGGACCGCATGAACCGCATCGACGCCGCACCGCGCATCCTCGCCACCCGGGCACAAGCTTGACGACCGTCGCGCCAGCGGCGCCACCACCCGGCACGGCGGGGCACTGGCTGATGATCGCCACGCTCGCCGCCGGCAATTTCGCCATCGGCATGGGCGCCTTCGTGGTCATCGGCGTCCTGTCGCCGCTCGCCGCCGACCTCGGCCTCTCGAAGACCGGCGCCGGCCTGGTCATGACCATCTACGCCGTCGCCTATGCCGTGCTGTCGCCCCTGCTGGTCGCCGCCACCGGTCGCCTCGGCCGCCGCGCCGTGCTCGCCCTCGGGCTCGCGATCTTCGCCCTGTCCGCGCTGCTCGCGGTCGTCGCCTGGAACGGGCCGGCTCTCTATGCGGCGCGCATCCTTGCAGCCGTCGGCGGCGGCCTGTTCACGCCCGTGGCCGCGAGCGTCGCCTTCTCGGCCAGCCCACCGGAAGCGCGGGGCAGGGCGCTCGCCCGCGTCTTCCTCGGCATGACGCTCGCCCAGGCGCTGGGAATCCCGCTCGGCAGCTTCGTCGGCTACACCTTCGGCTGGCGCGCCGCCTTCGCCATCGTCCTGGTGCTCAGCCTCGCGACCCTGCTGCTCGTGCTGCGCACCGTGCCGCGCCGCGTGGCGTTCCAGCCCAACTCCCTGCGCACGCTGGTCGAGGCGCTGGCCGACTGGCGCAGCCTCGTCTCGATCCTGGTGACGGCCACCATCATGGCCGCACCCTACTTCGTCTACACCTTCGTCACGCCGCTGCTCGAGGCGCGGATGGGATTCGGGCGCGACGGCGTCGCGCTCGTGCTGCTGGCCTACGGCGCCGGGGCCGTGGCGGGAAGCTGGGCGGCCGGCATCTGGACGGATCGCTTCGGTCCGCTCGGCACCATCTACGGGGTCCTGGCCGCGCAGGTGCTTCTGATGCCGGTCTTCTCTTTCCTTCCTGTTCCGCTGCCCGTGCTGCTGCTCGTCACCTTCCTCTGGGCCATGTTCGGCTGGTCCTTCCTCGTGCCGCAGCAGACCCGCCTCATGCGTCAGGCGCCGCAGCGCCAGGCGGTGGTGCTGTCCCTCAACGCGGCCTGCATCTATGTCGGCGCCTCGCTCGGCTCGGCCCTCGGCGGCGTCGTCGCCGAGAATCTCGGGCTCGACTGGCTGGGACTGGCGGGAATGCTCGCGGTTCTGCTCGCGACGGTGCATCTTTTCATCTCCGAATCGCTTTTCCGGAAGCGCCCCGCGACGTGACGGCGCCTGTCGCGCCCGGGAGCCCGGCACGCGGTCAGAGCCTGGCGGCACGAGGGTGTCGCGCGCCCGGTCCGACGTCGCGGCCCGCACCGTTGACGATAATCAAACGAATGATTAAATTATGAAGATGATCATGTCCTCCGCCGCCTCCGAAGCCAGCCGCGACCCCAGCGGGGCCGACCAGACGCGTTTCGCGCTGATCCAGGCGGCGCTGAAGCTGTTCGGCGAGAAGGGCTTCGACGGCACCTCGACGCGGGAGATCGCGACGGCCGCCCGGGCCAACATCGGTTCGATCGCCTATCATTTCGGCGGCAAGGAAGGGCTTCGCTCCGCCTGCGCCGAGCACATCGTCGAGGCGGTGGGCGCCATCGCCGCGCAGGCGATCGGTCCGGCCGCCGGCGCTCTGGCGGGACCTATGGACCGCGAGACGGCGCGCGCCATCCTGCATGCCGTCGCCGAGCGCTTCGTCATGACCGTCGTCGGCAACCCGCAGGCCGTCCCCTTCGTCCAGTTCGTGCTGCGCGAACTGTCGCAGCCGACGATCGCCCTCGAGCGGATCTACGACGGCGTCTTTGAGCCCAACCACAAGCGCTTCTGCCTGCTGTGGGAGAAGGCGACCGGCCAGCCGGCCGATTCGCGGCAGACGATGCTCACCGTGTTCACCATCGTCGGCCAGGTCATGTATTTCCGCATCGCCCGCGAAGCGGTCACGCGGCGCATGGGCTGGGCCGACATCGGCGCGGCCGAGGGCAAGGCCATCGCCGCGGCCGTCTGCGCCAACATCGACGCCATGGTGGCGGCAGCCCGTAAGGAGTGATCGCTCATGCCCTGGTTCTGCGCCCTTCCCTTCGCCGCGCAGCTCCTCGGCGCCTGTGCCGCGCCCGCGCCGCTGGCGGTCGGCTACGTCGAGGGCGAATACGTCATGCTGGCGCCGATCGAGGTGGCGCAGGTCAAGGGCCTGGCGGTCCGCCGCGGCGACCGTGTCGCGGCCGGAACGCCGATCGCGCGGCTGGAGGACGCCGACGCGACCATCGCGGTCGCGCAGGCCGAAGCCGCGCTGGCGCAGGCCGACGCGCAGCTCGCCGACCTGCGGCTCGGCAAGCGCCCCGAAGAGGTCGCGGTGCTCGAGGCGGCCCTTCGGTCGGCGCGCGCCGAGGTCGCCGAAGCCGCGCGCGGCCTTGCCCGCGTCCGCGATCTCTTCGCCCGCGGCATCGCCACGCAGGCGCAGCTCGACGAAGCCTCCACCGCAGCCGAGATCGCCGAGGCGGCACGCGGACAGGCCGAGGCCAACCTCGCCGTCGCCGGCCTCGCCGCCCGGCCGGAGGCGATCCGGGCGGCCGAGGGCCAGGTCAGCCAGGCGCAGGCCGCACTCGACGATGCGCGCTGGCGCCTCTCCCAGCGGACCATCGGGGCGCCGGCCGCGGGCCGCGTCTCCGACGTCATCCGCAATCCCGGCGACATAGCCGGCCCGTCCGCGCCCGTCGTCGCGATGCTGCCGGACGGCGCGGTCAGGCTGAAGGTCTACCTGCCCGAGCCCGCCTTCCACGCCGTGAGCGTCGGCGACCGCCTCGCCGTCCGCTGCGACGGCTGTCCCGACGGACTGACGGCGCGCGTCTCCTACGTCTCGCCGGACCCGGAGTTCACCCCGCCGGTCATTTATTCGCTCGAGACCCGCCAGAAGCTGGTCTACCTCGTCGAGGCGCGGCCGGAGGACGGCGCCGACCGTCTCCAGCCGGGTCAGATCGTCGACGTCGAGCTGGCGCGCTAGCCGCGGCGGGGGGAGGCGGAGCGCCATGAACGCCATCGAGGTCTCGGGTCTCGTCAAGCGCTTCGGGTCGAAGACCGTCGTCGACCACGTTTCGATGACGGTCGCCGAAGGAGAAATCGTCGGCTTCCTCGGCCCCAACGGTTCCGGCAAGACCACCACGATCCGCATCATGTGCGGCCTGCTCACGCCCGACGCGGGCGAGGGCCGCGTGCTCGGCCACGACATCCGCACCGAGGGCCTGAAGATCAAGCGGCAGGTCGGCTACATGACGCAGAAGTTCTCCTTCTACGAGGACCTGACGATCGCCGAGAACCTCGAATTCGTCGCCCGCCTCTACGGCCTGCGGCCCGTCAGCGAGCATGTCGGCCGCACGCTCGACGAACTCGGCCTCGCCTCGCGCCGCGACCAGCTCGCCGGCACCCTGTCGGGTGGGTGGAAGCAGCGGCTGGCGCTCGCCGCCTGCATCATGCACCAGCCGAAGCTGCTGCTGCTCGACGAGCCGACGGCCGGCGTCGACCCGAAGGCCCGCCGCGAGTTCTGGGACGAGATCCACCGGCTCGCCCGCGGCGGGCTCACCGTGCTGGTCTCCACCCACTACATGGACGAGGCCGAGCGCTGCCACCGCATCGCCTATATCTCCTACGGCCGGATGCTCGCCGCCGGCACGGTGGCCGACGTGGTGCGCGATGCCGGGCTGACGACCTTCCTCGTCTCGGGTCCCGATCTCCACCGCGTGGCGGAAGCCCTGCGCGGGAAGTCCGGCGTCGAGCAGGTCGCCCCCTTCGGCGCCATGCTGCACGTCGTCGGCCGGGACGCCGCCGCGCTGCGGGCCACGCTCGACGACGTCGCTGCCGGCAGTGCGGTGACCATCACGCGCGGCGAGACCAGCCTCGAGGACGTCTTCATCCAGTTCATGGCCGGCTCGAAGGACAACATGGCATGAACGCGGTCTTCTCCTTCGGCCGGCTGGGTGCGCTGCTCGCCAAGGAGTTCATCCAGATGCGGCGCGACCGGCTGACCTTCGCCATGATGCTGGGCGTGCCGCTGATGCAGCTCGTCCTGTTCGGCTACGCCATCAACAACGATCCGAGGAGCCTGCCCGCCGCGCTGGTGGCGATGTCGGGCGACCGCTACACCCGCGCCATCGTCTCGGCGCTGCAGGTCACGGACTACTACCGCTTCGACCACGTGGCGGGCAGCGCCGCGGAGGCCGAGGCGCTGATGGCCGCGGGCAAGGTCTCCTTCGTGGTGACCATCCCGGCCGATTTCGCCCGCCGCGTCGACCGCGGCGAGAGCCCGCAGATCCTGGTCGAGGCCGACGCCACCGACCCCTCCGCCTCCTCCGGCGCGATCTCCACCCTGTCGACGCTGGCGGCGCGCGCCCTGCTGCGCGAGCGCGGGCTGGAGCATCATGCGGCCGAGAGCGCGAAGGCGAACCTCGAGGTCGTCGTCCACCGCCGCTACAATCCGGAAGGCATCTCGCAATACAACATCGTGCCGGGCCTGCTCGGCGTCATCCTGCAGATGACCATGGTGATGATGACCTCGATGGCGCTCACCCGCGAGACCGAGCGCGGCACCATGGAGAACCTGCTCGCCATGCCGGCGAGCCCGGTCGAGATCATGCTGGGCAAGGTGCTGCCCTTCCTCGCCGTGGGTTCGGTGCAGGTGACGGTCGTGCTGGTCGCGGCCAAGGGCCTTTTCGGCGTCCCCTTCGTCGGCTCGATGCCGCTGCTGCTCGCCGCCATCCTCGTCTTCGTGCTGGCGCTGGTGCTGCTCGGCTACACCATCTCCACCGTGGCGCGGACGCAGATGCAGGCCATGCAGCTGACCTTCTTCTTCTTCCTGCCGTCGATCCTGCTCTCGGGCTTCATGTTCCCCTATCGCGGCATGCCGGACTGGGCGCAGGTGCTCGGCGAGATCCTGCCGCTCACCCATTTCCTGCGCGTCATCCGCGCCGTCATGCTGAAGGGCGCGGACTTCGCCGCCATCGCGACCGAGGTCGCCTGGCTCGCCGGCTTCGTGGTCGTCTTCGGCGGGCTGGCGCTCGCCCGCTTCCGGCGCACGCTGGACTGACTCAGGCCGCGACCCGCGGGCGGCCGCTGGCGGTGGCGACGAGCAGCGCCTCGACGAAGCTGCGGCTGCCCTCGACCGTCGCCGCCTTCACCTCGCGCTCGATCGTCACCTGCGCGTCCTGCGCGCCGGCCGCTTCCGCCCGCTCGGCGGCGAGCCGTGCGATCTCCACTTCGGCGGCGGCCATGGCCTCTTCTTCCGACAGGAAGTCGCGCATCGTCTCGCCGGCACTCATCCTGAACAGCCCTTCCTTCGGCTGGCTGACGCGGGCCTCCGCCGTCACCCGCACCTGGCCGACCACGGCGCCGAGGGCATTGGCGACGTCGGCATCGGGCGGCAGCACGCAGTCGTTGCCGACCAGCGGCGGCAGGCCGGCATAGTGCAGCGACGCCGAGGCGCCGAGCCCGACCACCGGCCGGTCGAGCGCCACCGCGATCCCCGAGATGCCACCCCTGGCGTCCATCGCGCGCTGCACCAGCGGATGGGCGACGGTCGCCGCCCCATCGAGCCCGTCCTCGGCGAAGCCGGTCTCCAGGATCACCTCGGCCGAGCGCCGGGTGAGCGCCGACAGCACGCGCTGCGCCATCGCCTCGGGCGAGGCGGCGATCGGCTGGCCGCGCCCGTCGCGCCGCCGCGCGAAGAGCTCGGCGCCCATGCGGGCGGTCGCTGCGTCCCAGTTCGACTGCAGCGAAAGCACGTGGGCGGCGTCCGACGGCGTGAAGCCGCAGACATGGACGAGGCCGCGCGCCACCAGCCGGTTCAGCGTCGCCGCCTGCGCGGTCGAGGCGAGCAGCCGGTCGAGCGGCTGCGGCTCGGCGGTGATGGTGGCGAAGAGCTTGGCCTCCGGCGCCGACAGCCCCGCCTCCAGATGCGCCGGCACGCCGGTGCGCAGCGCGAAGCGGCCGTCCAGGCGGCCGGGGTTCGGCGCCCGCAGCTGCCGCTCCAGATGCTCGCGCACGACCGCGCCGTGCCGCATGCCGGCGAGCGAGAGCGGTACCAGCCGGCGCGGCCCGAGCTTCAGCGCCGGTTCCAGCCCGCCGTCCTCCAAGGCGATCTCCGAATCGCCGCCGAGGCCGAAGGTGCGCATCGCCACGGCCTCCACCATGGTGCGGAAGCCGCCGACGGTGGCGCCCTCCGGGTCCAGCCGCGGCCGGCCGCGGTCGAGCACCGCGACGTCGGTGGTGGTGCCGCCGATGTCGGAGACGACCGCTTCGTCGAGCCCGGTCATGTGCCGCGCGCCGACGAGGCTCGCCGCCGGACCGGAGAGGATGGTCTCGATCGGCCGCGTGCGGGCGAAGGCGGCCGAGACCAGCGCACCGTCGCCGCGCACCACCATCAGCGGCGCCGCGATGCCGCGGCGGGCGAGAAAGCCCTCGGTCGCGGCCACCAGCCGGTCGATCATCGAGATCAGGCGGGCGTTGAGCAGCGTCGTCAGCGCCCGGCGCGGCCCGCCGAGCTTCGACGACAGTTCGTGGCTCGCCGTCACCGGCAGCCCGGTGCGGGCGCGGATCATGTCGCGCGCGGCGATCTCGTGGGCGGGATTGCGGGTGGAGAAATAGGCGGCGACCGCGAAGCCCGACACGCTGCCCGCGAGGTCGGGCAGCCGCGCCTCGAGCTCCGACAGGTCGAGCCGCGCCGCATTGCCGTGCACGTCGTGTCCGCCCGGGCACTCGACCAGCGGGTCGCCTCCGAGCGCGGCCGAAAGCCCGTCGCGCGCCAGATCCTCCGGCCTGAAGCCGATCATCACTAGCGCCACCCGCCCGCCCTGGCCCTCCACCAGCGCATTGGTGGCGAGCGTCGTCGACATGGAGACGAGCTTGATCGCGGCCGGATCGACCGCCGCCTGCGCCAGCACCGCGTCGACCGCGCCCGAGATGCCTTCGGCGAGGTCGTGTCGCGTCGTCAGCGCCTTCGCCTTGGCCACCACGCCTGCGGAGGGCGACCACAGCACCGCGTCGGTGTAGGTGCCGCCGGTGTCGATGCCGAGGAAGAGCGTCTGCGGGTCGGGTGCCATGGATGCCGGATGGGTTCGGGTCGGGAGGATGCGGGATGGCCGGTGGATGCCGCCCGTCCTGCAGAGAGATCGCGTCGCCGATCCATAGCGCCTCGCCCGAGCCGCGCCAACGGCACGGGCGACACGGCCTGCCGGGATTGCGGCGGGCGCAGCGCCTGAACTCGGACGACACCGAACCGCCGGGAAATGCGGGGACGGTTGACCGAATTCCGGCGAAGGGTGCGGGCGCTTCGCCCGGCGCTGCCCGGGCGTTCCGGGCGGCGCTGAACCGACGGGGAAACGCAGGGACGGTTTCCCGAATTCTGGCGAAGGGTGCTGCCATTTCGACCAGAGCGGCCCCGAATTCGGGTGACCCGCTCCGCCGTGTCGACCGGAGGGCCCCCGAACTGGGTAAACCGTCCCCGTATTTCCGCCAGCGTCCTGTCGTTCAGCGCCAACACCTGCGGGCCGGGAGGCGGCTCTGCCGCCCGGCCTGTCGGGGTGCGGGGATCTGCGGGGCTGCCGGCGCAGGGACGGTCATGGCCACGGCCGCGGCGCGGCCGGCGCAAGGACGTGTCGGGCGCCCGCGGCGGCACGGCTCGCCTTACGACGTGTCGGGCGCCCGCGGCGGCAGGACGGGGGCGCGTTCGAGCGTGAGCGCGCCGGTACCCGGGCCGCAGGCGGTCCTGTCGGGCACCCGGTCGCGGCCGCCGGAGCGTTCCAGCACGGCGCCGAGCACCATGGCGAGCCAGCGCAGGCGCCAGGCCATC
This sequence comes from Aquibium microcysteis, assembly GCF_014495845.1. Lineage (NCBI taxonomy): Bacteria > Pseudomonadati > Pseudomonadota > Alphaproteobacteria > Hyphomicrobiales > Phyllobacteriaceae > Aquibium > Aquibium microcysteis. The sequence goes on from NZ_CP061080.1 coordinate 5,018,071, forward strand.
AGGACGGCATCCATCGGGCCGGCGTCGCCGGGGCCGGCCGCGGGCGCGAGTTCGGCCGCCAGAACAGCCGGCTTGATGCCGAGTTCCCAGGCGACGTGGTCGAGCGCGACGCGTTCGCCGCGGCGCAGGAAGAACAGCACCAGCCAGCGCACCGGATGGGCGCGGCAGGCGGCGGCATCGGCGAGGCCGGCCAGCGCGACCAGCGTCGCGATGATCCTCCTCAGCTTCCGTCCATCCCCCCGCGACCCGCCCACGCTCTCGTCCTCCTTCGACCGAGGGGCAGTATGGAGCCGGGGATCGGGGGTGTGGAAAGAGACGGCGAAATTTCGTGCAAGCGGTTGATTTCGCTGGCGGTGACGCGGACGTTTCTTCCTGCACGCCACGTCCGTCGTGCCGGACGTCGACCGTCCCGGACTGGTCCGGCGGGGTCCCCCCCTCCGCCTCGCTGCGCTCGGCACCTCCCCCCCACTGCGTGGGGTTGGAGGATGGGCGGCAGCGCTGGCGGCGGTCGGTCCTCCACCCCACGCAGTGGGGGCGGAGGTGGCGTCGCGAAGCGACGACGGAGGGGGGGCGGCGACGCTGGTGGATGCGGCGGCGATCGTGACCACGGCGACGACCGTGGACGGCGCCGACAGAGGGACGGCGCCGGCGGTCGGCGGCGCGTGCCTCGTCGTGCGCCGGATCGCGGGGCGCGGCCGGCGAGGCATGGATCCCGGATACGGCGTCCTGCGCTGCGCTTGGACGCCGTTCCGGGATGACGAAGGAAGGGAGGCGGCGCGAGGGTGGCGGGCTATCCTCCACCCCACGCAGTGGGGGCGGAGGTGGCGTCGCGCAGCGACGACGGAGGGGGGGACGACGCTGGAGGATACGACGACGACCGTGACGACGGCGGCGGCGGAGGGACGGCGCCGGCGACGACTGCGCCGACGGTTGGCGGATTGAGCCTCGTCCTGCACCGGATCGCAGGCATGTCCGGCGAGGCATGGATTCCGGACACGTCGTCCTGCGCTGCGCTTGGACGCCGTTCCGGGATGACGAAGGTGTGGGTGGCGATCTTCAGCCCTTGAGGCCTCGGCCACCGTCTCGATGTGGCCACCCCGCGCGCCACGTCATTCCGGCGCCGCGCAGCGGAACCCGGAATCCAGAATGGCTACCGAGGCGGATATGCGCGGCGATCGAGCCCCTGCCTTGGGGCGCCGACGCTCTGGTTTCCGGGTTCCGCCGCGCGGCCCCGGAATGACGCCGATGATCGAGACCGCACGGCTGACCTTCGATGCCAGCCTGCAGACGCTCCGGCAAGGCAGAGTTGATGACGAAGGCGGAGGGCCGGCGCGAGGAGGACGGAGGTCGCGGCCCCGCCGAGCGCCGGTGCGCTTGCGGCGGGGGGCGCCGAAAGGGCGGCGGGGGATCGTCGCTTTTCCAGGAACACACGGCTTCCGGCGGAGTTGTTCGCAGACACGGCGGGACGTACCGCCGTCCGCAACACCAACCAGGAAGGGAGAATCCGATGGGACTCTTCACCCGTGACATCAAGACCATGGACGATCTGTTCGTGCACCAGCTGCAGGACGTCTACTATGCCGAGAAGCAGATCCTGAAGGCGCTGCCGAAGATGATCGACAAGGCGACCAGCCCCGAACTGAAGGCCGGGTTCAAGCAGCATCTGACCGAGACGGAAGGCCAGGTGGAGCGCCTGGAGCGGGTCTTCAGGATGCATGGCGCCGAGCCGAAGGCGGTGGACTGCCCGGCCATCGACGGCATCGTCAAGGAGACCAACGAGGTCGCCGGCGAGATCGCCGACAAGCAGGTGCTGGACGCCGCGCTGATCGCCTCCGCGCAGGCCGTCGAACATTACGAGATGACGCGCTACGGCACGCTGGTCGCCTGGGCGCGCCAGCTCGGACGGGAGGATTGCGCCGCCGTGCTGCAGCAGACGCTCGATGAGGAGCGGGCCACCGACGAGAAGCTGACGCGGCTCGCCGAGAGCGGCGTCAACAGGAAGGCCGCCGCCGAATAGAGCGGCCACCGGCCGGGCCGCAAGCCCGGTTTGGGCCAGGGAAAGGCCGGTCCGGTATCGCCGGGCCGGCCTTTTTCCGTGGATGGTCAGGCATTGCCGATCAGCACGCCTGCCGCGAGCACGAGCGAGCCGCCGAGCACCACCTGCAGGGCCGCGCGCAGGAAGGGCGTTTCCATGTAGCGGTTCTGGATGAAGGCGATGGCCCAGAGCTCGACGAAGACGACGATGGCGGCGATGACGGTCGCGGTCCAGAAATGCGGGATCAGGTAGGGCAGGGCGTGGCCGAGGCCGCCGACAGCCGTCATGATGCCGGAGGCGAGCCCGCGCTTGACCGGCGATCCACGGCCCGACAGCTTGCCGTCGTCATGCGCGGCCTCGGTGAAGCCCATCGAGATGCCGGCGCCGACCGAGGCGGAGAGGCCGACGAGGAAGGTCTGCCAGGTGTCGCCGGTGGCGAAGGCGGCGGCGAAGATCGGCGCCAGCGTCGAGACCGAGCCGTCCATCAGCCCGGCGAGCCCCGGCTGGACGTAGGTGAGGATGAACTGGCGCCGCTCGGTCGACACTTCCTCGCGCTTGGCGCTGTCGGGCACATGCTCGGCCTCGAGCTCGTGCGCCCGTTCGCCATGGCCGGATTCCGCCGCCGCGAGGTCGCCGAGCAGCTTGCGCGTGCCGGCGTCGGAGGTGCGCTTCATCGCCTCGCGGTAGAAGCGCTCGGCCTGCCGCTCCATCTCCTCGGCCTGTCCGCGCACCTTGTCGATGCCGAGCGGCCGCACCAGCCAGTCGGGCCTGCGCTGGTAGAAGCCGCGCACGTGCTCGCGCCGGATCAGCGGGATGCGCTCGCCGAAACGGGCGCGGTGCAGCTCGATCAGCGCGGCGCGGTGGCCGTCCTCCTCCTCCGCCATGCCCTCGAACACCTTCGCCGAGCGCGGGAACGCCTCGTGCAGCCCGTCGGCATAGGCGCGGTAGATGCGGGCGTCGTCTTCCTCCGAGGAGATGGCGAGCGCCAGGATCTCCTGCTCCGACAGCGAATCGAAGGAGCGGCGCGACAGGCCGAAGACGCTGGTCAACATGAGCGGATGCCTCTTGTTTAGAATAGTTCTAAAGTAGGCGCGGGAAGGGCGGAGGTCAACCGCCACGGCCCGCGGCGGGCGTGGCGGCCGGCACGCCCGCGGCGCGTCGTTCCGGACAGACGCTCCGCGCTCCGCGCGGCGCGTCTTCCGGAATGACGCGACCGCGTGCCCCTGCCTTCTCCCGAATAGCGGCCAGGACGAATCGATCTGCACGACCTTCGTGCGATTGACGCGCCGGTTCCCCTGTGGTGAACGCTCTGCGAGGACGATGCGCGGCCAAGCGCGCGACGCGACCAACCGGGAGAGACCTTTCATGACCGACCGCATCGAGATCGACGGCCTGAGCATCGCGCGCGAACTGCACGACTTCGTGGTCGCGGAGGCGCTGCCGGGGACCGGGCTCGACGCGGCCGCGTTCTGGTCCGCCTTCGCCGCCATCGCGCACGATCTGGCGCCGAAGAACCGCGCGCTGCTCGCGACGCGCGACGAAATGCAGGACAAGATCGATGCATGGCATCGCCAGAATGGCGCGCCATCGGACCTTGCCGCCTACAAGGCGTTCCTGTCGGAGATCGGCTACCTGCTGCCCGAGGGCGAAGCCTTTTCGGTGACGACCGGGAACGTCGATCCCGAGATCGCCACCGTCGCGGGGCCGCAGCTCGTGGTCCCGGTGATGAACGCGCGCTATGCGCTGAACGCGGCGAATGCCCGCTGGGGCTCGCTCTACGACGCGCTCTACGGCACCGACGCGATCGCGGAGGCCGACGGGGCGGAGAAGGGCAAAGGCTACAATCCGAAGCGCGGGGCGAAGGTGATCGCCTGGGCACGCCGCTTCCTCGACGAGAGCGCGCCGCTCGACCGCGCCTCGTGGAGCGATGCGAAGGGCTTCGACGTGGCGCATGGCCGCCTCGTGGTGACGCTCGCCGACGGGACGATGACCGGCCTCGCCGACGGCACGCAGTTCGCCGGCCATGTCGGCGACGCGGCTGCGCCGTCGAAGATCCTGCTGAAGAAGAACGGCCTGCATGTCGAGATCGTGATCGACGCCACCTCGGCGATCGGCCGCGACGACCCGGCGCAAATCTCCGACGTCTGGCTGGAATCGGCGCTCACCGCGATCATGGACTGCGAGGATTCGATCGCGGCGGTGGACGCCGAGGACAAGGTGGTCGTCTATCGCAACTGGCTCGGCCTGATGAAGGGCGACCTGACCGAGGAGGTGGCCAAGGGCGGCTCGACCTTCACCCGCAGGCTCAACCCCGACCGCGAATACGTGGCGGCCGACGGCGCGGCGCTCGTCCTGCCGGGCCGCTCGCTGATGCTGGTCCGCAACGTCGGCCACCTGATGACCAACCCGGCCATCCTGCTGTCGGACGGCAGGGAGATCCCCGAGGGCATCATGGACGCGATGCTGACGGCGGCGATCGCGCTGCACGACGTCGGCGCGGGCGGCCGGCGCAGGAACAGCCGCGCCGGCTCGATGTACGTCGTCAAGCCGAAGATGCACGGCCCCGAGGAAGTGGCCTTCGCGGTGGAGCTGTTCTCGCGCGTCGAGGACGCGATCGGCATGGCCCGCAACACGATCAAGATGGGCATCATGGACGAGGAGCGCCGCACCACGGTGAACCTCAAGGAATGCATCCGCGCCGCCCGCGAGCGCGTCGTCTTCATCAACACGGGCTTCCTCGACCGCACCGGGGACGAGATGCACACCTCGATGGAGGCGGGCCCGATGATCCGCAAGGGCGACATGAAGCAGGCCGCCTGGATCCAGGCCTACGAGAACTGGAACGTCGACATCGGGCTGGAATGCGGGCTCGCCGGCCACGCGCAGATCGGCAAGGGCATGTGGGCCATGCCCGACCTGATGGCGGCCATGCTGGAGCAGAAGATCGGCCATCCCAAGGCCGGCGCCAACACCGCCTGGGTGCCCTCGCCGACGGCGGCGACCCTGCATGCCACGCATTATCACACGGTGGACGTGACGGCGGTGCAGGCGACGCTGAAGAGCCGGCCGCGGGCGAAGCTCGACGACATCCTGTCGGTGCCGGTGGCGACGCGGCCGAACTGGTCGCCGCAGGACGTCCAGAAGGAGCTCGACAACAACGCGCAGGGGATCCTCGGCTACGTCGTGCGCTGGATCGACCAGGGCGTCGGCTGCTCCAAGGTGCCCGACATCAACGACGTCGGCCTGATGGAGGACCGCGCCACGCTGCGCATCTCCTCGCAGCACATCGCCAACTGGCTGCGCCACGGCGTCTGCAGCCAGGAGCAGGTGATGGAGACGATGAAGCGCATGGCCGCGATCGTCGACCGGCAGAACGCCGGCGACCCGCTCTACCGGCCGATGGCCGCCGACTATGACGGCTCGATCGCCTTCCAGGCCGCCTGCGACCTCGTCTTCAAGGGCCGCCAGCAGCCGAACGGCTACACCGAGCCGGTGCTGCATGCCCGCCGGCTGGAACTGAAGGCGCGCGACCGCGCCGGCTGAGACACCGGCACGGCGCGCGGCGGCGTCGCTTGTCGCCGCGCCCGGCATTGCCTATGCCTCGTGCGATGAAGATTCTCGCCATCGACACGGCGGCCGAATGGTGCGCCGCCTGCCTCTGGGACGACGGCTCCGGCCGCCTCCTCGGCTCCGAGGCGCGCGACATCGGCAAGGGGCACGCCGAGGCGCTGATGGGCGTGATCGGCGCGGCGCTCGACCGGGCAGGCGCTTCTTATCCTGACGTCGGGGCCATCGCCGTCTCGGTCGGACCCGGCTCCTTCACCGGCGTGCGGATCGGCGTCGCCACCGCGCGCGGCCTCGCTCTGGCGCTGAAGGTACCCGCGACCGGCGTCGGCACGTTGGACGCTCTTGCCTTCGAAGCCGAGCCGCTGGCGCGGGGACGGCCGGTGCTGGCCGTGCTGGACGCCCGGCGCGAGGAATTCTACGCCGCGCTCTACGGCCCGGGCGGGGCGGTGCATGCGGCGCCGGCGATCCTCGACCTCAGGGCCGTCGCCGCGCTCGCGGGGCTGATGAAGCCGCTGATCGTCGGTTCCGGCGCGCGACAGGCCGCAGAGGCGGCCGGCCTCGACCCGGACGCCACCGCGCTGACCGACCGGCGCACCGCCGGCATCGAGAGTTTCGCGCGGCTCGCCGCCCGGATCGGCTTCGGCGGCGAGAGGCCGCGCCCGCTCTATCTGCGGGGGCCTGACGCGCGGCCGCAGGACGGCTTCGCGCTGCCGCGGAGCGGCGCCTGATGCGGGTTCCCTTCCTCTCCGGCCGCAAGCGCGACTTCGTCGTCGACCGCCTCGGTGCGGGCGACGTGATGGCGCTCGAGACGCTGCACAGGGAGGATTTCGCGCGGCCCTGGAGCCATGTCGAATTCGCGAGCCTGCTCGACCAGGAGCCGGTGTTCGGCTTCGCCGCGCGCGAGGTCGGCCGGCCCGGCGTCCAGCCGTCGGGCTTCGTGCTCGCCCGCCAGGCGGCCGGCGAAGGCGAGATCCTGACCATCGCGGTGGCGCGGGCGGCCCGCCGCGGCGGCCTCGGCTGGGCGCTGATGGACGCGGTGCTGCGCGAACTCTATGCCGAACGGGCCGAGGCGCTGTTCCTGGAGGTCGACGAGACCAACCTGCCGGCGCTGACGCTCTACCGCCGGCTCGGCTTCCGCGAGGTCGGGCGCCGCCCCGCCTATTACGAGCATGCCGGGACCCGACCGACCGCCGCGCTTGTCATGCGCCGCGATCTTCGCTAGCCGCTGCGGTCGCAGGGCGCGAGGCCGCGCTCGCCGGGGGAATGGACAGAGGCATGATCGGCCGGTTGCGGATCGCGGTGATGCTGGCGCTGGTGGTCGCGGTGACGCCGGGCGCGATCCTGCTGCAGATGGCCGTCCTGCGCACCCGCCTCATGCATCCCGGCACGCTGCCGAGGCTCTGGCACCGCTTCGCGCTGCGGCTGCTCGGCATCCGCGTCCATGTCGAGGGCGTTCCGGCCGCCGGCCGGCCGCTGCTGATCGTGGCCAACCACGTCTCGTGGAGCGATATCTGCGTGCTCGGCTCGCTCGGCGCCTTTTCCTTCGTGGCGAAGGCAGACATGGCGGCATGGCCTGTCTTCGGCCTGCTCGCCCGCCTGCAGCGCTCGGTCTTCGTCGAGCGCGAGCGCACGCGCGCCTCCCACCTCCAGGCCAGGGAACTCGGCGACCGGCTCGGCGCCGGCGAGGCGCTGGTTCTGTTCGCCGAGGGCACGACCTATGACGGCAACGCGGTCGGCCCCTTCAAGAGCACGCTCTTCGGCGCCGCGCAGGCGGCGCTGGCCGGCCAGCCGGGCCTGGAGACCGTCCACGTCCAGCCGGTCTCGATCGCCTACACGCGTCTGCACGGCATGCCGATGGGCCGCTTTCACCGCACCCATGCCGCCTGGATCGGCGACATGGACCTCGTGCCGCACATCGGCGGGCTGCTGCGCGAGGGCGGGATGGATGTGGAGGTGCGCTTCGGCGACCCGATCCCCTTCAACCGCGGCAGCAATCGCAAGGAGATCGCCCGCCTGACCGAGGCCGAGGTCCGCCGCAGCATGTCGCTGTCCCTGCGCCGGCCGCGCCCGTCCTCCGCGCGGTGACCCGGCGGCGCCGAACCGGTGCTTCCGGGCGACGACCTTAACCCGTTTTTCATTTCCCCGCGATAGCTGTTGATGAGCCAACCATTTTGGGTCTCCACGATTCCCGTCAAAGTAGGAATCGCGGAGCAACCTCCGGTTACTTTGGGGGGCGGCCGGCGCCGCCGAGGGGTACGACATGAACTTGAAGAACCTATCGATCTCGACCAAGCTCGCGACCGCTTTCGCGACGGTCGTCCTGATCATCGTGGCGATGAGCGCGGCAGCGCTCTGGAACCTTGCACGGATCGACCATGAGAACACCCAGGCGGAAGCGACCAAGGGACGGGCCGCCATCGCGATGAGTGCGCGGCTGAGCCTCGCCCGTGTCGAGAACTCCTGGCGCGGCTTCCTCCTGTCCAACGACGACTACTATCTCGGACGCGTCGACAAGCACGAAGGCGCGATGCGCGACCGGATGAACGAGCTGCGGCAGATCGAGGCAGCCAACACCGCCAAGGTCGCCGAAGTGGATGCGATCCTGTCAGCCATGTCGCGCTATCGCGCGGAGGTCATCGAGGCCGGCAAGCCGCTCGCGGCCGATCCGATGCGCCGCAACGAAGCCATCCGCATGGTCGGGCCGGACGGCCTCGCCGACGAGCTGATCACCCCGATCGAGGACGGCATCGACGCCATGATCGCCGAGGAGACCGCGGCGAACTCGCAGGCCTCCGCCGTCCTGAGTGACGACGTCGGCCTGGCCCAGACCGCGCTCTGGATCGGGCTCGCCATTGCCGTCGTCATGGCGGCCGGCCTCGGCGTCCTGCTGTCGCGCATGATCGCCACCCCGATCCGCTCCCTCACCGGGACGATGGGCAAGCTGGCGGCCGGCGACAACTCCGTCGACATCCCGGCCGTGGAGCGCCGCGACGAGATCGGCCAGATGGCGCAGGCCGTCCAGGTGTTCAAGAACGCCGCCATCGAGAAGCTCCGCGTCGAGGCGCAGGCGCTGGACCTGCGCTCTTCGAGCGAGGCTGAACGGGCGCGGGTCGAAGCCGAGAAGCAGCGCATGGCCGAAGAGGACCACATCGCCGTCACCGCGCTGGCCTCCGGCCTCGCCAGCCTCGCCAAGGGCGACCTGACGCACCGCATCGAGGCGCAGTTCGCGCCGAAGACGCAGCAGCTGAAGGACGACTTCAACGCCGCGATGGCACAGCTGCAGGACACCATGACCGGCATCTCCTCGGCCATCGCCGCGATGAAGACCGGCACCGGCGAGATCAGCCAGGCGGCAGACGACCTGTCGCGCCGCACCGAGCAGCAGGCCGCCTCGCTGGAAGAGACCGCGGCCGCGCTGGACGAGATCACGTCCACCGTGCGCCAGACCGCCGAAGGCGCCCGCAAGGCCGCCGACGTGTCGAAGCAGGCCCGCTCCGGCGCGGAGAAGTCGTCGGAGGTCGTGCGTCAGGCGGTCCGCGCCATGTCGCAGATCGAGAAGTCGTCCGACGAGATCGGCCAGATCATCGGCGTCATCGACGAGATCGCCTTCCAGACCAACCTGCTCGCGCTGAATGCGGGCGTCGAGGCGGCGCGTGCCGGCGAGGCGGGACGCGGCTTCGCGGTCGTGGCCCAGGAAGTGCGGGCGCTGGCGCAGCGTTCTGCCGAAGCCGCCAAGGAGATCAAGTCGCTCATCTCGACCTCCACGGTGCAGGTGAACGAAGGCGTGGGCCTCGTGGGCCAGACCGGCGAGGTGCTCGAGCTGATCGCCAGCCAGGTCACCGAAATGTCCGGGCTGGTGCAGAAGATCTCCGAATCCGCGCAGGAACAGTCGACCGGCCTCGCCGAGGTCAACACCGCGGTCGGCCAGATGGACCAGGTCACCCAGCAGAACGCCGCCATGGTGGAGGAATCGACCGCCGCCAGCCACTCGCTCGCCCGCGAGGCCGAGCAGCTGGCCGGGCTGATCTCCCGCTTCAATCTCGGCTCGTCGCGCGGATCGGCCGCCCGGCCGGCCCACGCCGCACCGGCCCATCGCCCGTCTCCGGCGCCGGTGGCGCAGATGCGCACCGTCGGAGGCCGCGGCCAGTCCGCCGCACGGGCTCCGGCTGCCGACGCAGACGGCTGGGAAGAATTCTGAGCGCGACTGTCCGACACGCATCGGGAAGAAAGGCCGCATCCGCAAGGGTGCGGCCTTTTTCGATGAGGCTCCCGTCATGTCCAGGCCGGGCCGCGCGCGACCGACGTCGACCGCCGCCCGGCCGGGACGCAGTGCAGATGTGAGCCCAGTAAAGATCGCTTAACTTCGGTTTAATTTCTCAAGATTATACAATAGAGCAATTTCCGGCAATGAAGTCCGACCGTCTCGACACGCTGCCGTGACATGCCCGTCTCCAGCAGGACGGTCATGCGCGGATGGACGCGGGACGGGCCGGCGTTCCTCGAAGGCCACCAGATGAAGAACCTCAGCATTTCGGCGCGTCTCTATGCGCTCGTCGGACTAGGCTTCCTGCTCTCCGTCGCGCTGACCGCGGCGATGCTCTTCAAGACCCAGGACCAGGTGGAGAACGAGCGCCGAGCGATGCTCGCCGCCATGAACGAGAACGCCGTCAGCGTCTTCGACGCCTACCACAAGCTCGAACTGAGCGGCGAGCTCTCGCAGAAGGAGGCGCAGTCCCGGGCAATGAGCGCGATCGGCGCCATGCGCTACCAGGGCAACGGCTACTTCTTCATCCAGAACATGGACCTGATCATGCTCATGCATCCGATCGCGCCATCGCTGAACGGAACCGATCAGTCCGGACTGAAGGACAGCCAGGGACGGCTGGTCGCCGTCGAGATGCTGAAGAAGGTGAAGGAGGACGGGGCCGGCTTCGTCGACTACGAGTGGCCGAAACCGGGTGCGGACGTACCGGCGGAGAAATTCGCCCACGTCAAGGCTTTCGCGCCGTGGGGGTGGTTCGTCGGCACGGGCGTCTACGTCGACGATCTCGACGCCCTGTTCATGAGCAACATGCTCGAATACGGCATCGTCCTCCTGATCGGTCTCTGCATCCTCGTGCCGCTCAGCTTCCTGATTGCCCGCAGCATCGCGCGACCCGTCGGCGAGCTGACCGGAACCATGGGAAGGCTCGCGGCCGGCGACAACTCCGTCGCCATCCCGTCCATCGATCGCGGCGACGAGATCGGCCAGATGGCGCAGGCGGTGCAGGTGTTCAAGGACGCCGCGCTGGAGAAGATCCGGCTGGAGGCGCAGGCGGTCGACATGCGCGACAGCGCCGAGGCCGACCGCGCCAGGAGCGAGGCGGAGAAGGCGCGCGAGGCGCAGGAGGACCACGCCGCCGTCACCGCGCTGGCCTCCGGCCTGGCCAGCCTCGCCCGGGGCGACCTGACGCACCGCATCGAGGTGCAGTTCGCGCCGAAGACGCAGCAGCTGAAGGACGACTTCAACGCCGCCATGGCGCAGCTGCAGGATACGATGTCGGGCATCGCCGGCGCGATCGCGGCGATGCGCACCGGAACGTCCGAGATCAGCCAGGCGGCCGACGATCTGGCGCGCCGCACCGAACAGCAGGCGGCCTCGCTCGAGGAGACCGCCGCCGCGCTCGACGAGATCACCACGACCGTGCGCAAGACGGCCGCAGGCGCCCGCAAGGCAGCCGAGGTCTCGCGCGATGCCAAGGGCGGCGCCGACCGCTCGTCGGAGGTCGTGCGCCAGGCGGTCCGCGCCATGTCGCAGATCGAGAAGTCGTCCGAGGAGATCGGCCAGATCATCGGCGTCATCGACGAGATCGCCTTCCAGACCAACCTGCTCGCGCTCAACGCCGGCGTCGAGGCGGCCCGCGCCGGCGAGGCCGGCAAGGGCTTCGCCGTGGTCGCCCAGGAAGTGCGGGCGCTCGCGCAGCGCTCGGCGGAGGCGGCCAAGGAGATCAAGGCCCTGATCTCGACGTCGACCGCGCAGGTCAACGAGGGTGTGGGGCTGGTCGGGCAGACCGGCGAGGTCCTCGAACTGATCGCGGGGCAGGTCGCCGAGATGTCGGGCCTCGTGCAGAGAATCGCGGAATCCGCGCAGGAGCAGTCGACCGGGCTCGCCGAGGTCAACACCGCCGTCGGCCAGATGGACCAGGTCACCCAGCAGAACGCCGCCATGGTGGAGGAATCCACCGCCGCCAGCCACTCGCTCGCCCGCGAGGCCGAGCAGCTGGCCGTGCTCGTCTCCCGCTTCCGCACCGGCGAGGCGCGCGGCGCCGCCGCGCCCTCCTATCGAAGCGCCCAGCCGGCGCGGCGTCCCGCGGCGCCCGTCACGCAGCTGCGCACCGCCGGCGGCCGGGGCCAGTCCGCCGCCGCCGCGCCCTCGGCCGACGCCGGCGGCTGGGAGGAATTCTAGACCCGCCGACCCGGCGGCGGACCGGCTTCGCAGCGGGCGGCGACGCCGCGAGCCGCAGCTTGCCCTTGTCAGGCCTCGGCCAAAACCGCTAAGAGCCGGGAATGACCGAGACCGCACTGCTGGGCGGCGAGACCGCCCTGACGCCGCAGGATGGCCAGGCGCAGACGAAGAAGGTCTTCGTCAAGACCTATGGCTGCCAGATGAACGTCTACGATTCCCAGCGCATGGCCGATGCGCTGGCCGCCGACGGCTACGCGCCGACGGCCGAGATCGCAGACGCCGACCTCGTGCTCCTCAACACCTGCCACATTCGCGAGAAGGCGGCCGAAAAGGTCTATTCCGAGCTCGGACGGATTCGCGCCATCAAGGCCGAGCGCGCCGGCCGCGGGCGCGAGATGGTGATCGGCGTCGCCGGCTGCGTGGCGCAGGCCGAGGGCGAGGAGATCATGCGCCGCGCGCCCGCGGTCGACATCGTCATCGGGCCGCAGACGTACCACCGTCTGCCGGACGCGGTGCGCAAGGCCCGCGCCGGCGGCCGCGTGATCGAGACCGACTATGCGCTGGAGGACAAGTTCGAGCACCTGCCGCAGCCGAAGCCGGGTGCCGTGAGGAGCCGCGGCGTCACCGCCTTCCTGACCGTGCAGGAGGGCTGCGACAAGTTCTGCACCTTCTGCGTGGTGCCCTACACCCGCGGCTCCGAAGTCTCGCGCCCCGTGGCGCAGATCGTCGCCGAGGCCGAGCGGCTGGCGGCGTCCGGCGTGCGCGAGCTGACGCTGCTCGGCCAGAACGTCAACGCCTGGCATGGCGACGGCCCGGATGGCCGGACCTGGGGCCTCGGCGAGCTTTTGTTTCGCCTGGCCGAGATCCCCGGCATCGGACGCCTGCGCTACACGACGAGCCACCCGCGCGACATGAACGACGCGCTGATCGCCGCCCATCGCGATCTTCCCGCCCTCATGCCCTACCTGCACCTGCCCGTGCAGGCGGGTTCCGACGCGATCCTCAAGGCGATGAACCGCCGCCACAGCGCCGACGACTATCGACGGCTCGTCGACCGCATCCGCGCCGCGCGGCCCGACATCGCGCTGTCGGGCGACTTCATCGTCGGTTTCCCCGGCGAGACCGACGCCGATTTCGAGGAAACGCTGCGCATCGTCCGCGACGTCACATTCGTGCAGGCTTACTCGTTCAAATATTCTCCGCGCCCAGGAACACCGGGTGCCGAGATGGCGTTTCACGTCGAGGAAGGCGTCAAGGACGAGAGGCTCCAGCGCTTGCAGGCTCTTCTGGTGCGACAGCAGCGGAATTTCGCCGACGGCCTCGTCGGCCGCCGCACCGACGTGCTGATCGAGAAGCCGGGCCGCGGACCGGGCCAGTGGGTCGGCCGATCGCCTTGGCTGATGCCGGTGATTCTGGATGAAAAGCCCGGGGAAATCGGCGACATTGTCGACGTTCGAATCACGCGGACGGGAACCAACAGCCTCCACGCCGAAGCGCTATGACGTCGGCGGCGGGCAGGATCGGGAGACGAGGTTGAACGCGGCGACAGATGTGAAACTCAGCCCCTCCGGGGCGTCCGACATGGCCCACATCGTCCTGACCTTCGACAACAACAAGCATGCCAGCGCCGTCTACGGCCAGTTCGACGAGAATCTCGCCCGTGTGGAGCAGCAGCTCGGCGTCGACATCCGCTCCAAGGGCAACCAGCTCTCCATCAAGGGCACGCCGCAGGCCGCCGAGCAGACCCGCCGGGCACTCGACTATCTCTACGACCTCGCCCGCAAGGGCGCCGTTCTCTCGGGCTCGGAGGTCGACGGCGCGGTGCGGATGGCGGTCGCCGCCGACGACCAGCTGACGCTGCCCACCCTCGAAAAGAAGGGCCGCATGGCCGCTGCCCAGATCTCGACGCGCAAGCGCACCATCTTCGCCCGCACGCCCAACCAGGACGCCTACATGCGCGCGCTGGACCGGGCGGAGCTCGTCTTCGGCATCGGGCCGGCCGGTACCGGCAAGACCTACCTGGCCGTGGCTCACGCGGCCATGCTCCTGGAGCGCGGTCTCGTCGAGCGCATCATCCTGTCGCGCCCGGCGGTCGAGGCGGGCGAGCGGCTCGGCTTCCTGCCCGGCGACATGAAGGAGAAGGTCGATCCCTACCTGCGGCCGCTCTACGACGCGCTCTACGACATGATCCCGGCCGACAAGGTCGAGCGCGCGCTGGCGGCGGGCGTCATCGAGGTCGCGCCGCTGGCCTTCATGCGCGGCCGGACGCTGGCGCATTCGGCGGTGATCCTCGACGAGGCGCAGAACACCACCGCCATGCAGATGAAGATGTTCCTGACCCGGCTCGGCGAGAACGCGCGCATGATCGTCACCGGCGATCCGACGCAGATCGACCTGCCGCACAACGTCAAGTCCGGTCTGGTGGAAGCGCTGCACGTGCTCGAAGGCGTGCCGGGCATCGTCACCGTCCGCTTCGAGGACAAGGACGTCGTGCGCCATCCGCTGGTGGCCGAGATCGTGCGCGCCTACGACCGCTTCGGCAGCGGCGGCCGCAACGAGGCGAAGGTATGAGCCTCGCCTGGCCGGCGCCATGAGCGCGAAAGCCCTCGCCGTCGAGATCGCGCTGGCGGTCGAAGCGCCCGGCTGGCCGGACGAGGCCGAACTCGACCGTCTCGTGCGCCGCGCCGTGGAGGCGGTCGTGGCCGAGCTTGCGCTGCAATCGTCCGATCCCACCGAACTCGGCGTCACCTTCACCGACGACGCCGCGATCCGGGCGCTGAACGCGCAATGGCGGGGGCAGGACAAGCCCACCAACGTCCTGTCCTTTCCGGCCTTTCCCGAAGGCGGCGAGGCCGTTCCGCCGATGCTGGGCGACATCGTGCTCGCCCGCGAGACGATCGAACGCGAGGCCGCACTGGACGGAAAGCCCTTCGATCACCATCTGACGCATCTGGTGGCGCACGGGCTCCTTCACCTTCTCGGCTACGATCACGAGACCGACGACGAGGCGGAGGAGATGGAAGGGGCGGAGAGGCGTGTTCTCGCATCGCTTGCGATTCCCGACCCCTATGCGCTATCTGAAGATCCTGAACCAGCAACGAGACGATGAACGACACCCCGACAGCCGCCCCGACCACGCCTCCGGCCCATGACGCCGGCGCTCCGGTCGAGACGTCCGCATCCGCCGACGAAGGCCAGAGTAGTCCCGCGCCGGCCACCGAGCCCGGCACGCCCCCGCAACGCCTCCAGGCGCCCCGTCCTTCGCTGATCAGCCGCGTCCAGGGCCTGTTCCGCTTCCGCAACGGCTCGACGCTGCGCGAGGATCTCGCCGATGCGCTGGCCGGCGGCGAGGAGCACGGCGCGACCTTCTCGCCAGGCGAGCGGGCGATGCTCAACAACATCCTGCGTCTGCGCGAGGTTCGCGTCGAAGACGTGATGATTCCGCGTGCCGACATCGAGGCCATCGACATCTCCACGAAGCTCGGCGACCTGCTGACGCTGTTCGAGGAATCCGGCCATTCGCGCATGCCGGTCTATGCCGAATCCCTCGACGACCCGCGCGGCATGGTCCATATCCGGGACGTGGTCGCCCACATCACCCGCACCGCGCGCTCGCGCAGGCGCCGCAGCCTCCGCAAGGCGGCGGCCGGCGCCGAAGCCCCCGTGCCTGCGCCTGCGCCGAAGCCCGCGGGTCTCGACCTCTCCAACGTCGATCTCGACCGGACGGTGGAGGACCTGAACCTGATGCGGCCGGTGCTGTTCGTGCCGCCGTCGATGCTGGCGTCGGACCTCATGAGCCGCATGCAGGCCGGACGCATCCAGATGGCTCTGGTGATCGACGAATATGGCGGCACCGACGGACTGGTCTCGCTCGAGGACATCGTGGAGATGGTCGTCGGCGACATCGAGGACGAGCACGACGAGGACGAACCGCTGATCACCAAGGTCGGCGACGGCATCTTCATCGTCGACGCCAAGGCCGAGATCGAGGAAGTGGCGAAGGTCATCGGCGAAGGCTTCGCCGCCGGCGAGCACGGCGAGTATGTCGACACCATCGGCGGCATCATCTTCAACGCGCTCGGCCGCGTGCCGGCCAGGGGAGAAGTGGTGCAGGCGATACCCGGCTTCGAGTTCCACGTCCTCGACGCCGATCCGCGCCGCGTGAAGCGGGTGCGCATCGTCCAGGGGCGCTCCCCGGCGCGCCGCGGTCGCCCGCCCAAGGACAAGGCGGCCTGACGGCGCCGCCCGCCGCTTTCCGAAGACGGCGCCGCCGCATGCACTGATGGAGGACCGATCATGGCCAGAAACAAGCGCGTGCTGTTCACGGGCGGCGCCGGCAAGGCCGGGCGTCATGTGATTCCCTGGCTGCTCGACCGTGGCCACAGGGTCGTCAACGTCGACTTGAAGCCGCTCGATCACCCCGGCGTCGACAACCTGCGCGCCGACATCACCGATTCCGGCCAGATGTTCAACGCCATGACGTCCTATGCCGGCTTCGACGAGATGGAGCCCGGGACCGGCGTGCCGCGCTTCGACGCGGTGGTGCATTTCGCTGCCATCCCGCGGATCCTGATCGAGCCGGACAACGAGACCTTCCGCGTGAATGCCGTCGGCACCTACAACGTCATCGAGGCGGCGGTGAAGCTCGGCATCCGCAAGATCGTCATCGCGTCGTCGGAGACGACCTACGGCATCTGCTTCGCCGACGGCCGTGCCGATCCCGCCTCGCTGCCGCTCGACGAGGACTGCGACGTCGATCCAATGGACAGCTACGGCCTGTCGAAGGTGGTCAACGAACGGACCGCGCGAGCCTTCCAGAAGCGGTCCGGCTTCGACATCTACGCGCTGCGTATCGGCAACGTCATCGAACCGCACGAATATGCGACGCTGTTTCCGCGCTGGTTCGAGCGGCCCGAGACCCGCCGCCGCAACGCCTTCTGCTACATCGACGCGCGCGATCTCGGCCAGATCGTCGATCTATGCCTGGAGAAGGACGGTCTCGGCTACCAGGTGTTCAACGCCGGCAACGACACCAACGGGATGAACATCCCCACCGCGGAACTCGCCGCACGCTTCTTCCCCGGCGTGCCGGTGACCCGCCCGATGGGCGAGAACGAGGCGCTGTTCTCCAACCGCAAGATTCGGCAGGTGCTCGGGTTCGCCGAACGGCACGACTGGCGCCGATACGTCGCCGGCTGATCGCGTCGGCGTCGTGCGGGAGGCGGGTGGCCTCCGGCTCCCTTCGTCGTCATTCTTCGCGAGACAGCGCCGTCCGGATGCCCCGCGCCGGCCACGCGGGCCTGCCGGACGTCGCAGCTTCGGTGCTCTCGGGGCCGAATCCGACTAAGGCTTGGGCGTGACGATCCCGTCGTGATTCGGCTTCGAAAGGATTCCATGCAAAGCCTTGCCGCCAGAATCATTCTGCTCTGGGGTTGGAGGCGGTCGCTCGTCGCGTTCCTCGCGGGGGCGCTCGCCGTGCTGTCGCAGGCGCCCTACGATTTCTTTCCCGTCTGTCTCGTCTCCTTCCCGGTCCTCGTCTGGCTTCTCGACGGCGCCTCGGGCGAGCGGGGCGACGGTCTGCTCCGACGGTACGCCACCGTCTTCGGCATCGGCTGGTGGTTCGGTTTCGGCTACTTTCTGTTCGGCCTGTGGTGGGTCGGACAGGCACTGCTCGTGGACGCCGATTCGTTCGCCTGGGCGCTTCCGCTGGCGATGCTCGGCCTGCCCGCGGGCCTCGCCGTCTTCTATGGAGTGGCCTGCGCCGTTGCGCGATCGTGCTGGTCGGACGGGGTGGGACGAATTGTCGCACTTGGCTGCGGTTTCGGACTCGCCGAGTGGTTGCGCGCGACCGTCCTCACGGGCTTCCCCTGGAACGCCATCGGCTACGCCGCCATGCCGATCCCTCTGCTGATGCAGTCGGCCCATCTCGTCGGCCTCTTCGGGATCAATGCGCTCGCCGTCTTCGTCTTCGCTGCGCCAGCCGTCCTGGGGTCAGGCCGGCACCGCCGCGTTACCCTGTCTGCCGCCGCTCTCCTGGCCGCTGCCCATGCCGGCTACGGCGCCTGGACGCTTGCAACTCCCGACGAAAACACGCGGGGGTTGTCGATTCGGATCGTCCAACCGTCGGTACCCCAAGGCGGCAAGTGGGACCCCGCCATGCGGGACGAAATCCTCGCGCGACTGATCGATTTGTCCAGACGTCCTACGACCAAGGGCGGAACGCCGGAATTGATCGTCTGGCCGGAGACCGCCTTGCCCTTTCTCCTGACCGAGCGGCCCGATGCGCTCGCCGCGATCGGTGCGATGCTTTCCGAGGGCCAGTTGCTGGTGCTCGGCGCGGTGCGGTCCGAGACGGGAAGCGCGGAGGGCGAGCCCATCCGGTATTACAACGCAACGGTTGCGATCGACGACCGTGGCGAAATCGTCGACGCGATCGACAAGGTACATCTTGTACCGTTCGGCGAATACTTGCCGTTCGAATGGCTCTTTCGGCGGGTCGGACTACGTGCGGTTGCGGATACAGTTGGCGGATTCTCGTCTGGCGTGCAGAGGCGAACGCTCCTGCTGACCTCCGGCATCAAGGCCGATCCGATGATCTGCTACGAGGTGATCTTTCCCGGTGAGGTTGCACTCCCGGAGGCGGACCTCATTCTCAACCTGACCAACGACGCGTGGTTCGGGAACACCCCGGGACCCTACCAGCACTTCCGCCAGGCGCAGCTGCGGGCGGTCGAGGCGGGGCTGCCGCTGGTGCGCAGCGCCAACAATGGCATATCCGGATTCGTCGACCGGAAAGGGCGGGTTATCGATGCCTTCGCCCTCGACGCGATCGGGGCCCTCGATGTGGAACTTCAAATACCTGTCGAGAAAACTCACATTTCTGTGGCGCCTAAAATGATTGGCGTTTTAACAATGTTGCTGCTTGCAATCATCGCGTGTGGTATGACCGTCCTCGCGAGGCTACGTTCCAGCTGAGACGGCGGCCGTTTACGCGCAGGCGAGACGCGCCGTCGTCATCCCGCACCCGCAGCGTTAAGGGGCGAGGGTGGGGGAGAGGAACGGAACCAATCATCGAGCGCCCGTTTCGAGTGGCGAGGAAATCATGACCGAAAACAAGAAAAAACCGAACCCGATCGACATCCACGTAGGCAGCCGCGTCCGCCTGCGCCGCAACATGCTTGGCATGAGCCAGGAAAAACTGGGGGAGAGCCTGGGCATCACGTTCCAGCAGATCCAGAAGTACGAGAAGGGGACGAACCGCGTCGGCGCCAGCCGCCTCCAGGCGATCGCCACGATCCTGGGCGTGCCCGTTTCCTTCTTCTTCGAGGATGCGCCGGATATGCCGTCCGCCGCTGCCGGCGGCTTCCGCGAGGACAACGCCACGTCCTACGTGGTCGACTTCCTCAACAGCGCGGAAGGCCTGCAGCTCAATCGCGCCTTCGTCAGGATTGCCGACGCCAAGGTCCGCCGCCGCGTCGTCGACCTCGTCAAGGCGCTGGCCGACGACGAGAGCTGAGCCGGAGCGCGGCCCGCCGATCCTCCGTTCCCGCGTGTCGGGCGGCCGCCGCCGGTGGGGCAACCGGCGGCGCGAACCTGCCGCTTGACGCGCCTCCGGCCGCTTCGGTAACAAGGGCGCGCGCGAAGCGGCGATCGTGTCGTTTCGCGTTTTTCTTGAGGGGACACCCGTGGCGCGGCAGAACTATCTGTTTACCAGCGAATCCGTTTCGGAAGGCCATCCCGACAAGGTCTGCGACCGCATCTCCGACGAGATCGTCGATCTCGTCTACCGCGAGACGCGCAAGGTCTCGGCCGAAGACGCCGCCCGCTACGCCGCGGTGGCGGTCTCCGATCCCTGGAAGGTGCGCGTGGCCTGCGAGACGCTCGCCACCACCAACCGTGTCGTCATCGCCGGCGAGGTGCGCGTGCCGCACACGCTTCTGAAGAAGGACAAGGACGGCAACGTCCTCATCGACAAGTCCGGCGCCCCGGTGGTCAATCCTGCCAAATTCAAGTCGGTGGCCCGCAAGGCGATCCGCGCGATCGGCTACGAGCAGGACGGCTTTCACTGGAAGACGGCCAGGATCGACGTCCTGCTGCACGGCCAGTCCCCCGACATCGGCCAGGGTGTCGACAACGCCGCCGACCGGCAGGGCGAGGAAGGTGCCGGCGACCAGGGCATCATGTTCGGCTATGCCTGCCGCGAGACGCCCGACCTGATGCCGGCGCCGATCTACTACAGCCACAAGATCCTCGAACTGCTGGCCGCCGCCCGCCACAAGGGCGAAGGCGAGGCCGGGCGGCTCGGCCCGGACGCCAAGAGCCAGGTCACGGTGAAGTATGTCGACGGCAAGGCCGCCGAGGTGACCCAGATCGTGCTCTCCACCCAGCACATGGACGCGTCCTGGACGTCGGCCAAGGTGCGCGAGGTGGTCGAGCCCTATATCCGCGAGGCCCTCGGCGACCTGCCGGTCGCGGCCGACTGCAACTGGTACATCAACCCCACCGGCAAGTTCGTCATCGGCGGTCCGGACGGCGATGCGGGCCTCACCGGGCGCAAGATCATCGTCGACACCTATGGCGGGGCCGCCCCGCATGGCGGCGGCGCCTTCTCGGGCAAGGACACCACCAAGGTCGACCGCTCGGCCGCCTATGCCGCGCGCTACCTCGCCAAGAACGTCGTCGCGGCCAAGCTCGCCGACCGCTGCACCATCCAGCTCTCCTACGCCATCGGCGTCGCGCAGCCGCTGTCCGTCTATGTGGACCTGCACGGCACGGGCAAGGTGGACGAGGCTGCGGTCGAGAACGCGCTGCGCAAGGTGATGGACCTGTCGCCCTCGGGCATCCGCAGGCATCTCGACCTGAACAAGCCGATCTATGCGCGGACGTCCTCTTACGGCCATTTCGGCCGCAAGGCCGGCCGCGACGGCGGCTTCTCCTGGGAGCGCACCGACCTCGTGAAGGCAATCAAGGAGGCCGTCGCGGCCTGATCGCGGCGGCCCCGGCGGGCCCATCATGTCTGACGATCGCCCCTCGCGGGCCACGGAAGCCTTTTTCGGACGCCGGCGCGGCAAGCCGCTGCGACCGCGCCAGTCCGCGGCCATGGACGAGACGCGGCCGGCCTTCGCCGTCGACCTGACGCAGCCCGCGCCGTCCGACCTGCGCAGCCTGTTTGCGGCGCCGGTCGAGGATGTCCGCGTCGAGATCGGCTTCGGCGGCGGCGAGCATCTGCTGCACGAGTGCGCCCGCTTTCCCGCGACGGGCTTCATCGGGGTGGAGCCCTTCGTGGCGGGCATGGCGAAGTTCGTCATGGCGCTGGCCGAGACGGCGCCTCGCAACATCCGCATTCATGACGACGACGCCACGCAGCTTCTCGACTGGCTGCCCGATGCGAGCCTCGCCGGCATCGACCTGTTCTATCCCGATCCCTGGCCGAAGAAGCGGCACTGGAAGCGGCGCTTCGTGAACCGGGCCAATCTCGATCGCTTTGCCCGCGTGCTGCGGCCGGGCGGCCGCTTCCGCTTCGCGTCCGACATCGAGCACTACGTCAACTGGACCCTGCTCGCCTGCCGCGCCCACGGCGCTTTCGACTGGCAGGCTGCGTCCGCCGACGACTGGCGCACACCCTACGAGGCCTGGCCCGGCACCCGCTACGAGGCCAAGGCGCTGCGCGAGGGCCGCACCCCGGCCTACCTGACCTTCCTGAGAGCCTGAGCAGCAGCGCTCCGTGGCACGGCAGCACCGCGCCGCCGCGCGGACGAACCCGCGTCATACCAGCGGTCTTTTCGATTGACCCACGGCGCTGCCCCTCATCCGCCTGCCGGCACCTTCGCCCCGCAAGCGGGGAGAAGGGTGCACGGCCGCGACATCGGCACCAGGTAGGCGACCTTTGCGACCGGCGAAGCCGTCGGTGACAGCGTTCTTCTCCCCGTGTTACGGGGAGAAGGTGCCGGCAGGCGGATGAGGGGCGGCGCGAGGGTCGAAGGTAAAGCCCAGTCGTATCACTGGATGTCGAGCAGCCGCTCCAGATACTGGCGCTCGAGATCCGGGCTGAGCGCGTCGCCCAGCCGCTTGCGGATCGCCTCCAGGATCTCGCGGGCGCGCTGCACGTCGATCTCGTCCGGCACCTGCACCGACTCGCCGAAATCCGGACCCGTGGTCGCCTTCGGCCGGCCGAGCGGGTCGCGCTCGGAGCTCTGCTGCCGGCCGCCCTCGCCGGAGCCGCCCTGGTCGCCCTGCTGGGCCTGCTGCATCTGCTGCATCATGTCCTGCGCGCCGCGGCGCAGCGCCTCCAGAGCACGGCCCTGCTCGCCGACGGCCCGCTCGCCCTGCGCCTGGCCGAGCGCGCTGCCGGCCTCGCCCATGGCGTCGCCCGCCTCGCCGAAACCCTCGCCGGGCTCGATGCCCATGCCGCGCAGGCCTTCCATCAGCTGTTCGAGCTGGCCCTGCAGCTGTCCCTGCCCTTCCTGGAGCTGCCGCAGCGCCTCCGCGAATTCCTGCGGGCTCATGCCCTGGCCCTGGCCGGGCTGCTGGCCTTGCCCGGGCTGC
Source organism: Aquibium microcysteis (assembly GCF_014495845.1). NCBI lineage: Bacteria > Pseudomonadati > Pseudomonadota > Alphaproteobacteria > Hyphomicrobiales > Phyllobacteriaceae > Aquibium > Aquibium microcysteis. Next base: position 5,040,663 of record NZ_CP061080.1, read on the forward strand.
TGGCCCTGGCCCTGCTCGCCACGCTGTTCGCCGCGGTTTTGCCCGCGCTGGCGCTGGCCGCGCTGCATCTGGTCGAGCCGGTGCGTCTCGTTCATCATCTCCTGCTGGCGCCGCATCAGCTCGCCGAGCTGGTCCATCTGCTGGCGCATCTCGCTCTGCTGGCCGCCCTGCTGCTGCTGTTGCTGGCGGCCGGCCTGCAGGTTGTTCATCATGTCCTGCAGTTGCGACAGCAGCTGCTGCGCCTGGTCGCGCATGCCCGACTTCGCCATCTCCTCGATCTGGTCGAGCATGCGGTCGATGTCGCTCTGGCGCAGTTCCTGGCCGTCCATCGGCATCTGCTGCATGGCCATGTTCGGATCGCGCGCGGCGCGCTCGGCGAATTCGCGCAGGAACTCCTGCATCGCCTCGCGCAGCTCCGCCATCAGCCGTTCGATCTCCTCGTCGGACGCGCCGTTCTCGATGGCGTTCTTCAACGCCTCCTGCGCGGCCCGCAGGCGCTTCTCGGCATCCGAGAGGTCGCCTTCCTCGATGCCGAGTGCGATTTCCCACAGATAGTCCACCACCCCGCGCAGCTGCTCGTCGCTCTCGGCCTGCGCGAGCCGGCTGCGGGCGCTGCGGATCGCCAGATAGTGGCTCATGTTGGTGAAGGTGTCTTCGGGCCGGATGGTGATGGCGTCCATCAGGTCGAGCACGCGCGGCTTGCGGTTGGCGTCGAGCGCCAGCACCCGCCGCTGCTCGACGACCGCGCGGGCGAGCGGGTTCGAGAACGGCCGCTCCGGGAGCTTCAGCCGCTTCTCCTCGCTGAACGCCTCCTGGCCGGCGGCGTCCACCGCGGCGAGCCGGAGCCCCGTGTCGACGCCCGCCCAGGGATGTTCGGTCAGGTCCTGCGAGGTCCTGGCCTCGCGCGCATTGCGCCGCGGCAGCGACAGGCCCATCTCGGGTGCCGGATAGAGCGGCCGCGCGTCGGGGGCGGGATCGTCGCGCCTTTCGATGACGGCGCGCGCGGAGGCGGCGCCGTAGTCGTCCTCGATCGTGTAGGCGAGTTCCAGCGTGCCGTTGACGGCGCGCTTCGGCTCGTCGGCAAAGGCGATGACGGGCGGGTTGTCGGGGGTGACCGAGAAGGTCCAGCCGCCGAGTTCGGACTCGCCCGACCTCAGCACCAGCGCGCCATTACCGTCAAGCGTGTGCGCGAACTGGCGGGTGCCGGCCGGCCGCAGCGGCGCGGCGCCCGCTTGCTCGGTGGTCGCCGCCACGGTTCCTTCCGGATCGATCGCGGCGGCCACGCCGTCCTCACCGGTGAAGGTGAGCGCCTCGTCGCCATGACCACCGGTGACGCGCAGCGACACCGCGCTGCCCTCGGGAACGGAGAAGGCGGTCTGGTCGCGGTTGGCCTCGGCGGTCAGGAAGATCGGCGCCCGGCCGGTATAGGCCGGCGGCGTCACCCAGGCGTCGATGCGCACCGGCGGCACGTCGCTTGCGGCATGCGAACGGAAGCCGTCCGAAACGCTGCCGCCATAGGGGCTCGACGAGAAGGCGAAGGCAACGACCAGGAGCAGCGGCACGACCGCACGCAGTCCCCACGGATCGCGCTCCGGAACGCGGGCGCGCGGCATGTCGGACGCGAGGTGCCCGAGCTTTGCGGCCATCCGCCGCTGGTGCTCGCGCCACAGCGCGCCGGAGAAGGCGTCATCCGCGCCGACGAGCCGGTCGGTCTGGGTGGAGACCGGCGCATGCTGGAGCGTGTTGGCGGTCTCGATGCGGCGGTCGACCTGCCGGTCCGTGGGCAGCCGGAAGAACCGCAGCGGATAGAGTGCGGCCAGCGCGGCCAGCCCGAAGGCGGAGAGCGCGCCGAGGCGCACGGTGTCCGGAAGCAGTCGGAACAGGCCGAACCAGGAGGCGGCGAGGAAGAGCCCCGCGACCAGCAGGACCGGCAGAACCAGCGGCCAGAGCCGCTCGGCGACCATCGCCAGCCGGGTCGCGAAGCGGGTTCCCGCCAGTCGTTCCAGTCTGCCCGGTCCGGATGCCGCCATGTCTCAATCCCGATGCTGGCCCGATCCGCGCGGCTGCGCGACGATCACGGTATCCGACGCAGGATAGCGGAAAAGCAGGCGAAGGCGAGGCGATCAACCAAATCGTGATCGCATCGAAATTCAGGATTGACGAGCGGTCAGTCCAGCCAGTCCGGGATCGAATCCAGCCCGATCAGTTCCTCGTAGGTCGGCCGGGGTCGCACGACGTGGAAGCGATCGCCGTTGACCAGCACTTCGGGCACCAGCAGGCGGGTGTTGTAGGTGCCCGCCTGCACGGCGCCATAGGCGCCGGCGGTGCCGACCGACAAGAGGTCGCCGCGCGACAGGCGCGGCAGTTCGCGGTCGTGGCCGAGATAGTCGCCGGTCTCGCAGACCGGGCCGACGATGTCTGCCGTGATGCGCGGCCCGCCTTCGGCGCCGATCACCACCGGCTTGATGGTGTGGAAGGCGTCGTAGAGCGTCGGGCGGATCAGGTCGTTCATCGCCGCGTCGACGATGACGAAGTTCTTGGCGTCGCCCTCCTTGAGGTAGACGACCGAGGTGACCAGGATGCCGGCATTGCCGACGAGAAGCCGGCCCGGCTCGAAGATCGCCTTCAGCCCGAGCTTTTCCATGTGCTTGCGCACGATGGCGGCATAGGCCTGCGGGTCGGGCGGCGGGTTGTTGTCCTCGCGATAGGGAATGCCGAGACCGCCGCCGAGATCGACATGCTCGATGGCATGCCCGTCCGCACGCAGCGTCTCGGTGAGTTCCGCCAGAAGCAGGAAGGCGTCGTCGAAGGGCTGCAGCTCGGTGATCTGGCTGCCGATGTGCATGTCGATGCCGACGGCGCGCAGGCCCGGAAGCTCGGCGGCACGGCGGTAGACGGCGCGCGCGCGCTGCCAGGCGATGCCGAACTTGTTCTCGGCCTTGCCGGTGGAGATCTTGCGGTGCGTCTTCGCGTCGACGTCGGGATTGATGCGCAGCGACACCGGCGCCGTCCTGCCCGCCGCGACTGCGCGGGCGGACAAGAGTTCGAGCTCGGGTTCGGACTCGACGTTGAAGCAGTGGATGCCGGCGGCGAGCGCGAAGTCCATCTCCGCCGCCGTCTTGCCGACGCCTGAGAACACGATCTTCGATGCCGGGATGCCGGCGGCGAGCGCCCGGCGCAGTTCGCCTTCCGACACCACGTCGGCGCCGGCGCCCTCGGCGGCGAGCGTCTTCAGCACCGCCTGGTTCGAGTTCGCCTTCATGGCGTAGCAGACCAGCGCGTCCATGCCGGCGAAGGCCTGCGAGAAGACGCGGAAATGGCGCACCAGGGTGGCCGTGGAATAGCAGTAGAAGGGCGTGCCGACCGCCCGGGCGATCTCGGGTACGGACACGTCCTCGGCGAAGAGCACGCCGTCGCGGTACTGGAAATGGTTCACGTCGCTTTACCGGAATGGACCGCCCGCGTCGGTGCGGGATTGGTCAGAGGAGGCCATCGAGGATGAAGGGCTTGTCCTCGACCGGTTTTTCCGGCTCGGCCGGCACGGTTCCGCCCATCTTCTGGCGGTCGGCGCGCATGTCGCGCGCGGCCTGGGACGGCGAGATCGGATCGCCGCGCCGGCCGCAGCCCGACAGGACGGATCCGGCGCTCACCAGGAGGACCAGCAGGACGGCAAACTTGCGGACGCTCATTGAAATCCCCGTTCTCTGAGGCATGTCTTTAGCGGAGTTTTCCGCGTCTTGCACCCGTTTCCGTCACGCCTTCGCAAGCCGCCTGCGCCAGGCGCGGATCTGCCGGCGAACCTCTGCCGGCGCCGTGCCGCCGAAGGACGTGCGGCTGCGCACCGACTTCTGCACCGTCAGCACGGAGAACACGTCGTCGGTGATGCCGGGATGGATCGAGCGGAGATCCTCCAGCGACAGCTTCTCCAGCGCCACCTTGCGGTCCTCCGCCATCGCCACCGCGCGGCCCGTCACGTGGTGCGCCTCGCGGAAGGGCAGGCCGAGCACCCGCACCAGCCAGTCGGCGAGGTCGGTCGCCGTGGAATAGCCGGAGCCGGCGGCCTTCTTCATCGCCTCGGCGTTGATCGTCATGTCGGCCATCATGCCGGTCATGGCGGCGAGCATCAGGTCGAGCGATTCGGCGGCGTCGAACACCGCTTCCTTGTCTTCCTGCATGTCCTTGGAATAGGCGAGCGGCAGGCCCTTCATGACGGTGAGCAGGCCGATCAGGTGGCCGTTGACGCGGCCCGTCTTGGCGCGGATCAGCTCGGCCGCATCCGGGTTCTTCTTCTGCGGCATGATCGAGGAGCCGGTTGAGAACTGGTCCGAAAGCCGCACGAAGCCGAACTGCGGCGTCGACCAGATGACGATCTCCTCGGCCAGCCGCGACAGATGGATGCCGCAGATCGACGCGACGGAGAGGAACTCCAGCGCGAAATCGCGGTCGGACACGCTGTCGATGGAATTGCGCGTCGGCTCGCGGAAGCCGAGGGCTGCCGCCGTCATGTGGCGGTCGATCGGGAAGCCGGTGCCGGCGAGCGCCGCGGCACCGAGCGGGCTCTCGTCCATGCGCTCGATCGCGTCGTTCACCCGCGACAGGTCGCGCGAGAACATCTCGACATAGGCCATGCAGTGATGGCCGAAGGTGACGGGCTGGGCGCTCTGGAGATGGGTGAAGCCGGGCATCACCGTTGCGGAATGCTCCTCTGCGCGGTCGAGGAAGACGCCGATCAGCCGCTTCAGCGCCTGCGCGGTGCGCTGCGCCTCCTCCTTGACCCAGAGGCGGAAGTCGACCGCCACCTGGTCGTTGCGCGAGCGGGCGGTGTGCAACCGCCCGGCGGCCGGGCCGATCAGCGCGGCCAGCCTTGCCTCCACGTTCATGTGGATGTCTTCCAGCCGGGTGGAGAAGGCGAAGCTGCCGTCCTCGATCTCTCGCAGGATCGTGTTCAGGCCGTGAGCGATCGCCTTTTGATCCTCGGCCGAAATTATGCCTTTCTCCGCCAGCATCTCGCTGTGCGCGATCGATCCGCGGATATCCTGGGAATAGAGCTTCCTGTCGAAGCCGATCGAGGCGTTGATCGCTTCCATGACCGCGGCCGGACCCGAGGCAAAACGTCCGCCCCACATCTGGTTGCTGGTCTTTTCATCGCTCATGGTGGTAACCGGACGCTGGAGTAGAAGAATGGCACCCAAGAACATGCACCTGCCGGCGTCGCGTCTGATCGCTCTGGCCGCGGCCGCGGGCATTCTCGTCGGAGCGCTCGCCGTATACGTGACGAACGGCGCCGATGGCAACAATGGCGAATCCGAGGTCGCCGCCGCGGAGGCCGCGACGTGCCAGGCGCGCCAGGAAGCGGCCGACGCCGTCGGCGCGGCCGCGAGCGGCGAAGTGGCTGCCATGATGGCGGCCAGTCCTCCGCAGTCGCTGTCGGACCTCGCCTTCAACGGTCCCGACGGCCAGCCGATGACGCTGCGCGACCTGTCGGGCAGGACGGTGCTGATGAACCTGTGGGCCACCTGGTGCGCGCCCTGCCGCGCCGAGATGCCGGCGCTCGACGCGCTGCAGAAGGAGATGGGCGGCGCGGATTTCGAGGTCGTGGCGGTCAATGTCGACACCGGCGACGACACCAAGCCGAAGGCGTTCCTCGCCGAGATCGAGGTGGCGGCGCTGGGCTACTACCGGGACAGCACGCTGCGGCTCTTCAACGATCTGAAGAAGCGCGGGCTGGCGCTCGGCCTGCCGGTGACGCTGCTGATCGACGGCGACGGCTGCCTGCTCGCCAACATGAACGGCCCCGCCGAATGGCACAGCGAGGATGCCAGGCGTCTGATCGAGGCGGTGCCGGCCGTCGGCCGGGCGGACGGGGCGTAACGCGCGGTCACCAATCGTGACGCCATCGACCGGCCAGTTCGACTAGGTTCCGCAACCGGACCGCGCAGCGATTCGTCGCGCGGCGAGACGAGTTCGGAGAATGCGATGCCTGACCGCGAGAAGGATACCGGCCGCCGCGACGCGACGGGCGAGGGCGTCGCCGCCGGTCGCAAGGCCGACAGGCGCGACCGTCAGGGCCAGGCCGACGGCTCGCCCTTCCACGGCGCGCTGCATTCAGATCCGCCGCATGATCCCTTCCGCCGCCTGTTTGCGGGATCGAGCCTGAAGTTCGAGTTCTGACGGACGCCTCCGGTTCCGGTCCGGCGCTTTGCCTGCGGCGCCCGGCGGAACGAGCGGCGCGTGCCCGCGCGGGCTTTCGGAGCCTGAGCGCCGTTTGCGGCAGCCCTGCGTTCCGGACAAAGCTGCAATGCACGCGGACGACCGGATCGAAGCCCGTTCACGGTTGATTGTCATGCTGCAATGCACAATATGCGCAACCGCAAGGGTCGACGACTCGGGGAGGACGAACCGAGACTGTTTGACGAATGGGTACTGCAGAGCGCTTGTTTCCCCCGCCGGCGGGCGACGTCCGGGAACTGACGGCAACCGATCTCGCGCTTTTCCGCGATCACCTGCTCAGGCTGAGCCCCGCCAGCCGCCACGACCGCTTCAACGGCTTCACCGATGACGCCTTCCTGGCCTCCTACGCCGCACGGTGCTTTTCGGGCGGCGCGGTGGTGCTTGCCTATGTCGTCGACGGCGTCGTTCGCGGTGCGGCCGAACTGCATGATTGCCGGCCGGGCAGCCATGCAGCCGCCGAGATCGCCTTCAGCGTCGAGGACGGGCTGCAGCAGCGCGGCGTCGGCGCCACGCTCTTCGCCAGCCTGATCGCGCGCGCCCGCGCGGCGGGCTGCCGGGTGCTGCACGTGACGACGCATGCGCAGAACGTCGCGATGAAGGCGCTCGCGCGCAAGTTCGGCGCGACGCTCTGCTTCGCCAGCATCGACGCTGCCGGGGTGATCGATCTTTCGGGTGCGCTGCCGCCGGCCGCGCAGATCATGGTCGAGGCGCTGGCGAGGCCGGACCTGTCGGCAGAGCGCGGCGCTGCGGGGCTGGCGCGCCGCTGAGATCGTGCCGCCGGCCGGGCGAAGGCAGACAGCGAAAGGCCCGGCGCATGACCGGGCCTTTCCATTCATACGGGACCGACGCTCAGGCGGCCTTGCGGCCGAGCGGGCTGAGCTTCTCGAACTCGCCGCGGATCTGCTCGACACCGGCCGACATGGTCTGGGTCGCGGTCTCGGCGGCCTTGCGCAGGCGGTCGGCATTGGCCGCCGCGGCGGTCTGGACATAGTCCGTCTGCGCCTTGAAGGCCTCGGCGGGCGTCGCGGCCGTCAGCATCCTCTCGAAGGCGTCGAGCGCCAGATCGGCATTCGCGAAGCCGGCCTCGGCCATCTGGCGGGCGGCGCCGGCAAAGGCCATGCCGGCCTCGCCCGCGATCTTCTCGGCGTTGCCCGCCGTCTCGCCGAAAGCCTTGCGGGCACTGTCGACGTGCTCGCGCGTCGTGGCGATGCCCTTGAGCGCGATGTCGCGGCCGCTGGATTGAAAGCCGAAGCGTGCCTGAAGCTCCTCGAAGCCCTTGGCGAAGGGGGCGAAGACGTCGGGCATCTCGGGAGTGGCGGTCTTGCTGGACTTGGCAGTCATGTCGGGTTCTCCATTCTCGTTTCGAAGCCATGGTGCGCCCCGTCCGCTCGGCCCGGGGCATGACCGACATATAGGAACGAATATTGTGCAGTGCAACATAGACGAATGGTGCATTGCACATCGAGGGGCTTTCCTCCGCTCCGCAAGTCAGGACCACCGACCGACGATCGCGCAACGCAATCGCCGGACCATCGTTGCGGGGACTGGCGCCCGTCGCCCGGCGGCCCGATATCAGGGCGGTCGACCGATCCAACCGGAGCCGATCCATGGCAGCGACAGACGAGAGGCACGGCGCAGCACCAGGCCCGGCCGCGATGACGCCCGAGGATGCGGCCAAGCAGGCCTCGCTCGACCGCGTCAAGGCGGTGGCCACCGGCGCGCTGGTGGCCTGCATCGCGGTCTATGCCGTGGCGACGATCTTCAAGGGCGACTATCCGGTGCTGGCCTTCGTGGCCGCCTTCGCCGAGGCGGCCGCCATCGGCGGCATCGCCGACTGGTATGCGGTGGTGGCGCTGTTTCGCCGGCCGCTCGGCCTGCCGATCCCGCACACGGCGATCATCCCCGCCAACCAGGCCCGCATCGCCGACAATCTCGGCCGCTTCATCGAGGTCAACTTCCTGGCCGCCGGCCCGGTGCGCGAGAAGCTGCGCGAGGTGGATTTCGCCGCGCTGGTGGCCGACTGGCTGTCGGAGCCGCGCCGCGCGGCCGGCCTGTCCGGCTTCGTCGTGAGGCTGGTGCCGCAGGCGCTGAAGGCGATCGGCGATTCGGGCCTCAGGGACTTCGCCGGCCAGCGCTTTGCCGAGCAGATGGACAAGGTGAAGATCGCGCCGCTCGCGGCCGACCTGCTCTCCTCCTTCACGCATGACCGGCGCCACCAGCGGCTGTTCGACGAGCTGATCCGCACCCTGGGCAAGCTCCTCAACGACGAGCAGGCGCTGGCCATGATGCGCGACCGGATCCGCGACGAGCTGCCCTCGCTCGCCCGCTTCTTCCGCGCCGACGCCTATCTGCTGAAGCGGATCGTCTCCTCGGCCGGATCACTGCTGGAGGAGGTGCGGGCCGACCCCGACCACCCGCTGCGGGCGGAGTTCGACGGCTTCGTCGCCGGCTTCATCGACAAGCTGCGCGCCTCGCCCGACTATGCCGAGCGGGCCGAGACGCTGAAGCGCGACTTCCTCGCCCGCCCCGAACTGGCGACCATGATCGCCAACATGTGGGAGAGCGTCGGCGCCTTCGTGGAGCAGGACGCGCGGTCGCCCGATTCGGCGATCCGCACTCACCTGGCCGGCCTGTTCGTCGACATCGGCCGCCAGCTCGCGGAGGATCCCCGAGTGCGCGCCGACATGAACCAGGGCTTCGTCGTGGCGCTCGCCGCCTTCGTCGAACGCCAGAAGAGCGGCGTCTCGGCCTTCATCGCCGACCAGGTCAAGAGCTGGGACCTCGGCCAGCTGACCCGGCTGATCGAACTCAATGTCGGCCGCGACCTGCAGTACATCCGCTTCAACGGCATGATCATCGGCGGCATCGCCGGGCTTCTGCTGCACACCGGCAGCGTGCTGATCCTTGGCGAGTGACGCAGGCCGCACGGCCCTGCTTGTCCGCCGGGCGAAACACACTACTCTCTTCCGCAACCGGACAGGACGAGCCGGACCAGCGAGAGGAACATCATGGCCAGGAAACCGGAAGCCGATCACTTCGTCGACATGTTCGCCAGCCTCGGACGCGACCTGAAGATGCCGCAGGTCGACGTCGACCGCATTCTCGACCACCACCGCAAGAACCTCGAGGCGCTGGAAAAGGCCTCGCGCTCGGCCGCCAGCGGCGCCACCGACGTCTTCGCAAGGCAGCGCGAGATCCTCGAGCAGACGCTCAGCGACGTGCGCGACATGGCTGCGAAGATGGTGGTGCCCGGCACGCCGAAGGAACTGATGGACCGCCAGGCCGAGCTCGCCAGGCGCTCGTTCGAGACGGCGGTGAAGAACGCGTCCGACATCGGCGAGGTGATCAGCCGGTCCTCCACCGAAGCCATCGAGATCCTGCGCGGCCGCATCAAGGACGCGATGGAGGAGATGCAGAAGGGGATCATCCGGAAGTAGCCGCTCGTCCGGCAGGCAGGCGCGGCGGTCCTCCCGGCGCGGCGGTCCGCCGCGCGTCCCGCCGTTCAGCGGTCGTGCATGCCCTTGCCGGCGAGGATCCGCGGCGCCGCCTTCTCGATGCGCGACCTGCGCGTGGCCGGCTGTTTCGGCTGCGCGAAATGCAGGATCCAGCCGCGCCGCCGGCCGGGCGTCAGGGCCTCGAAGGCCTGCTTGAGCGTGGCGTCCACTTCGAGGATGGCGACGAGTTCGGGCGGCGGGGCGAGGTCGTCCTTCGGCAGTTCGACCTTGCGGCCGGCCTTCTCCAGGTCGATCGCTTCCCCGACATAGTCGCGGATCACGCCCTCCAGCTGCCGGATCTCGGCGAGGCTGGTGAAATTCAGGGTCCGCGAGGAGCGCGAATTCTCGCCCGGCGCGACGAGGATGCCCCTGGGGTCCTGCAGCAGCACGCCCTTGAAGAAGCCGAGCCGGCACTCCTCCTTGAACCCCCAGAGCAGCGCGACGTTGGCGCCGCCCGCGGTGTAGCAGGGCGACCGCCATTTCCATTCTTCGGTCAGGCCGGCACCGAGCAGGATCGCCCGCAGCGCCGCGAGCTCCGCGCGCCACCGGGGCGCATCCGCGAAGAAGTCTTCGATGCGGGGGTCGGGCTGGGCCATGGACTTCTCCTCGGCAATGGCGTCCCGGAGAGTTTGCCGCAGCCTCCCGGCGCGGTCCACTGTCGGAGCGAAGGGCCGCCTTTCGGTTTTTCTGCGCGGAACACTGGGGCGATGGGCCAACCATTCGGCGGCAGCGCCCTGCGACACCCCCCTCTGCCTGTCGGCATCTCCCCCTCAAGGGGGGAGATCGGCCATGGCGGCGGCGGCGCTCCTTCCACGTCGGGTGGCGTCGCGCAGCGACGACGGAGGGGGGAAGGGGCGGCGGACGACGGCAGGGGCGGCGGCGCCACGGGCCTCGTCGTGGACCGGATCGCGGGCATGTCCGGCGAGGCATGGATCCCGGATACGTCGTCCTTCGCTGCGCTCGGACGTCGTTCCGGGATTGTTTGAGCCGAACGGGGTAGTGTTGGATGAGGCTGCGGGCTCGAACACCCGCAGCCTCGGCGGCAGGCGACCGTTTCCGGGATCGGGCCGACACCCGACGTCATCAAGGCTCCCTGCCGCCTTTGCACCACCGCTTGGAGAGTTGATCGGGCCCCTGACGCGCCGTCACGCCCGCAAACAATCCGAAGCCCGCAAAGGATAGCACCCTCATGGCCTTTCTGCACCACCCGCCCGCCTGCTGCCTCGGCGTCGATGTCGCCAAGGACAGTCTCACCGTCAGCAACGGCCGCCAGGCCGCCGCGACCATCGACAACAGCCGATCCGCCATTCGCGCCATGCTCAAGAAAGCCCGGCCCGACCTCGTCGTCTGCGAGCCTACCGGCGGCTACGAACTGCTGCTTCTGGAGGAATGCCTCAAGGCCGGAATCGCCTGCCACCGTGCCGACACCCTGAAGCTCAAGAGCTTCATCCGCTCCTTTGGCACGCTCGGCAAGAGCGATGCCATCGACGCCGCCCAAATGGCCGCCTATGCGCGCGAGCGCTGGGCCAAGCTGTCTTTGTGGCAGGCGCAAGACGCCGACGAGAGGCAGTTGCAGGTCCTGGTGCGGCGTAGGGCCGACCTCGTCGCCTTCAGGGTCGCCGAGCGCAACCGCTCCAGGGCGCCCGGCGCCAAGGCACTCGCAGCCTCCTTCAAGGCCATGCTGGCCGCCATCGAGCAACAGATCGACAAGCTCGACGCGGCGATCGCCGCCCTCGTCGCACGCAGCCAGAGCCTGCGCCAACGCATCGCCGTGTGCACCGCCATGAACGGCATCGGCCTCACATGCGCCGCAACCCTCATCGCCCAGATGCCCGAACTCGGCTCCCTCCAGCGCAGGCAGGCCGCCGCCCTGGCCGGGACAGCTCCCCACCCCAACGAGAGCGGAACCGCAACCGGCCGGCGGCGGCAACGCGGCGGCAGGCCGCAGATCAGAACAGCCCTGTTCATGCCGGCACTGCGCGCAGCCGCCGGCAGAGGCGAGTTCGCATCCTTCTACAAACGCCTCGTCGACAACGGAAAACGCCCCATCGTCGCAATCGCCGCAGTCATGCGAAAGATCATCGTCACCCTCAATGCAAGGCTCAGAGACGCACAATCGGCTCAGAGTTGATGACGAAGGCGGAGGGTGCCAAGCCGGGCGAGGCAGGCCTGTGGGGTTACCGTCTCGGGGCGGCGGGATCCCCCCCTCCGCCTCGCTGCGCTCGGCACCTCCCCCCACTGCGTGGGGTGGAGGATGGGCGTCGGCGCTTGGGGCGCTCTGTCCTCCACCCCACGAAGTGGGGGCGGAGGTGGCGTCGCGAAGCGACGACGGAGGGGGGGCACGACGGTGGAGGATGCGGAGGCGACGGTGAAGCGGGGGCGGCGGAAGGACGGCGGCGCGGAATAAGGCGGAGACGGCGGAGATGGTGGAGGCGACAGGGACGTCGGCGACGCTGGCGGCAGGCCTCGTTGTGCACCGGATCGCGGGCATGGACGGCGCGGCATGGATCCCGGATACGGCGTCCTGCGCTGCGCTCGGACGTCGTTCCGGGATGACGAAGGAGGGGGGAGCGCCGACGGCCGGCGGCGGGCACGGCCGGCCGATTGGACGGCGATGACCGGCGGCGCGTGTCTCGTCGTGGACCGGATCGCGGGGACGGATGGCGAGGCATGGATCCCGGACACGGCGTCCTTCGCTGCGCTCGGACGTCGTTCGGGGATGACGAAGGAGGAGGGTGCCAAGCCGGGCGAGGCTGCCCTGTAAGGACCCTATCGGCCGCCACGGCCCGACGGCGGGTCGTCCGCTATGGATAGCGGGCGAAGACGTCCGTGGTGCCGTCGCGCCGGATGAGCAGGACGTCGTAGGGGTCGGCGTCCGGGCCGGGCTCGCCCATGCCGGGAGAGCCGTAGGGCATGTCGGGCACCGACAGGCCGATCGCGTCCGGGCGCTCCGAAAGCAGGCGGCGGACTTCGCGGGCCGGCACGTGGCCCTCGATCACGTAGCCCTCGACGAAGGCGGTGTGGCAGGAGGTCTGGCCGGGCCTCAGGCCCGCCTCGGCCTTGCGGCTCATCAGCGCCGCCATCGGCAGGTCGCGGGCCGAAACGTCGAAGCCGTTCCCGGCCATGTACTCGACCCAGGCATGACAGCAGCCGCAGCTCGCCGTCTTCAGCACCTCGATGGGGCCGGCGGCCTGCGCGGCGCCGGCGGCGAGCATCCCCAGCGCGAAGGCCGCGCCGCGCAGGGAGAAGGATCGGTTTTTCGTCATGGTCCGGCTCCTATCGGAAGAAGACGTATTTCACGAGGGCGGCGATCACGAGCACAACGATCAGCAGCATCGCGAGCCCGCCGATCCCCATGCCCCACAGGCCGCCGCCCGACATCATGTCGTTCATCATCGTGGTTCCTCCTTATGGTGGCAGTCGCCCACCGGGGCGAGCACGGCTTCGCCCGACAGCCCGTCGATGATCGGGCAGTCGGGGCGGTCGTCGCCGTGGCAGTTGGCGACGAGGTGGCGCAGCATGTCGCGCAGGCCGGCGAGTTCGGCGAGCTTGCGGTCGATCTCGGCGAGCTTGGCCTGCGCGATGGCCTTCACGTCGGCGCTCTCGCGCTGCTTGTCGTCGTAGAGCGACAGCAGCTGGCGGCATTCCTCGACCGAGAAGCCGAGGCTGCGCGAGCGCTGCAGGAAGCGCAGCTTGTGGATGTCGGCGGCGGAATAGTCGCGGTAGCCGTTGCCGGTGCGGTCGGGCTTGAGCAGCCCGATCTCCTCGTAGTAGCGGATCGTCTTGGCCGGCAGGCCGGAGCGATCCGCGGCGGTTCCGATGTTCATGGCGTCGTTCCCCCTTCCGGCTCAGAGCTTCAGCGAGCGCAGCCTGAGCGCGTTGCCGATCACCGAGACCGACGACAGGCTCATCGCGGCGGCGGCGAACATGGGCGAGAGCAGCGTGCCGAAGACGGGGTAGAGCACGCCCGCGGCGATCGGCACGCCGAGCGCGTTGTAGACGAAGGCGAAGAACAGGTTCTGCCGGATGTTGCGGATCGTCGCCCGGGCGAGCCGGCGCGCCCGCACGATGCCGCCGAGGTCGCCCTTGACCAGGGTGATGCCGGCACTCTCCATGGCAACGTCGGCGCCCGTGCCCATGGCGATGCCGACGTCGGCTGCGGCCAGCGCCGGCGCGTCGTTGACGCCGTCGCCGGCCATGGCGACCTTCGCGCCGCGCGCCTGCAGTTCGGCGATCAGCGCCTGCTTGCCCTCGGGCAGGAGGCCGGCGCGCACGTCGTCGATGCCGAGGCGGGCGGCCACGGCGCGGGCGGTGCGTTCGCTGTCGCCGGTCGCCATGATGATCGAAAGCCCGCTGGCGTGCAGCGCGCGGATCGCTTCGGCGGTGGTGGGCTTGATGGCGTCGGCGACGGCGACGAGGCCGGCGGCCCGGCCGTCGACGGCGACGAACATCGCGGTCTTTCCCTCACCGGCCAGCGCGTCGGCGCGGGCCGCGAGCGCCGAGACCTCGATGCCGGCATCGGCCATCATGGCCGCATTGCCGAGCAGCACCCGCCGACCACCGACGGTGCCGGACACGCCCTTGCCGGTGACGGCCTCGAAGTTTCCGGCCGGCGGAAGCGCGATGCCTCGCGCGGAAGCACCGCCGACGATCGCCTCGGCGAGCGGATGCTCCGAGCCGCGCTCGAGGCTGGCTGCGAGCGAGAGAACCTCGTCCTCGCCGAAGCCGGGGGCGGGGAGGACGTCCGTGAGCGTCGGCCTGCCTTCCGTCAGGGTGCCGGTCTTGTCGACGATCAGCGTATCGACGCCGGCGAAGCGCTCCAGTGCCTCGGCGTCGCGGATCAGGACGCCGGCCTGCGCGCCGCGTCCCGTCGCCGTCATGATCGACATCGGCGTGGCGAGCCCGAGTGCGCAGGGGCAGGCGATGATCAGCACGGACACCGCCGAGACGAGGGCGAAGACCATCGCCGGCTGCGGGCCGACCAGCGACCAGACGACGAAGGCGAGGATCGCGGAAGCCACGACGGCGGGCACGAACCAGGCCGCGACACGGTCGGCCAGCCCCTGGATCGGTGCGCGGGAGCGCTGCGCGGTGGCCACCATCGCGACGATGCGCGACAGCACGGTGTCGGCACCGACGGTTTCGGCGCGCATGACCAGCGAGCCGTTGCGGTTGAGCGTGCCGCCGGTGAGGGGGGCGCCCTCGATCTTCTCGATCGGCAGCGGCTCGCCGGTGATCATGGATTCGTCGACCGAGGAGCGGCCCTCGACGACGGTGCCGTCGACCGGCACGGATTCGCCCGGCCGGATGCGCAGCCGGTCGCCGGTCTTCACCTCGGAAAGCGGCACGTCTTCCTCCGCGCCGTCGGCCGCGATGCGCCGCGCGGTCTTCGGCGCCAGGTCGAGCAGCGCGCGGATGGCCGAGCCGGTGCGCTCGCGCGCCTTCAGTTCCAGCACCTGTCCGAGGAAGACCAGCGCCACGATCACCGCCGAGGCCTCGAAATAGACCGGGACGGTGCCGTGATGGCCACGGAACTGCGGCGGGAACAGGCCCGGCGCCACCGTTGCCGCGACGCTGTACAGGAAGGCCGCGCCGACGCCGATGGCGATCAGCGTCCACATGTTCGGGCTGCGATGGACGAGCGACTGCCAGCCGCGGTGGAAGAACGGAATCGCCGCCCACAGCACGACCGGGGCCGCCAGCAGCATCTCGATCCAGGTGGCGGCCGGCTCGCCGATCCACGAGCGCACCGGCAGGCCGACCATCGGCCCCATGGCGATGACGAGGAGGGGCAGCGCCAGCGCGGCGCTGATGAAGAAGCGGCGCGTGAAGTCGACGAGTTCCGGATTGGGGCCTTCTTCGCCCGTCGGTACGCCCATCGGTTCGAGCGCCATGCCGCATTTGGGGCAGGAGTCCGGCTTGTCGCTGATCACCTCCGGATGCATCGGGCAGGTGTACTTCGTGCCTTCGGGCATGGGCTCGGGTGCCGGAACGCCATCCAGACAGGTCTGCGGATCGGCCTCGAACTTCTCCTTGCAGCGGGCCGAGCAGAACCAGAACTTCTGCCCCTCGTGGCGGGCGAAATGCGGCGCGTCGGCGCGGCGGACGTTCATGCCGCAGACCGGATCGGTCGCGGTCGCGTAGGCCGCGGGATCGGCGAGGAACTTGGTGCGGCAGCCCTCGCAGCAGAAGTGGATGGTGTGGCCATCGTGCTCCGCGGTCGGCTTGTTCTTCGACGGGTCGACGGTCATGCCGCAGACGGGGTCGCGCAGCAGCGCCGGTGCCTGCGCGGCGCCCGTGCCGGCACAGCAGCCGCCGTCGCCGGAGTGGGGGTGATGATGGTGAGCCATGGGGATCTCCGATCCTGTTGGTCACCATGTAGGGCTTCCCGTCGCTGGAAGGTCAAGGACCGCGAAACGGCGCGACGAGATCCATTGACCGTGTCGCGCCGGCATGGCCCTCTGCGCGACGGGAGGGCCGGCCGGAATGCTGACGCTCAGGCAGATCGAAGTCGTTCGCGCGGTGATGGTGGCCGGCAGCATCGCCGGCGCGGCGCGGCTGCTCGCCGTCGCGCAGCCGGGCATCAGCCGCACGATGAAGCACCTGGAGGACCAGCTCGGGATCAAGCTCTTCCTGCGCAAGGGCGGCCGCTACGTGCCGTCGCCGGAGGCGGTCGGCATCTTCGAGCAGATCCACGAGGTGCACAAGAAGATCGAGGACCTGCAGTTCTCCCTCGGCCAGCTGGAGCGCGGGCGGGGCGTCGAACTGTCCTTCGGCTCCGTGCCGAGCATCGCCAACGTGATGGTGCCGCGCGCGGTGGCCGACATCAAGCGGCGCTATCCCGACATCCGCCTCGACATCGACATCCTCAAGATCGAGGACGCCGTCGACTACGTGATGCTCGGTCGCGGCGAGTTCGTGGTGATGAGCTATCGCTTCGACCACCCCTCGATCCTGTTCGAGCCGCTGGCGAAGGGACACCTGGTCTGCATCGTGGCGCCCGACCATCCCTTCGCGGCCCGGCCCTTCGTGACGGCAGAAGAAATCGCCGCCTGTCCGCTGATCGGCATCGATCCGGCCGACCCCTATGGCGGCATCATGGCGGGCATCTTCGCGCGCGACAAGCTCCCCTACCAGATCGCCATCCGCGCCCGCTTCGGCACCACGGTGGTGGCGCTGGTCAAGCAGAAGCTCGGCACCGCGGTGATCGACGTCTTCACCGTGGCCGACGTCGACCGGCGCGACGTCGCCGTGGTGCCGATCGCCGAGCAGACGGAGTTCCAGACCTACATCGCCCGCCGCAGCGACGTCGCCCTGTCCAGCTTCGCCGAAAGCCTGATCGCCTCGCTGCGCCGGATCATGGTGGAGACCGTGGCGCGGGCGTGACGGGCGGTAGCCGGCGGCCGGCCCGGGCCCTGAGCCCTGTCGTTCTACCGCGCCGCGACGTCGTCCGGGCGGAAGATATCCGCGATTCCATCCGGAAGGTCAGGATCGCAGGGTTCGAAGACCATCCTGGCGTAGGCCCGGGGGCCGTCGATGCAGATGCGCGACATCCAGCGATGCCGGGCCACGTGGTCGAGCTCGATGTCGGTGTGCCGGGTGGTGATGCCGGACACGATGGTGACCTCGCCGCGCAGGATGTCCCTTCGCAGGCTCGTATCGTCGAGGATGATTCTGGTCTCCGCGATCAGCCGGTCGGCGATCCTGAGGCCGACCAGCCGCGAAAACTCCGGCCAGAGGCGCTTCAGTCCGGCGGAGGTGGCCTCCAGGCGGATCCCGTCCAGATCGAAGATGGCTTCGGCGGAGGACAGTCTCTCGATGAAACGGCGCTCGGTCGCCAGTTCGTCACGGATGCCGTCGGCGATCAGATCAGTAATCTTGTGCAGGACGGCCATGGAGGGACAGTCGATGCCGTTCTCCCAGCGAGAAACGGCAGCCTGCGATACATTCAGGGTTGCGGCGAGTGCAGTTTGCTTGATGCCGTTGGCGCGGCGCCATCTGCGAAGTCGAGCCGCAAGGGAAGCATCATCCATGGTCCGGAGATTCCGCTTATAATCCCGTATGTTATTTGTGTCGCCTGCTTCGCCTGCCCGAAGTACCTGCCCCGCCGATCCTAGCGAATACGGGGACCCCCGCCAATGGTCGACGGACGTGCAATCATCGGATGCGGCGACGCGGCGGCGGAGTGCCCGGCGGCGGGGCGCCACACGCGCCGGCGTCCGCTCCGCCTGCCGGCCCGCCGGGTCGTGCTGGCCGGCGCATGCGCCGCGGCACTCGTCTCCGCCTGCCCATCGGGCCCGGCCAGCGCGCTGCAGGGACAGGGCTGGATCGGCGTCCGCTTCGGTGTCGGTACGGTCTCTCCGTCGCTCGGCGAAGGCAATGCCATGGCGGCGGCGATCGCCCGGACCGCCGACGGCAAGCTGGTCGTGGTCGGCAACCATGATGCCGGCGGCGCGCAGCACATCGTCGTTCTCCGCTACGAGCCCGACGGCACGCCCGACCGCGCCTTCGGGGCCGATGGCGACGCGGACGGCACGCCCGACGGCGTGGTCGACGTCTCGCTGGGCGATGGTGACGATGTCGCCACGGCGGTCGCGGTGCAGCCGGACGGAAAGATCCTGGTCGCCGGTCATCACGTCGAACGCGCCAGCAGCGACATGTTCCTTCTCCGGCTCGATGCCGCAGGCCTGCCGGACGCCGGTTTCGGCGCGGCAGGCAATGGCGTCCTCTCCGTCTCGCTGGGAGAAGGCGACGACGTGCTGCGCGGCGTGGCCGTGGCGGCCGACGGCACCATCGTGGTCGCCGGCGACAGCCTGCGCGGCGACGACGCCGACATCGTCGTGGCCCGCTTCGCCTCCGACGGTACGCCCGACGCAGGCTTCGGTGCCGATGGCGACGCCGACGGCATGCCGGACGGATTCGTCGCCATCGATCTCGGCGCCGGCGACGACCGCGCCGACGCGCTGGCGCTCGCGCCCGACGGATCGATCCTCGTGGCGGGGTCGCATGTCGCCGACGACGGCGCCGGCATCGTCGTCGCTCGCCTGACGGCGTCGGGCGCCCTGGATGCGGGCTTCGGAACGGCGCGGGACGGCAATTCAGCCGGTGTGGTCGCGGTACCGGCGGGCGACGGCGACAAGACGGCCAGCGCCATCGCCATCGCTCCGGACGGAAAGATCGTCGTTGCCGGCACCACCGTCGCCGGGGACGGGAGCTCCAGCCTCGTCGTGGCGCGGCTGAATGCCGACGGCACGCCGGACATCGGATTCGGCGCCGGCGAAGGCGCCGACGGCACGGCGGACGGGTTCGTCACCACCCCGCTCGGCGGCGTCGACGACCTGGCGACCGCGCTGGCGCTGGGAGCCGACGGCACCGTCTTCGTCGGGGGCTACCGTCAGGACGGCGACCGCACCGGCATGGCGGTGGTTCGCTACACGGCTGCCGGCGCGCCCGCCGCCGTCCTCGACGTCTCGCTCGGCGCGGGCGGCGACGAGGCGAACGGCATGGTGTTCGACGGCGACGGGCGCCTGGTGCTGGCGGGCTCGACCGCTGCCGCCGGCGGTCGCTCCCACATCACGCTGGTGCGGCTCGCGCTCGACTGAGCACCTTTGCAGAACAGTCGGCACGAGGAACGGCAGCGGTCCTCCATGGGTGGTGACGCGTCATCGCTGCAGCGGCGGAACAGGCACGGCGCCGCGCTCCGCGGGATGGCCAATCCCGCCATAGCCGCGAGCGTCGCCCGAGCCGGAGCACGTCTTTCCGCCGACCAGGCTGGAACATAACATCCCGTTATCTCCCATCGCATCCTTGGTATTTGCGTTATGATTGCGAACCTGCGATTTCCGCCCATGCGGTTTGCGCGGACCGGCGCCCGCGCCGATGTCGCCGACGCAGCTGCCCGCTTTCGCCGGATCCGGCCGGGACCGCGGTACGGACAGGCAACGGCATGGCGGGTCTGCGGCTTCCGTTGCAGACGAGCCGTCCCGGCCTGAGGGCGGACCAGACCCGTGCGCCGGAAGGAGACCCGACATGAAGACCTCCATCGCCACCGTTTCGATCAGCGGCGACCTGCGCGAGAAGCTCGCCGCCATCGCCGCTGCCGGCTTCGACGGGGTCGAGATCTTCGAGAACGATTTCCTCGCCTTCGACGGCTCGCCGGCCGACGTCGGACGCATGGTGCGCGACCACGGGCTGGAGATCACGCTGTTCCAGCCGTTCCGCGACTTCGAGGGCATGCCGGAGCCGCAGCGGACGCGCACCTTCGACCGGGCCGAGCGCAAGTTCGACCTGATGGCCGAGCTCGGCACCGACCTGATGCTGGTCTGCTCCAACGTCTCGCCCCTTTCGCTGGGCGGCATCGACCGGGCCGCGGCCGATTTCCGCGAACTCGGCGAGCGGGCGGCGAAGCGGGGCCTGCGCGTCGGCTACGAGGCGCTGGCCTGGGGCCGCCACGTCAGCGACCATCGCGACGCCTGGGAGATCGTGCGCCGCGCCGACCACCGCAACATCGGCCTGATCCTCGATTCCTTCCACACGCTCGCCCGCCGCATCGATCCGAATTCGATCCGTTCCATCCCCGGCGACCGCATCTTCATCGTCCAGCTGGCCGACGCGCCGCAGATCGAGATGGACCTGCTCTACTGGAGCCGGCATTTCCGCAACATGCCGGGCGAGGGCGACCTGCCGGTCACCGACTTCATGCGCGCGGTGGCTGCGACCGGCTATGCGGGCACGCTGTCGCTCGAGGTCTTCAACGACCAGTTCCGCGGCGGCTCGCCGCGCTCGATCGCCGTCGACGGCCGGCGCTCCCTCGTCGCGCTGATGGACCAGGTGCGGCGGCTGGAGCCCGATGTCGCCATCGCGACGCCCGACATCCCCGACCGCATCGCGGCCGAAGGCGTCGAGTTCGTCGAGTTCGCCGCCGATGCCGACGAGGCGGCGCGCCTCGGCGCGCTCTTTTCCGCGCTCGGCTTCCGCGTCGCGGGCAGGCACAAGTCCAAGGCGGTCACGCTGTACCGGCAGGGCGGCATCAACCTCGTCGTCAACACCGAGCGCGAGGGGTTCGCCCATTCCTCCTTCCTCGTGCGCGGCACCTCGGCCTATGCGCTCGGGCTGAAGGTCGGCGACGCCAGTGCGACCGTGGCGCGCGCGAAGGCGCTGGGAGCGGAGATCTTCGAGCAGGCGCCGGGGCCGGGCGAACTCGCCATTCCGGCCATCCACGGCCTCGGCGGCGGCATCCTCTACTTCATCGACGGCACGTCGGATCTCGCGCGGGTCTGGGACATCGAGTTCGATCCGGTCGCCGGCGATCCGCCTGCCGCCGACGTCGGGCTGACGCGCGTGGACCACGTGGCGCAGACCATGGACTATGACGAGATGCTGAGCTGGGGGCTGTTCTACACCTCCATCTTCCGGATGAAGAAGACGCCGATGGTGGACATCGTCGATCCGGCCGGGCTGGTGCGCAGCCAGGCGATCGGCAATGCCGAGGGTTCGCTGCGGCTGACGCTGAACGGGGCGGAGAACCGCCGCACGCTGGCCGGCCATTTCATCGCCGAGACCTTCGGCTCGGCGATCCAGCACATCGCCTTCGCCACCGGCGACATCTTCGCCGCCGCCGCCGCCCTGCGCGCCAACGGGCTCGAGCCGCTGGCGATCTCGCAGAACTATTACGACGACCTCGAGGCGCGCTTCGGCCTCGATCCCGACTTCGCCGACCGGCTGCGCGACGAGAACATCCTCTACGACCGCGACGAGACGGGAGAGTACTTCCAGATCTACAGCCCGATCGTCGGCGAAGGGTTCTTCTTCGAGATCGTGGAACGGCGCAGCGTCTATGACGGCTATGGCGGCCCCAATGCGCCCTTCCGCATCGCCGCGCAGAAGCGCCGCATGCGCCCGAAGGGCATGCCGCGGGGATAGCCCCGGGCGGGGACCGGGATCGTCAGTTCAGCCCGCCATCGGCGATGATGGTGCGGCCCGTCACCCAGCCGGCGTCCGCCGAGGCGAGGAAGGTGACCACGCCGGCGACGTCGTCGGGCTGGCCGATGCGGCGCAGCGGCGTGGCGGCGAGGATCTGCTCGCCGCGCTCGCGCAGGATGTCGGCCGTCATGTCGGTCTCGATGACGCCGGGCGCCACCGCGTTGACGGTGATGCCGCGCGGGCCGAGCTCGCGGGCGAAGCCGTGCACCAGCGTCACGACGGCCGCCTTCGAGGCCGAATAGACCGAACTCGTCGGGAGCGGGTTGAAGGCCAGCCGCGAGGCGAAGTGGACGATGCGCCCGCCGGGCGAGGGCAGGAGGGGCGCTGCCGCCTGCGTCAGCATGATGGTGCCGAGCACGTTGGTGTCGAAGATCGCGCGGCAGTGCGCCTCGTCGATTTCGGCCAGCGGCAAATAGGGGCCGACGCCCGCGGCGTTGACCAGGACGTCGAGCCGGCCGAAGGCATCATGCGCGCGGCCGACCATCGCCTGCGCCTGCGCCGGGACCGCGACGTCGCCGGCCACCGCCACGGCCGTTCCGCCCGCCGCCCCGATCTCCGCGCACAGCGCCTCGGCGGCGTCCCTGCCGGAGCGGTAGCCGACCGCCACATGCGCGCCGAGGCTGCCGAAGCGCCGCGCGACCGCCGCGCCGATGCCGCGCGACCCGCCGGTGACGAGCACGGCCTTGCCTTCGAAGGATCGTTCGCTCATGCGGATGCTCTCCCGGAATTCATCGTGCGCCCGCCCATGCGTTGCCCGGAACGACGGCGAGCGGATCGGCGGTCTTGAGGCTTCGGTCCACCGGCTTCGCCGCCGCCGCCAGCACGCGCCGCTCGAGGTCGTCGAGATAGGCGGCGCGCCCGGCCGCGTCGACGCGCGGCGCGCCATAGGCGACGAAAGGCTCCTCGACCTCGTAGCCCATGTATTCGAGCCCGAGATGCTGGATCTGCCACAGCACCTGGCGCTCCAGATCGCCATAGACCGCGCCGGCGCCGAAGCGGGCGGTCGTTCCGCCGGTGGTCATCGACACCATGGCGCGCCGGCCGCGGAACACGCCGGTCTCGAAGCGCAGCCCGTCGGCATAGCCGACGCCGTAGGCGAAGACCCGCTCGCCCCAGCCCTTCAGGATCGCCGGCACGCCGCCCCACCAGAGCGGGAACTGCAGGATGACGAGATCGGCGGCGTCGACGCGGGCCTGTTCCCGCGCGAGCTCGGCGCAGAAGCCGCCATGGCGCGCGGCATGCGCCTGTTCGGTCTGGTAGTGGAAGCGGCCGGCGTCGGCGACGGCGGTGAAATCGTGCCGGCCGGCCACGGGATTGAAGCCGTCGGCATAGAGATCCGACACGGTCACGTCGTGGCCGGCCGCCGTCAGCGCGGAGGCTGCGCGGGCGCACAGCGCGGCGTTGAAGGATGTCGGCTCCGGATGGGCGTAGACGATCAGGACGTTGGTCATGCGGGTTTCCCGGGCCTGCCTGCTAGAACGCGACCTTGTCGGCGCCCTTGAGCTGGAGGATGTCGCGCGCGTCCGCCGGCGTCGCGACCTCCAGTCCGAGCCCTTCGACGAGGCCGCGCACGATGCGCACCTGCTCGGCGTTCGAGGTGGCCATGCGGCCGGGACCGGCCCACAGCGAATCCTCCAGCCCGACGCGCACGTTGCCGCCCATGGCGATGGACTGCGCCGCGATCCGCATCTGGTTGGCACCGGCGCCCAGCACCGACCAGGAATACTGGTCGCCGAACAGCCGGTCGGCCGTGCGCTTCATGTGCGCCACGTCCTCGGCATGGGCGCCGATGCCGCCGAGGATGCCGAACACGCTCTGGACGAAGAAGGGCGGCTTCACCAGGCCGCGGTCGACGAAATGGGCGAGCGTATAGAGGTGGCCGATGTCGTAGCACTCGATCTCGAAGCGGGTGCCGTTCTCCGCGCAGGTGGTCAGGATGTTCTCGATGTCGGCGAAGGTGTTCCTGAAGATGCGGTCGCGCGAGCCTTCCAGGTAGGGCCGCTCCCAGTCGTGCCGGAATTCCGTGAAGCGGCCGAGCATCGGGTAGAGGCCGAAGTTCATCGAGCCCATGTTGAGCGAGGCCACCTCCGGCTTGAAGCTGGCGACCGGCTGCAGCCGCTCCTCGATCGTCATCGTCGAGGCGCCGCCGGTGGTGATGTTCACCACGCAGTCGGAGCGCTGCTTGATCACCTTGAGGAACGGCTCGAAGGCGGCCGGCGACTGGTCCGGCAGGCCGGTTTCGGGGTCGCGCGCGTGCAGGTGCACGATGGCCGCGCCCGCCTCCGCCGCGCCGATCGCCGCATCGGCGATCTCCTGCGCGGTGACCGGCAGGTGCGGCGACATCGACGGGGTGTGGATCGATCCCGTCACCGCGCAGGTGATGATGACCTTGCGTCTCGCCATGGCGGGCCTCCTTGGGTTCGCGGCTCAGGCCGCGAGGTTGAGCAGCTTCGACGCGTTGGTGGAGATGATCGTCTTGATGTCGGCCTTCGGCACCTGGTGGTCGAGCAGGTCGGAGACGATCTGGCGATAGCCGTCGACCGGCTTCGGCGCCTGGGTGAGGCCGAGATCGGAGCCGAGCACGGTGCGGTCGACGCCGGCGACTTCCATCATGTGGATCAGGTCGGCGGTCTCGTGCTGCTTGGCGCGGCTCGGCACGAACATGCAGATCGAATGCTCCATGTAGGCGCCGAGCGAGACCAGGCCGCGGATGTCTTCGTCGGAACAGCCGATGATGTAGCTCGGATGGTTGACCAGCATCTTGGTGACGCCGCGCCGCTTCGCCTCCTCGAACAGGATGAAGAGTTCCGAGACGTGCAGATGGCCGCCGGCCAGGATGATGTCGCCCTCGGCGATCAGGTCGCAGATCTGCTTGGCCTCGTCGATCAGCCGGCCGTTGGCGTCGAGCACGCTGAGCGGGATCGGCGGCAGCATCGGCTTGGCGGTCTTCGGGAAACTCTTGGCCGCATAGGCCTCGATGTGGTTCTTCGCCGCGAAGGTTGGGAACCAGACGATCTTGCCGCCGAGCTTGATGGAATGGTCGACGGCATGCGGATTGATGCCGCCCGAGGCGTTGTTCAAGGCCACGCCGGAATAGAGCTCGATCGGCGCGTCGGGATAGATCTCCTTCAGCACCGCGCAATGCGGCATGCCGACGTAGTAATGGTCCTTGTAGAGAAGCGCCTTGAAGCCCGCGTCGAGCGCCATCTGGAAGGCCTCGTGGTGGCCGAGGATGCGCGGCATGGC
The DNA here is from genome assembly GCF_014495845.1 of Aquibium microcysteis. Taxonomy (NCBI): domain Bacteria; kingdom Pseudomonadati; phylum Pseudomonadota; class Alphaproteobacteria; order Hyphomicrobiales; family Phyllobacteriaceae; genus Aquibium; species Aquibium microcysteis. The sequence goes on from NZ_CP061080.1 coordinate 5,065,616, forward strand.
GGCGGGGCCGGAGTGGCAGTGCAGGTCGACGGCGTCGACGAGAAGTTCGGCGACTTCCGCCGCACGTGCAGGCGCCATCGGCTCGAGCGGGACGATCGTGGGATAGGCGGTGGTGCTGTCGGCCATGGTCTGAGTTCCTTTCCTCGTGTCGTTCTCGTCAGGCGCCGAGCGCCCGCATGTCGCCATAGAGGCGCGATGCGGCCTGGCGCATGAAACCCTGGTCGGAGGCGACGATGAAGGTGGTCGCGCCGCGCTCGCGGAAGCCGGCGGCTTCCTGCGGACTGGCCACCATCACGGCGACCGGCTTGCCGGCCTTCTTCGCCGCGGCGAGAATCCGGTCGCAGGCATCGCGGACGTCCGGCGCATCCATCGACGCGGCGCCCAGCGCCACGGTCAGGTCGCCGCGCCCGATGAAGACGCCGTCGAGGCCTTCGGTGCCGACGATCGCGTCGATGTCGTCGAGCGCCTCCCGATCCTCGATCATGGCGATGAAGGTGACGGACCGGTCCTGCCGGTCGACATGGTCCCACAGGCCGACGGCGCCGAAGCCGCCCGCCCGCGTGGTGTTGGAGAAGCCGCGCTTCCCGCCGCGATAGCGGCATGCGGCGGCGATCTCGCGCGCCTTGGCGGCGGACGAGACGTGCGGCACCATCACGCCGGTGGCGCCGTCGTCGAGGACGGCGAGGATCTTCGACGGCGTCGGCTCGGCCACCCGCACGATGCCGGCGGTGCCGGAGGCGCGCGCGGCCAGCAGCGCGCCGTCGATCGTCACCCGGTCCCAGGGCGCATGCTCCTCGTCGAGGATGACGAATTCGAAGCCGATCTGGCCGAGGATTTCGACCGGATGGGTCGCGGGCGTCTTGATGAAGGTGCCGACCAGCAGTTCGCCGGCGAGGAAGCGCTGGCGGAAGCTCGGGTTCGGGGCGGGGGCGGCGGTCATGGCATGTCTTTCGCGGTTCGGACGGTCATTGGAGGCTCACGGCAGCATGGCGTGCGGCAGGGCGAGCGAGATCATGGGGATGGCGGCGACGAGGAAGAGCACGAACAGGCAGATGCCGATCAGCGGCATCGCCTCCTTCGCCACCGCCGTCAGCGGCTGCCCCGAGGTGGCGCAGACGATGAACAGCAGGATGCCGACCGGCGGCGTCGCCATGCCGATCACCACGTTGAGCACCACCATCACGCCGAACTGCACGGGGTCCATGCCGATGATCTTCAGGAACTGCATCAGGATCGGCATGGTCAGGATGAGGATCGAGATCGGCTCGAGGAACATGCCGAGGATCAGGAGCACGATGTTCAGCAGGATCAGGATGACGATCGGATCGTCGCTGATCGACAGCACCGCGGAGGCGATCGTCGTCGGAACCTGCTCGAGCGTGAAGACGAAGGCGACGATGCTGGCCATCGCGGTGATGAACAGGATCGCGGAACTGGCGATCGTGGTGGCGATCATCGCCTCCCAGACCCGCGAGACGGTGAGATCGCGGTAGATGAAGCCGATCAGGAGCGCGTAGATGACGGCGACCGCGGCCGCCTCGGTCGGTGTGAAGATGCCGGCCTTGATGCCGACGACGATGATCAGCGGCAGGATGAGCGCGGGCAACGTCCGCAGCGTCGCAGCGCGCCGCTCCGCCCAGTCCATCTTTTCCGTCACCGGGAACCCGTCGCGCCGGGCGCGCCAGCTGGCATAGATCAGCAGGCCGAGCACGATGAGGATGCCCGGCGCGACGCCGGCCAGGAAGAGCTGGCCGATCGAGGCGCCCGACAGCACGCCGTAGACGATCATGGTGATCGAGGGCGGGATGATCGGGCCGACCACGGCGCTGACGCCGATGAGCGCGGCCGCGTAGGCGGGCGGGATGCCCTGGCGCCGCATGGCGGGGATGAGGATGGAACCGAGCGCCGAGGCTTCCGCCGTCGCGCTGCCCGAGATGCCGGCGAAGAAGCCGGCCGACAGAACCGTCACCGACGACATGCCGCCCTTGCGGTGCCCGACCATGGCGCGGGCGAAGCCGACGATGCGGTCGGTGATGCCGCCGACGTTCATCAGCATGCCGGCGAGCAGGAAGAGCGGGATCGTCAGCAGGATGAACTGGTCGACGCCGGCCATCATGCGCTGCGGCAGCGCGAGGATCACGCCGCCATTGCCGGAAAGATAGAGATAGCCGACGCCCCCGATGCCGAGCGCCAGCGCGATGGGAACACCGGTGACGAGGAGCAGGAAGAAAGCGCCGAAAAAGCTGCCCATGGCGCTACTCCCCGTGCGGATGAAGGGTGGAGGGCGCCGCACGGCCGGCCCGGATGTCGAGCGCGTCGCCGACGATCGAGGCGACCACGTGCAGGCCAAGCAGCGCCGAGCCGACGCAGACGGAGACGTAGACCCAGAAGACCGAGACGCCGAGCCCGTCGCCGGTGACCGACATCCAGATGAAATCCACCGCCGGGATCACCTGGTTCTGGAAGCGCGAGGCATAGTCGTAGCCGTTGACGGCCATCAGCCCGAGAAAGGCGAGCACCGGGATGCTGACCAGGATCTTCAGGGCGAGGCGCAGCTTCGGCGTGAGCAGTTCGGGCAGGACGTCGACGGCGACGAGTTCGCCGCGCTGGTAGGCCAGCCCGACGAAGAGGAAGGTCTGCCAGACCAGAAGCACGCGGCAGAGTTCTTCCGCCCAGATCAGCGAGGCGTTGAAGAGGTAACGTGCGGCAACCTGCGCCGTCATGATGACGACGATCGTCAGCATGGACGTGCCCGCGAGGAAGCGCATGGCGCGCATGTACCAGCCGACGGGGCCGGTACGCGCGGCGGCGGGGTGCTCGGTCATGCCTGTTCCTGGACCTGTTCCTGGGCGCGCGGGACGGAGCGGCCGGCGCTGAAGCGCCGGCCAACGGGTCGGGTGCGGTCGGCGGTACGGCTAGGCGGAGGCGCGTGCCGCCGCCACGAACTCGGCGATGAGAGGAGACTTGGCGCTCCACTGCTCGACGATCGGCGCGACCTTGTCCTGCATCTCGGCGAGGCTCGCCAGCTCGTGGATCTCGACGCCCTTGGCGCGCAGTTCGTCGCGGCCGGTGAGATCCTGGTTCTTGGTGTAGGCAAGGGTCGGCGCGATCGAGTCGCGGCCGGCCTGGCGCATCGCCTGCTGGATCTCGGCCGGCAGCCCGTCGAAGAAGGCCTTGTTGACGGCAATGACGTTGTGCCACGGGTAGTGGCCGGTCAGCGTGAAGTTCTTGCCGACCTCCCAGAGATTTTCGCCGAGCATCGAGGAGACGTTGATCTCCACCGCGTCGATGACCTTGGTCTCCAGCGCGCCGTAGACCTCGCCGTAGGGCAGGCCGACGGGCGCGGTGCCGACCGTCTCCCAGATCGCCTTGTGCAGCGGCACGGGCACGATGCGCGTCTTCAGGCCCGCGAAGTCCGCCACCGAGGTCACCGGCTTGCCGGCGGAGAGGAAGTGCCTCTGGCCGATGTCGGTGGTCTGCAGCCCGACCAGCCCGCCGGGGGCGAGGTCGTCGAGGACCTTCTGGCCGATGTCGCTGGTGGCGAGCTTCTGGAAGTGGTCGTAGTCCCGGATCAGGAAAGGCAGCTGATAGGCGTCGAGCGCGGGGCGCCCCGTGACGAGCGGGAACAGCACGCCCGAGGTGCCGCACAGCTCGTTGGTGCCGGCGACAGCCGATTCGAGGTTCTGCTTGTCGTCGCCGAGCTGCCGGTTCGGGAAGATGGTGATGTTGGTCGCGCCGGGCAGCAGCGCCTCGATCGCCTTCTTGAACTCCAGGGCGGCGATGTGGCCGGGGTGGATCTCGTTGGCGGCATGGGCGAGCCGCATGTTGACCGGCGCGGCGCGCGCGATGGCGGGCATCGCCAGCGATGCGCCGATGCCGGCCGCGTAACCGAAGACGTCCCGTCGGGTAACCATAGGCATTTCCTCTCCTCCCACGTCTGTTTCGTAGTGCAGAACGACGTTCTGATAATGATCCGATGACCGATCGCTGCTGTCAAGAACGCACGTCAGGAATTCTTGGCTTGACATTCCCGCGGGCGAATCCTGAAATTGCAGAACGCTGTTCCGTCATACGGAACGTATATACTGGACCGGAGGAGGCCCACCATGTACGACACGAGCGACCCCAGATCCCGCCTCGCCGCGGCGGTGCCGACGGTGACGGCGGCAGGTGCCTTCACGCCGGCCGAGATCGGCCGCTACTACGAGGACGCGCCGCAACTGGTGGCGGAACGGTCGAAGACGTGGATGACCCGCGGCCAGGCCATGGTGGTGGCCTACAGCGAAGCCGAACCGGGCGCCGTGCTGGAGCGCAACGGCCAGGTCGACGAATACGTGCTGCTGCTGCCGGACCGCGACAAGGGCGCGGAGGTCGAGGCGAACGGGGAGCATATGTCGGTCGCCGGCTTCTCGCTGGTCATCCTGCCGCCGGGCGACAGCCGTATCGTGCTGCCGGCGGGCGGGCGCGTCACGCGGGTGTTCTCGGCGCAGTCCCCAGACCTCAACGCCGCCTGCGCCAATGCCTCCTCGTTCGCGGCCGAGCATCCGCGCATCCCGCCGTTCAGGCAATGGCCGGACCCGGTCGGCGGCTTCAGGATCCGCGCCTACGGCCTCGACGTGCCGCCGCAGACGGGCCGCTTCGGCCGCATCTTCCGCTGCACCACGGTGATGGTGAACTATCTCGACCCGCAGCACGGGCCGCGCGACATCGAAAAACTGTCGCCGCACCATCACGACGATTTCGAGCAGGGGTCGCTCGCGCTCGACGGCTCCTTCACCCATCATCTGCGCTGGCCCTGGACGACCAACCTCAACGTCTGGCGCGAGGACGAGCATCCGCATCTCGCCTCGCCGTCGCTGATCGTCATTCCGCCGCCCGCTATCCACACCTCGCGCGGCATGGAGGCGGGGCTGAACCAGCTGGTCGATCTCTTCGCGCCGCCGCGCTTCGACTTCTCGCGCCAGCCGGGCTGGGTGCTGAATGCCGACGAATACCCGATGCCGGCCGACGCCTGACGCCGCCGCTCGTGGTACAGGACTGAAACGAGGCGATCCGGCCCCTATATTGGGCCGGGAACGGGACGAGCGGGAGCGGGCATGCCGAGCGGGCAGGACGGGATCGAGGCGAAAGGCGCGGCGGCCGCCCCGGCTGCGCGGCGTGGCGAAGGCGGCGTCCAGGCGGTCGTCTTCGCGCTCGAAATCCTCGAATACGTGGCCCAGTGCCAGACGTCGGTGGGGGTGAGCGAACTCGCCCGTGCCTTCGGCACGCCGAAGAGCCGGATCCACCGGCACCTGCAGACCTTGGTCTCGGCCGGCTATCTGCTGCGCAACGACGAAAGCGAACGCTATTCGATCAGCGCCCGCCTGATGGTGCTGGGGCATGCGGTTTCCGAAAGCTTCGAACTCGCCTCGGCGGCACGGCAGAGCGCGCGCGAACTGCGCGACAGGCTCGGCCACGCCGTGGCCATCAGCCAGCCCGAGCGCGACGGCAACCGCATCCTGCTGATCATGCCCAACCGCTCGAACATCGACATCAGCGTCAAGCCGGGCTCGATCCTCGGCTTCGCGTCGAGCGCGCAGGGCAAGCTGACGCTCGCCTTCGGCGACCAGAGCCTGCTGCCGAAGCTGATCGACGACGGCATCCCCATGCTGACCGCCTACACCATCTCCGACCCCGAACGCCTGCGCGCCGAGATCGCCGCGATCCGCCGGAGGGGCTGGGCGACGGCCTGCAACGAGGCGGTGATCGGGCTGAGCGCGCTGGCCGCGCCGATCTTCGACGCACTCGGCGCCTATGTCGGGGCCGTGGCGATCACCGATTCCGTCCAGTTCATCCCGGAATCGCCGACGCCCGAGCAGGTGCGCGAGGTGGTGGCCGCAGCCGAGCAGATCTCGCGCAACCTGGGCTATCGCCCCAAGCCCTGACGCTTCGTCCTCCGGTCACGTCCGCCTGCGGCCCGCCGGCCGCGGGCGGAGGCCGGTCGTCGCGAAGCCTCGAAAAAAATCGGGGACATACCCAAATCCGGGGATGCATGAAAACCCGTCCAGGTTGTATCGTCGCCGAGGGGGCGCCGTGGGGGAATGCCCCGTGCTGCAACCGCAGGAGTAGGGAATGAAGACGTTTGCCGCCATGCGCCTGCCAGCGCGCGCGATGCGTATCCTGCTCGTCTTCGCCCTGGGGTTCGCAGCGGCCGGTCACCCGCCCACCGGCGCGGATGCCGCCGGACAGGCGCCGGTGACGGTGTCGATCGTGACCCCCGGGTCCATGCTGCGCGCCGGCAGCACGCAGTTCCTCACCGTCGCGGTCCAGTCCGACGACGGCGGGGCCGCACCGAGCGGCACGGTGGATCTGACGATCCGCATGGCGGGCGAAAGCGTCGTCGAACAGAGCCTGAGGCTGTCGCCGGCGGCGGGAACCGGCTCGTCTGCCACGGCGCGCGTCGGTTTCCCCGCGGTTCCCGGCCCCTTCGCCGTCGAGGCCGTCTATGCCGGCGACGCGGCGCATCTGGGCGGGACCGCGCACGACGCCGGGATGCTGCTGTTTGCCAGCTCCGTGTCGGTGACCTCGAGCGGGTCGCCGAGCCGCCCGGGCGCCGACGTCGAACTGACGGTGACGGTGGCCTCGCAGGGCGCCTCGGCGGTTCCGCTCGGCCATGTCCGCCTGCGCTCGGCGACGATCGACCGCCTCCTGCCCCTGGCCGGCGGAAAGGCGACGCTGACCGTCGGGGGACTGGCCGAGGGAAGCCATGCGTTCAGTGCCGACTACTGGCCGGACACGATGCACCTCCAGTCGTCGGCGACGTTCCGTCAGGAGGTGGAAAAGCCCGCTCCGTCCGCCGCGCCGGCGGTCGATCTGGTCGCGCGGGCCGGCCCGGCCCGCCGGACGGCACGGTCGCTCTTCCTCGGCAGCCCCATCGCCGAGGGCCGGCCATGCGACGACGTCAGCCCGTTCGGCGCCCTCGCCGACGGCCGCACGACCACCCGGCTGGTGGCCGCGACGTCTCTCGTCGGCTCCTGGCCGTCGCCCCATTCGGCCTTCGCGCCGCGGCGCGCGCATGCGGTCCTTCCGGAAGGGGAGAGAACCGTCGCCGCCAGCGCCGCCGGAGGCATCGCGCCCTGATCCGCGCAGGAACACCATCCCCTCCTGCCCGATCGGCTGCCGCGCGAGCCGGTGCAGCCCGAAACGCTCAGAGCGCGTTGATCCTGTCGAGTGCGCCCTCGGGCCAGGAGGCCGACAGCGGCGATTCCCTGTACTTCTTCTGGGCGAACTCCTGGAAGGCCTTGACGTTCGGCGTATAGACCTCGAGGCCTTCGCCCTCGAAGAAGGCGACGAGCTCGGCTTCCTGCTTCAGATACTCGGCATTGCTCGAATCGAAGGCCTTCGCCGCCGCCATGCGCATGCTCTCCTGCTGTTCCGGCGTCAGGCTGTCGAAGACCTTCGAGCTGACGATCAGGATGCCGAAGCCGACATTGTGACCGGTCAGGACGATCTGGTCGGTGACCTCGTGGAACTTCATCGCCTTGTTGTTGGGCAGCGGATTGTCCTGCGCATCGACCACGCCCGTCTGCAGCGAGGTGTAGAGTTCGCTGTAGGCGATCGGCACCGGATTGGCGCCGAGGGCCGCGCCGAGGAACTGCCAGCTCTCGCCGCCCGGCATGCGCAGCTTGATGCCGGCCATGTCGGCTGGCGTGTCGATCCGCTTGTCGCCGCGCAGGTTGAGGTGGCGCGTGCCGTAATAGGCGGGCGCCAGGAGCTCGACGCCGAGCTTCTCGCGCGCGATCTGACGGAACTGGTCGCCGACCTCGCTCTCGAAGACAGCCTTCAGGTGCGCCGCGTCGCGGATCACGTAGGCTGCGCCGAGGATGTCGAATTCCGGCGCCTGCTTGGCAAAGTCCGACGGCGGCAGCAGCGCCATCTGCGCGTTGCCCCGCTGCACGGCGGTGAGTTCCGTGCCCTGCTTGAACAGCGTGCCGTTGAAATAGGGCTTGAAGTCGAAGGCGTCGCCGATCTCCTTGGCGAAGATCTCGGTCATGGCGACCGAACGCGGCACGTCGGGCGAATTCACGTCCGGGAAGATCAGCTCGATCTTCGATTGTGCCGAGGCGGCGGCTACGCCGGCGAGCAGCAGCGCGCCCGTGGCGATGGACCTGATGGCGTGGAACGTCATGTCTTTCCTCCCGATGGTGGTGTCGTTGCGATGTCGTTGGTCGGGCCGAACCGGTGTTCCGGCAGCCCCTGTCCCGCGCCGTGGATGGCAAACAGCGCGCCGGCCATCGGCTCGGCGGCGCGTTGCGCCGGCGTGAGGAACTTCGTCGCGCTCGTGACGAAGAGCGTCTTCAGGTCGTCGCCGCCGAAGCACAGGCAGGTCGGATTGGTGACCGGCAGCGGGATCGTCCGGTCGATGCGCCCGTCGGGACGATGCCGCACGATCCGGCCGCCGGCGAAGAAGGCCATCCAGACGCAGCCGTCGACGTCGACGCAGGCGCCGTCCGGGCGGTCGCCGGTGGCGGTGTGGTCGGCAAGGACGCGCCGGCTGCCGATGGTCCCGTCGTCGAGGTCGAGATCGTAGGCGAAGCTCAGGTGCCGGCGGGTGTCGGTGAAGTAGAGCGTGCGCCCGTCGGGCGAAAACGCGATGCCGTTGGAGACGATGACGTCGCCCGCCATCGCGGTCGTGGTGCCGTCGGGATCGATCCGGTAGAGGCTGCCGGCCGGGCGATGCAGCTGGTTGTCCATCGTGCCGACCCAGAAGCGGCCGCGCGCGTCGACGCGGCCGTCGTTCAGCCGGTTGTCGAGGCCGGGTTCGACCGAGGCGATGTCGGCGCGCGCACCGGTCTCGAGGTCGAGCGCGTAGAGGACGAGGTCCTCGGCCAGCAGCCGCCGCCCGTCGGCCGCCAGCGCCTGCGTGCCGGCGAAGGTGCCCGGCAGCGGAGACTGCCCGTCGGCTCCGGTGGCGGGATCGAACCAGCGCAGTCTGGGGCGCTCGATGTCGACCCACCAGAGTTTCTGCGTGCGGTCGCACCAGAGCGGCGTCTCGCCGAGCTGGTCCTGCCCGGCGACCGCCACGTCGATGGTGACCGTCCGATCCTTCATCGCCCGCCTATCCCTGATAGCCCAGCAGCCGCGGCAGGAAGAGCACGAGGTCCGGGACGAAGGTGATGATCGCCAGTGCGGCGAACAGGGCGTAGAGGAACGGCATCAGGTCGCGGATGATCGAGGACAGCGGCGCCTTCGTGATGTTCTGGACGACGAAGAGCAGCAGTCCGTAGGGCGGGGTCACGAGGCCGATCATCGAATTGACCACGACGACGACGCCGAAATGCACCGGGTCGATGCCGAGCGCCTGGACGGTCGGGATGAAGATCGGCACGATGATCAGGAGGATCGCGCCGCCCTCCAGCACGCATCCGAGCGCGAGAAGCAGGAGATTGATGACGATCAGGAAGCCGATCTGCGACAGCTCGAACTGCTGCAGCCAGCCTGCCAGCATTTCGGGCACGTTCTCGCGCGTGATCACGTAGTTGAAGGCGAGCGAGCCGGCGATCAGGATGCCGATGTTGGCGGTCGACCGGCCGCTGGACAGCAGCGCGCCGTAGAACTGGCCGAAATTGACGGAGCGGTAGAAGATCACCGAGACGAGCAGCGCATAGGCCGCGGCCGCGGCGGCCGCCTCCGTCGGCGTCATGACGCCGCCGTAGATGCCGCCGAGCAGGATGACGGGCAGCATCAGCGCCGGAAAGGCGCGGAAGGTGATGCGGGGGAAGTCGCTGAGCGGCACGGCTTCGTCGACCGGGAAGGCCCGCCGGCGCGCGAGCCAGGCGTTCATGAGGATGAGCACGAGGCCGATCAGCAGCCCCGGGATCATGCCGCCCGCGAAGAGATAGCCGATCGAGGTGTCGGAGACGAGGGCGTAGAGCACCATCGGGATCGAGGGCGGAATGATCGGGCCGATCGTGGCGGAGGCCGCCGTGATGGCCGCCGCGTAGCTCGGCGTGTATTTGCCATCCTTGGTCATCATGTTGATGATGATGCGGCCCATGCCGACGGCGTCTGCGAGCGCCGATCCGGACATGCCCGAAAAGATCAGGCTGGAGACCACGTTGACGTGGCCGAGCCCGCCGCGGAACCGGCCGACCAGTGCCTGCGAGAACCGCAGCAGGCGGTCGGCGAGGCTGCCGACGTTCATGATGTCGGCGGCGAGGATGAACAGCGGGATGGCCAGCAGCGTGTAGCTGTTGAACAGGCCCTGCAGCATGGTCTCGGCGGCGATCGAGGTGTCGAAGCCGGCGAGCGCCAGATAGAGGATCGTGCCGCAGATCATCGCCTCGCCGATGGGCAGGGCGAAGACGGCCAGCACGAGGATCAGCGCGAGCGAGGCGCCCAGCGGGTCAAGCATGCTCATCGGACACCGGTGCCTCGAGAGGGTCGTGATGGCCCGGACGGCCCGACAGTGCCCGCCAGACCGACAGGAGCGAGCGCAGAACCACGGCGACGGCAAAGGGAATGTAGACCGCGAAGACGATGTCGAAGCGGATGCGCAGGAAGGAGGTCCGCTCGATCGCCATGAAGGTGACGAAGTCCCAGGCCTTCGGGATCGACCAGGCGAAGATGCCGGCACAGGCGAGCCCGGCCACGACGTCCATGACGCGTCGCGCAGGCAGCGGAAGCAGCTGGTAGACGATGTCGAGCCGGATCGCGTCGTCGGCCTTCACCACGAAAGTGTAGCCGAAGAAGATGCCCCACAGCCAGGCGATGGTGACGTATTCGACCGTCCAGCCGAGCGGCAGGTTCAGGAAATAGCGGAAGACGATCTGCACGATGAAGGCGGCGAACATGCTGCCGAGCAGCAGCGCGAGGATGTTCTCCGCGCGCCGTGCGAGCCACCGTCCGATGCCCTGGAGCTTGTCCATCTCGTGTCCCCGCTCGCGACCGCACCGGCAACAGGGAGCCGGTGCGGTCGTGGTCCGCCGCGTCAGAGTGCGTTGATCTTGTCGAGCAGGCCTTCGGGCCAGTCGGCCGAGAACTTGGAAGCCTTGTACTTCTCGAGCACGTGGTTGCGGAACGCTTCCTTGTTGGGCTCGTAGACCTCGAGGCCTTCGCCCTTGAAGAAGGCGACGAGTTCGGCTTCCTGGCGCAGCGTCTCCTCGTCCAGCGCCGCCTGGAAGTTCAGGGCGCATTCCTGCACCTTGGCCTGCTGCTCGGCCGTCATGCTTTCCCACTTCGACATCGAGATCGTGAACTGGTTGTTGGCGATCAGGTGTCCGGTCAGCACGATCTGGTCGGTGACCTCGTAGAACTTCATCGACTTGTTGGCGGGCAGGGGATTGTCCTGCGCGTCGATCGCGCCAGTCTGCAGGCCGGTATAGACCTCGGTGAAGGCCATCGGGGTGGGATTGGCGCCCAGCGCCTCGCCGACGAACTGCCAGCCCTCGCCGCCCGGCATGCGCAGCTTCACGCCAGCGAGGTCCGCCGGCTCCATGATCTTCTTGTCGCCGCGCAGGTTCAGGTGGCGCGTGCCGATGTAGGGATTGGCCAGCACCTTGACCTTCGCCTGCTCCTCGACCTGCTTCCAGAGATCGGCGAGCGGCTCGGGGCTCATGACCTTGCGCATGTGAGCATAGTCGCGGAACAGGTAGGCGGTGCCCAGGATGCTGGTCTGCGGCACCTGGTTGTAGAAATCGAAGATGGCGAGGTTCGCCATGTCGAGATTGCCGCGCTGCATGGCGGTCAGCTCGGTGCCCTGCTTGAACAGGGTGGCGCCGTGATAGGGCTTGAAGTCGAACTGGTCGCCGAGGCAGCCCCCGAACTCCTCGCGGAGCAGCTTCGAGCGGATGTCGGCGTCCTGGACTGTGTCGGAATAGACGAGCTGCACCTTGTCCTGCGCGACCGCCGCCGTGGCGGAGAGCGCGATGGCGAGTGCGGCCGCGCCGCCCATGAGCCGTGTCGTCAACGAATGCATGTGAGTTCCTCCCTTTCGCGTTGTTCCGGGCGGCCGCGGCCGCACGGGTCTGTGTCCTCCCGGCCTGCGCCGGTCCGTCTGCCGCGGCGGCTCACCCGCCGGCTGCCTCGCCGAAGGCGACGAACGCCGCCCTCATTCGATTGGTGTCGGGCCTGACGCCGGAGAAGAGTTCGAAGGCCCGCACCGCCTGGAACAGCGCCATGCCGTCGCCCGGCAGCGTGCGGCAGCCCTTCTGCCGCGCCAGGCGCAGGAGCTCCGTCTCCAGCGGGAAATAGATGATGTCGGCCACCCAGCTGCCGGAGCGGATCAGCGCGGGATCGATCGGCGTGCCGGGAAGCTTGGCCATGCCGACCGGCGTCGCGTTGACGATGCCGTCGGCCGTCCCGGCCGCGGACGACGCCTCTGCCGCGACACAGCGTTCTTCGCCGAAGAAGCCGCAGAGCCGGCCGGCGAGCGCCTGCGCCCGTTCGGCTTCGGGATCGGCGATCGACAGGCGCTCGACGCCATTCTCCAGCAGCGCGTGCGCGACGGCTGCGCCGGCCCCGCCCGCGCCCAGCAGCAGGACGTGCCCGCGCGCGGCGCCGGGCAGGCCGCGCCGGAAGCTTTCGGCGAAGCCCCACATGTCGGTATTGTGGCCGAAGCGCCGGCCGTCGCGGAAGACGATCGTGTTGACCGCGCCGATCGACCGCGCTGCCGGCGACAGTTCGTCGAGCAGCGGCAGGACGACCTGCTTGTAAGGGAAGGTGACGTTCAGGCCGGAGAAGCCGAAATCCTCGGCGAAGCGGACGATCGACGTCACGTCGCCCGTCGCTCCACCCATCCGGTCGGTGTCGAGCAGCCGGTAGACGTAGGGAATGCCCAGCGCCTTGCCCTCGGCCTCGTGCATGGCCGGCGTGCGCGAGAGCTGGATGCCTTTGCCGAGAAGGCCGACGAGGACCGTCCGCCCTGACGCTTCGGCAGCGACCGGACCGGTGTCGACGGCGTTCCCGACGCGATGACCCACGCAAATCCTCCCTGATCCGGCACGTCGCGGACGACCTCCATCGTCCGCCGCCGGGTGATTGTGCGTAGACAATGTACGGGACGGTTAATTCTGTCAAGGGCTTTGTACGAGGCGGTTAATTGGTGTATGCGTCTGCTGCGACGGGAGGAGACAGGCATGGGCGAGGGCATCGGTCCGGTGGAGAAACCCGGCCGCGGCGGGTGGAAGCAGGACCCGGAGGGCGTGCGCAGCAACATCGTCGCGGTGGCGATGGCGGAGTTCGCGCAGAACGGGCTGTCGGGCGCGCGCATCGACGAGATCGCGGCCAAGACGCTGACCTCCAAGCGGATGATCTACTACTATTTCGGCGACAAGGAGGGGCTCTACCGCACTGTCCTGGAGGAAGCCTACCGCAAGGTCCGCAGCGGCGAGCAGGCGCTCGACCTCGAGCATCTGGCCCCGGACGCCGCGCTGGCGAGGCTGGTCGAGTTCACCTTCGACCATCACAGTTCCAATCCCGACTTCATCCGCATCGTGATGATCGAGAACATCCATCACGGCGCCTATCTCGAGCAGTCCGACCTGATCGCGACCCTCAACGAGGGGGCGATCCGCAAGCTGGAGGACATCTGCGCCCGCGGCCGCGCGGCGGGGCTGTTCCGCTCGGAGATCGAGCCGCTGGAACTGCACTGGATGATCAGCGCGCTCTCCTTCTTCAACGTCTCCAACCGGCCGACCTTCTCGCGCATCTTCGGCCCGGCGCTGTTCGGCGCCGCGGGCCAGAAGACGCTGCGCGGCCACGCCGTCGAAATGGTCATGCGCTTCGTCAGGGCCTGACCGAAAACCGGAATGCGAAAGGACGATCGATGCTCGATCCCGAACTGAAGCCGTTTCTCGACGAATGGCAGCGGCAATGGGCGAAACTGCCGCCGAACGCGACGCCGCAGGACCGCCGCGCGCATTTCGAGGTGGTGGCCGCCGAAATGCGGCTGCCGACGCCCGACGGCGTCTCGACCGACCACGTGGAGTGGATCGAAACGCCCGCCGGCGCCGTTCGCGTGCGCATCTTCCGCCACGACGGCGACGGCCCGCAGCCCTGCCTGATCTACATGCATGGCGGCGCCTGGATGCAGGGCAGCCCCGAGACGCACTGGGACATCACCGCCCGCATCGCCGCCGCCAACCGCCAGACGGTGATCAGCGTCGACTATGCGCTCGCGCCCGAGCATCCCTTTCCCGCCGCCGTCGTGCAGTGCGGCGCGGTGGTGGAATGGGCCTTCGCCAACGCCGGCGCGCTCGGTCTCGACGCATCGCGCATCGCCATCGGCGGCGACAGCGCCGGCGGCAACCTCGCCGCGGCCACGGCGCTCAAGTTCCGCGGCTCGGACTGCCCGCTGCATGCGCAGCTGCTGATCTACCCGGCCGTCGAGTTCGAACAGGCGCGGCCGTCCTTCACGGAAAACGCGAACGGTCCGCTGCTGACGACGGCCGGCATGCCGGCCGTGAACGCCATGTACATGCCCAACGCGGCCGACCGGGTCGACCCGCTCGCGGCACCCCTGAAGGCGAAGGACCATTCGGGCCTGCCGCCGGCCTTCGTGGCGGTGGCCGAGCACGACCCGCTGCGCGACGACGGCGTCGCCTACGCCGAAGCGCTGGAGGCGGCGGGCGTGCCGGTCGTCCTGCACCGCGGCACGGGCCTGATCCACGGCTACCTGCGGGCGATGGACTATTGCACCGCCAGCCGCGACGCCCTCGCGGCCATGTGCGCCTGGCTCGACGCGCGCAACCGGGCCTGACGCGATGACGCCCGCGACGCCCGCGCTGGAACACGTCTTCACCATCGCGGCGGAGATCGGCAAGCCGCTCTCCGGCGGCCGGTCCGCCGCGGGGGAGCGGCTGCACATCCCGATCCTCGGCGGCACGGTGGCCGGGCCCAAGCTTTCCGGCACCATCCGGCCCGGCGGCTCCGACTGGCCGCTGATCCGGCCGGACGGGACGAGCGAGATCGAGGCGACCTACACGGTCGTGGCCGACGACGGCACGCCGATCCTGGTGCGCAACGCCGGGCTGCGGGCCTCGGCGCCGGAGGTGCTGGCGCGGCTGCGGGCCGGCGAGGCCGTCGGACCCGAAGAGTACTACTTCCGCTCGGCTCCGCGATTCGACGTGCCCGACGGACCGCACGCCTGGCTGCGCGACCGCCTGTTCGTGGCGAGCCTCGCGCCGGACCCCGCTGCCGGGCGGATCGTCATCGACGTCTACGCCGTGTCCTGAGACGCCGGCCGCGGCGCTGGCGGCAGAATACGACCGGAGCCGGGCGGAGCCTTGCGCGCCGCATGGGTGGCCGCGACGTAGCCGAAGACGATGCCCGGGCCGATCGTGATGCCTGGCCCCGGATAGACGCCGCCCATGATCGACTGCATGTCGTTGCCGACGGCATAGAGGTTCTCCACCGGCGTGCCGTCCTCGCGCAGCACCCGCGCCTCGGCATCGGTGACGAAGCCCTGGGCGCTGCCGATGTCGCAGGGATAGAGCCTGACGGCGTAGAAGGGCGGCGTCTCGATGGGACCCAGCGTCGGGTTGGGGCCATGCGAGGCGTCGCCGTTGGCGCGCTGGTAGACGGTCGAGCCGCGGCCGAATTCGCTGTCGACGCCGCTCGCCGCATGGTCCTTCATCCGCGCCAGGGTCTGCTCGAGGGTCGCGGCGTCGATGCCCAGGCGCTCCGCCAACTCGCGCGGCGTGCGGCCCGCCACGACATAGCCCGAGGCGAGGTAGCGTTTCAGCCCGCGCGCGCCGGGCCGCACCATGCCGAGACCATATTTCCGCATGGCGGTGCTGTCGGCGATCAGGAAGGCCGGGATGGTGGAGCCGTTTTCGTCGCGCTCGATCATCGTCGCTCCGAACAGATGATACGAGATGCTCTCGTTGACGAAGCGCCGACCGTCTCGCCCGACGCAGACCGTCCCCGGTTTGGCGCGGTCGAAGACGAAATGCGGGAATACCGCCAGCGACCCGTCGGCGCGGCGGTTCACCGAACAGGGCGCCCAGAAGCAGGACTGCCAGGCGTCGCGGCCGTGGAACCCGCCGAGTTCCATCGCCATCGCGTGCAACTCGCCCTTCGGCCCCGGTGCGCCCGGGCCGAAGCCCGGGACCGACGCCGGGACATAGCGCGCGCGCATCGCCTCGTTTCCGGCGAAACCGCCGCTGGCCAGGACGACGCCGCGCGTCACGCGGACGCGGCGCGTCGCGTCGCCCTGCGTGACGACGAGGCCGTCGACCGTGCCGTCCGTCGCGAGGATCTCGTCGACGCGCGCGTCGGTGGCGATGTCGACCCCGGCCCGGCGCGCGGCCAGCAGCAGGTGGCCGACGAGCGCGTTGCCCATCACCAGCCGCGTGCCGCGACGATGGCGCAGCCGGTCGGCGGCGTGGCGCCCGACGAGCTTCAGCGCGTGCGCGAAGGCCCGGGCGGAGCGCGTCATCGTCAACAGGCTGGCGATGTCGTCGCGGTCGACCATCATGCCGCCGAGGAGGGTGAATTCGGGGATCGGCGGCCGGACGAGGTCGAAGTCGGCGCCGAGCAGCCGGCCGTCGAACGGAACCGGCTCCAGCGCGCGGCCGAAACGCGTCGAGCCCTCGATGTCGGAGAGATAGTCGGGGTGGAACGGCCGCGCACGCAGCCGCACGCCGGCCTCGTCCTCGAGGAACGCGACCGCCTCCGGACCCGCCGCCAGGAAGCGGTCGCGCAGGGCCCTGGGCGAACGGTTGCCGACGGCTCGGTCGAGGTAGCCGGCGGCCCTGGCGGTGTCGTCGTCGGCGTTCAGCGCCTGCGCGTGGCGCGTGTTCGGCACCCACAGCGTGCCTGCCGAATAGGCCGACGTGCCGCCGACATGGGCGGTGCGCTCGACGAGGAGGACGCGGCAGCCCAGACGCGCCGCTGTCGCCGCGCAGGCGAGGCCGGCAGCGCCGGCGCCCAGCACCGCGACGTCGTAGACGGCATCGTCGGCCATCGCGGCGACGAAACGGTCGCTGCGCATCATCCGATCCTCCGCCCGCCCAGACGTGCGCCGCCTGCCCCGCGGGCGGGGAGGGCGTGGCTCGTCGGGCTGCCGACCCGGGTCCGGGTGGTCGGCCGGTGCGCGTCAGACCAGCTGCAGCGCGTTCGCGTAATTGGGCTCCATCTCCGCGATGTGGGTCCGGAGGACGGCCTGCAGCGCCGCGAGGTCGCGCTTCTCCACCGCCTCGACGATCTCCAGATGCTCCTGGAACGTCCGCTGCCGATGCAGCCCGAGCTGGGCCGACATGTGGGCGCGCAGCGCGGCGATCCGGCCGGCGACGATGTCGTAGGCCTCGACGAAGAAGTGGTTGCCGCAATGGTCGAAGAAGGCGTTGTGGAAACGCGTGTCGGCATTGGCGTAGGCCAGCGTGTCGTCATTGTCGCGCGCCTTCTCCATCGTCTCGATGGTTCTGGTCAGCGACCTGAGCAGGGCGTCGGGCGCCCGTTCCAGCGCCAGTTCGCCGGCCAGGAGCTCCAGCCGCAGCCGGTATTCCACGATCGCGTGCAGGTCCTCCTTCTCGGGCCGGAAGACGAAGCTGCCGCGGCGCGGCAGGATGGTGATCAGGCCCTGCAGCTGCAGGATCGTCAGCGCCTCGCGCACGGGCGTGCGGCTGACGTCCATCGCCGCGGCGATCTTTTCCTCCGACAGGGCCTCGCCCAGCGAAAGCTCGCGCTTGAGGATGGCGGCCTTCAATCGCTCGGCGACCGTCATGGCCAGCGACTGCGGCCGGTTGATCGGGCTCTTCTTCATCGGGTTGACGTTCTTGTTCGCCTTCAACAGCATCGTCCGTGTCCCCTCCGTCTGACATACCAGATGCAGACTCTAGATGAATTCGCCCCATGGTCCAGCCTCCGTGTCCCGCGCCCGATGATTGACATACAGTACCTCAAAAGGCAAATAGCGGAGGATGATCGGACGGAGGCTTGCGTGACGGGACTGCTGGGACTTGGGGTGCTGGTGAACTGGGGCGGCGTCGTCGCCGAGCAGGAAGACGACTACAATGCATGGCACAGCATGGAGCACATGCCGGAGCGCCTTTCCGTGCCCGGGTTCAGGCGCGGCCGGCGCGCGATCGGCGTGGACGGCACCAGCGACGACCAGAAGTACTTCATGATGTACGAGGCCGAATCGGCGGACGTCTTCGTCTCGCCGCCCTATCTGGCGCGGCTGAACGATCCGACGCCGTGGACGCGGCGAATCCTGTCGGCCTACGTGGCGCCGTCGCGCACGGTCTGCCGGGTGCGGCAGAGCATCGGACGCGGGGTCGGAGGCTGGAACGCGACCGTGCAGTTCGCCGCCCCGCTCGGGCCGGTCGACTGGCTGCCGGCGATCGCCGGGATCCAAGGGGTCCTCGGAGCCCATGTCCTCGACGGCGACACGAACCTCGGCCAGCAGCCGACGGCGGAGAAGGCATTCCGCGAGAGCCGCGGCGCGGCCGACCGCACGGTGGCGGCAGCCATCCTGATCGATGCCTACGATCATCGCGCGGCCGGCATCGCGCTCGCAGCGACGCTCGACCGGCTCGGCGCGGCGGCGACGGGCGCGATCGCCACGCTCTACCAGGTCCAGCACGTCATCGTGCCGGACGACGCCCGGTAGCCGGCGGCATCGGGCGCAGGGGAGGAGACAGTCCATGAGAACACTCGTCACCGGCGGCGGCGGCTTCATCGGCGCCTGGATCCTCCGGGCGCTGGCGCAGGAGGGATTCACGCCCGTCGTGCTCGACCGCGCCGAGGACAGATCGAAGGTCCGCGAGATCGCCGGCCGCGATTTCGCGGACAGCCTGGAATGGGTGACGGCCGACATCGCCGACACCCGCGCCGTGGTCGATGCCGCGCGCGGCTGCGAGCGGATCGTCCACCTCGCCGGACTGCTGACGCCGGCCTGCAAGGCCGACCCGGTGCTCGGCGCGCAGGTCAATCTGATCGGCACGCTGAACGCCTTCCTGGCGGCGCGCGCACACGGCATGCCGTCGGTGATCTACATGAGCAGCGCGGGCGTCTTCGGCCCGGACGGCGGCCCGGAACCGCACCCGACCACGCTCTACGGCGCCTACAAGCTGGCGTCGGAACATTCCGCCCGCGCGTTTCGCGAGGACCACGGCATCGCTTCGATCGGCTTCCGGCCCTATGTCGTCTACGGTCCCGGCCGCGACGGCGGGCTTTCGGCCGGGCCGACGCTTGCCTGTCGCGCGGCGGCGCGCGGCGAGGCCTACACGATGCCGATCACCGGACCGTTCGACATGATCCACGTCGCCGACGTGGCGGCCGCCTTCCTGGCGGCAGTGCGGATGCCGCTCGACGATGCGCATGTCGTCAACCTTCTGGGGCACCCGACGACGGCGGACGACGTCGTCGCGGCGATCGGGCGGGCCGTGCCGGGCGCGCGGATCGACCGTGCCGGCGATCCGCTGCCGATCGCCTGCCCAACCAGCGACGCGACTCTCGACCGGCTCTTTCCGGACTGGCGCCCGATCAGCGTCGAGGACGGTCTTCGCGCGACGATCGACTTCTATCGCGGGCAGGAATGATGACCGGCCGCTTCGCCGGGCAGGTCGCGGTGGTGACCGGCGGCGCGCGGGGGCTCGGCCTGGCGATCTCCCGCCGGCTTGCCTGCGAAGGCGCCTCCGTGATCGTCTGGGACGTGGACGTCGGGGCGCTCGATCCCCGGGATGCGGGCTTCCGGCCGACCGCGGCCGTCACCGTCGACGTGACCCAGCCCGCGGCAGTGGCGGCGGCGATGGCAGACCTCGTGTCGAGGTTCGGGCAGCTCGACATCATGGTCAACAATGCCGGCATCACCGGGCCGGTGGTTCCCGTCGAGCACTACGAACTCGAGGACTGGATGCGCGTCCTGGAGCTCGATCTCACCGCCGTCTTCCTGTGCTGCCGCGCCTGCATCCCGCCCATGAAGGAACGCGGCTACGGCCGCATCGTCAACGTCGCCTCGATCGGCGGCAAGGAGCCGGTGCCGGGTATCTGCGCCTACGGCGCGGCCAAGGCTGGCGTGATCGGCTTCACCAAGTCCATCGCGCGCGAACTCGCCGGCAGCGGCGTATTGGCAAACTGCATCGCGCCGGCCATGGTGGAGACCGATCTCCTGAAGCAGATGACGCCACGCTTCGTCGAGGAGAGCCGGAACAGGATCCCGCTCGGACGCTTCATCACGGCGGAGGAGGTCGCGACCGCGGCTGCCTTCGCGGCCAGCCCCGAATGCTCCTTCGCGACCGGCTTCACCTTCGACGTCTCCGGCGGCCGGGCGACCTATTGAGGAGACCGGACGGGCGCGTCGGCGAGAACAGGGACGAACCCATGGCGGCGGCGGTGAAACGATGAAGACGGGACAGGGCGGGTCGCTGACGACCGGCATCGTGCTGATCCTCGCCGCCGGCCTCACCTTCGCCACGCTGGACAGCCTCGGCAAGCAGATGATGGCGACGCTTCCCGTGCTGCAGGTGCTCTGGGCGCGCTATGCCGTGCACACGCTGCTTTCGACCGGCTATCTGGTCGCGATCACGGGGCCTCGCTTCCTGCGGACGCGCCGGCCGCTGCTGCACGTCCTGCGCGGAATGGCGCTGCTGACCGCGAGCGTCTGCGCCTACGCCGCGCTGGCGCATGTTCCGATCGCCGACGTCACCTCGATCGTCTTCTTCTCGCCCTTCGTCATCACGCTGCTGTCGGTGATCTTCCTGAAGGAGCGCATCGGCCTGCACCGCATCGCCGCCCTGGTCTGCGGCATGGCGGGCGTGATGCTGATCATCCGGCCGGGTTTCGGCGACACGGGCATCCATCATGTCCTGGCGCTCGCGGCCGCCGTCGCGAACGCGGTCTACATCCTGCTGACGCGCCAGCTGGCCGAGCCCGGCGAACGCGAGGCGGCGCAGTTCCACACCACCGCGGCAGGGGCGGTGATCCTGACGCTGGTGGTGATCCCGTCCTGGGTCACGCCCGGCCTCGTCGATGCCGCACTGCTGGTGCTTCTCGGCGCGCTGGCGACCGTCGGGCATTTCATGCTGCTGCGCGGCTTCGCCCACGCCTCGGCGTCGCTGCTGTCGCCCTTCCTCTACGGCCAGGTGGTCTTTGCCGCTCTCTACAGCTGGTACTGGTTCGGCGACCCGCTCGCCCCGACGATGGTGGCCGGCACCGCGATCCTGATGGCCAGCGGCCTCTACGTCTGGTGGCGCGAGAACCGGGCCTGACGGATCAGGCCGGGTCCCAGGCGGGCGACCAGGCGAAGTCGCAGAGCCGCCGATGCTCGTCGAGGCCCGCGATGCGGCGCATCTCCTCGGGATCGAGCTCGAAGTCGAACACGTCGAGATTGGCCCGGATGTTCTCGATCCTGGAGGAGCGCGGGATCGCGGCGACTCCGTCCTGCTGGATCAGCCAGCGCAGCGCCACCTGCCCGGCGGACTTGCCGTGGCGGGCGCCGATGGCGCGCAGCAGCTCCGACTGGAAGACGGCGCCGCGGGCGAGCGGGAGGTAGGCCGTCATCAGCATGCCGGCGTCGCGGACCGCCTTCATGACCCGGGGCTGGGCCATGAACGGATGGTACTCGACCTGATTGGCGAAGAGGTCGGCGCCGTGGATCCGGATCGCCTCGTCGAGCAGCGCCGTGGTGAAATTGCTGACGCCGATCAGCCGGGTGCGGCCTCCGGCGCGTTGCTCCGCGAAGGCTGCGAGCGTCTCGCCGAGCGGCGTCTCGCGGCTCGGCCAGTGCACGAGAAGCAGGTCGACATGATCAAGCTGGAGGCGCTCCAGGCTTTCGGCGGTGCGGGCGGCGACCTTCTCCGGCGCGAGGTTGTCGAACCAGATTTTCGTCGTCACGAAGAGCTCGTCGCGCGCGATGCCGCTGTCGCGGATCGCCTGGCCGACCTCGCGCTCGTTGCCGTAGCGGATCGCGGTATCGATGTGGCGATAGCCGGCCTCGATTGCGGCCCGGATCGCGCGGATGCCGTCGGCCCCCGTCAGCTCGAAGGTTCCGAGGCCGATGGCGGGCACGGACACGCCCTTGATCATCCTGTTCTTCATCGTCCGGCTCCGGTTTCAGTTCCTGAGGATGATCTTGGCGGAGGCGGTGCGCCCGGTGTCGAGATCGCCGAAGGCCTGCGCGCCCTCGCGCATGGGGCGCTGCTCGGTCCAGGAGAGGTCGCCGAAGCGGCCGTGGGCGAGGAGCGCGACCGTCTCGCGGAAATCGGGCATCGAGTAGCAGTAGGAGCCGGCGAAGATGATCTCGCCGAGCGTCATGCGCCGGACGTCGACCCCTTCGGAGCCGGGCAGCAGGCCGAGATGGATGACGACGGCGCCGCGCGCGGCCATCCGGAAGGCGGCCTCGCGCGTGCTGCGGGCACCGACGGCGTCGAAGACGACGTCGACGCTCTGGGCCTGCGGTTCCTCCGCGGCGGGATCGTAGACGTGGAAGGCGGGATCGGCCCGCGCCGCCGTGGCGCGGCGTCCCGGATGCGGCTCGGCGATGGCGATGCGTCCCGTCCCGGAAATGGCGAGCGCCAGCGCGGTGCCGAGGCCGATCGCGCCGCCGCCCAGCACGACGGCGCGCGCGGCGGGCAGCGGACGGCGCATCAGGCGGGCGGCCAGTTGCACCGCGTGATAGGAGACCGCCAGCGGCTCGGCGAGCGCGGCCGTCTCCATCGCCATCGAATCCGGGATCTCGACCAGGTTTTCCTCGGGCACCACGACCCGGTCGGCGAAGGCGCCGGCATGCGGCGGCAGGCCGATGTTGCGCTGGTTCAGGCACAGGTGCTGGGCGCCGGTCTGGCAATTGGCGCAGCGGCCGCAGAACAGGAACGGGTTGACCGCGACGCGGCGTCCGGCAAGGGCGCCCGTCTCGACCACGCCGGCCGCCTCGTGGCCCATGACCATCGGCGGGACGCGGCGCGGATCATGGCCGTGATAGCCGTGCATGTCCGAGCCGCAGATGCCGCAGCTGTCGACCCGGACCACCGCTTCGCCCGGACCCGCGACCGGCTCCGGGAAATCGCGATAATCGAGCGACTCCTTGCCCAGGTAGACGAGCGCTTTCATGCGTGGATTCTCTCGGCCTAGAAGAACAGCGACGGCAGGAAGGTGCTGACGGCCGGCACGTAGGTCACCAGCATGAGCACGAACACGTTGACCAGCAGGAAGGGCAACGATGCGCGCACCAGCTTCCAGAGATCCACCTTGGCGATGGCCGCGCCGACATAGAGGCAGTTGCCGACGGGCGGGGTGACGAGACCGACACCGAGATTGACCACCATCATGGTGCCGAACTGGATCGGATCCATCCCCGACGCCACCGCGACGGGCAGCAGGATCGGCGCGAACAGGATCAGCGCCGGAACGAGATCGATGAACATCCCGACCACCAGCAGGAACAGGTTCATCAACAGAAGGACGAAGACGGGTCCGATGTCGAGTTCGGTAAAGAAGGAGACGAGCGCGGCTGGAAACTGTTCGATCGCCACCACCCACGCGACGACCGATGTGGTCGCCACCACGAAAAGGGGCACGGCGGTGTTCACCGCCGATTCGACCGTGATCCAGAACAGCTGGCGGAACGAGTACTCGCGGTAGACGACGCCTGCGAGAAACAGCGCGTAGACGACGCCGATGACGCCGGCCTCGGTGGCGGTCGTCAGGCCCGTGACGATGGCGCCGAGCAGGAAGACCGGCAGCAGCAGCGACAGGATGGCGCCCTTGAAGGCAGCCCACAATTCGCCCACGGGAGCCCGCCGTTCCGATTGCGGCCAGCCCTTTCGCTTCGCCATGACGTAGACCGTCACCATCAGCAGGAGGCCGACCAGGATGCCCGGCACGAGACCTGCGAGGAACAGCGCGCCGATGGACGTGCCGACGGTGACGCCATAGAGCACCATGGGAATGCTGGGCGGGATGAGGATGCCGATGGTCGAGGAGCAGATGGTGATGGCGCCCGCGTCCTCGCGCGAGTAGCCCTGCTTTTCCATGGCCGGGATCATCAGGCTGCCGACCGCGGCCGTATCCGCGACCGCCGATCCCGAAATGCCGCCGAAGAACATCGACGAGGCGACGTTGACGTGTCCGAGGCCGCCGCGGATGTGGCCGACCAGCGCCGAGGCCAGCCGCACCAGACGCTGCGCGATGGAGGTTTCTCCGGCGAGCGACCCCGCGAGGATGAACAGCGGCACCGCGACCAGCGGGAAGGAGTAGACGCCGTTGACCATCTTGTGCGGGATCTGGGCGATCGGGAAGGTGCCGTCGAAATAGAAGGCGGCCACCGCCGCCGAACCGATCGCGATGGCGATCGGCACGCCGATGAACAGGCAGATGAAGAAGACGACGAAGATCGTGAGGATCATGACGGGCGTCCGGATGCGGTGGGCCTGATGAGCCTGAAGAGGTTCTCGACGCTGCAGGCCGCCATCAGCGCCGCCGAGATCGGCAGGCAGAGATAGAAGTAGCCGCGCGGGATCTTCAGCGCGTCGGACAGGCTGTTCATCGCCTGGGTGACGATCTGCCAGCCATAGACGATCATGACGACGAAGAAGCCGAGGACGATGATTTCCGCGACGATGCACAGGATGCGCGACAGCGGCGCGGGCAGTGCTTCGGCGAGCACCGAGAAGGCGATGTGCCGCTTCTCGTAGAAGGCCACCACGCTGCCCAGGAAGACGATCCAGATGAGCAGCACGTTGGGCACCTCGGTTGCCCAGTACAGCGATTCCTTGAGGACGTAGCGGTAGAAGACGCCCAGCGCCACGCTGGAGACCAGCGTGGCGATGAGCAGTCCAATGACCGCGCGCAGGATCGTGTTGACGCGCCGCACGTGATTACTTCGCCTGCAGAACGGCGTCGATCAGGTCGCGTCCGATGGTGGCTTCGGAGGCCTTGTAGGACTCCTCGGCGCCGGCGCGGAACGATTCCTTGTCGATGTCGCGGATGATCTTCAGACCGCTGGCCTCGAGCTTGCCGACCAGATCCGCGTTGGCCTGGCGTGCCGCGGCGACCTGGATCAGGCTTCCCGCCCGTGCCGCCTCGAGCACGATTTCGCGGGTGTCTTCCGGCAGTTTTTCCCAGTAGCTGCGCGCCAGCACGAACTCGGTCGGGATGTTGGCGTGGCCGGTGAGGCTCATCGTCTTCTGCACCTCGTAGAACTTCGAGGTCCAGATGTTCTCCGGCGGATTCTCCTGAGCGCTGACGACGCCCTGCTGCAGCGCGGAGTAGACCTCCTCGAACGGCAGCGGGGTCGGGTTGGCGCCCCAGGCCTTGAAGGCGGTCAGCCAGGGCTGGACGTTGGGCACGCGGATGTCGAGGCCCTGCAGGTCGGAGGCGTTGCGGATTTCCTTGCCGTTGGTGGTGATGTAGCGGAAACCGAGTTCGCCCCAGGCGAGGACCTTGTAGCCGCGCTCGAACAGGATGTCGTCGAGGCGCTTCTGCACGTCGCTGCCGCTGTGCAGCACGGCGTCGACATGCGCGTCGTCGCGATAGATCATCGGCAGGTTCAGGACGTCGAGGCGCTGGTCGATCTGGCCGTGGCGACCCAGGATCGCGCCGTCCAGCGTGCCGATCTGCATGGATTCGAGATACTCGGTTTCCGTGCCCAGCTGGGCCGCGGGGAACACCTTGACGTCGAACCGGCCCGGCAGCTTCTCCTCGAGCACTTCCTTGAACTTGCCGAGCCAGAGCGCGTAGCTGTGCGCCTCCGGCATATTGTGCGCGATGCGCATGACGATCTTGTCCTGCGCCATGGCGGAACCGGCCGCAAGCGCGATGCCTGCCGACAGGGCAGCCACGAAAACTCTTCTCGAAATGGAACGCATGTCTCTCCTCCAGTGCGGGTCGGATTGCGTCTGCCCGCCGTCGACGCGACGACCGGTCTGCTGCCTCACTCGCGGCACAATCCCGTCCCCATGCTTGGCAAATGAGGTACTGTATGTCAATAAGGTTCGACAGGACCGATCCGGGACGCAGGCGGTGAATGGCCGATGAAGAGACTTTTTTCCCTTTCCTATCTTACGCTTGAGTGCGGTCCGGTCGAGACGGTCGAGCATGCCGCGGCGGCGGGGTACGACCTCGCCGGGGTCCGGATGATCCCGGCCGTGGACGGCGGCCGCGCGTTCCCGCTGTTTGCCGAACCGGGGTTGCTGTCCGACACGATCGCACGATCCCGCGACACCGGCGTCGGCATCCTGGACGTCGAGATCGCGCGCATCGACGGGCGCAACAGCGTGGAGGACTGGCTGCCGATGCTCGAGGCCGCGGCCCGCGTCGGTGCCCGGACCGTGATCGCGGCCGGCGACGATCCGCAGCGTTCGCGCATGACCGACACCTTCGCCGTGCTCTGCGCCGCGGCGGCGCGCTTCGGGCTGACGGTGAACCTGGAATTCACGCCCTGGACGGCGCTGTGCGACGCGCGGATGGCGCTCGAGGTGGTCGAGGCGTCCGGCGCGGACAATGCGGAGGTGCTGATCGACACCATCCACGTCGCCCGCTCCGCGACGACGCTCGCCGACCTTCGGGCCATCCCGGCCTCGCGCATGAGCTACGTCCAGATATGCGACGCGCCGGCCGGTATTCCGGCAAGCCGCGAGGAACTGCTGTTCACCGCCCGGCAGGAGCGCCTGCTGCCCGGCGAGGGCGGCGTCGACATCGAGGAGCAGGTCGCGGCCCTGCCGGCGGGGCTGATCGTCAGCGTCGAGATTCCGAGCCACGCCCGCATCGCTTCTCTCGGTGCACGGGAATGGGCGCGCCGCACGCTCGACGTCTCGCGCGACGCGATGAGGCGTTTCGATGCCGCCCGCCAACAGCCAGCACGGCATCCGGCCTAGATCCGGAGGGACTGCGAGGGAGCCTGCTCATGGAGACCAACCCGGTCGTGGCGCCGACGCGGCTGCCCTTCGACGCCGCGCTGCTCGACGCGCTGATGGACGATGCCAGGCTCGACGTGCTCGTCGTGACGTCGAAGCACAATGTGCAGTATCTGCTCGGCGGCTACCGCTTCTTCATGTTCGACACCATGGATGCCATCGGACTCAGCCGCTATCTCCCCATCCTGGTCTACCCCAGGGGCGCGCCCGACAAGGCCGCCTACATCGCCAATCCGAACGAGCGCTACGAGCAGGAAAGCCGCGGCTTCTGGCCTGCGACGATCATTGCCCGGGCGCGCGGCACGACCGACGCGATGCGTTTCTGCATCGACCATCTGCGCGCCATCGGGGCGGACCGGGGCCGCATCGGCGTCGAGGCCGGCTTCCTGCCGGCCGACGCCTGGGCGCTGATGGCGCGCGACCTCGGTTCCGCGACGCTCGGCGACTGCGTGGAGGTGATGGAGAGCCTGCGCGCGGTCAAGACGCCCGCCGAGCTCGCCCTTCTCCGATCGGCGTCCGAGCGCATCGAGCGGTCGATGCTGGAGACGTTCGCGTCCGTCGCGCCGGGACAGACCAAGGCACGGATCGCCGAGACCCTGCGGCAGCGCGAGGTGGCGAACGGGCTGGTGTTCGACTACTGCCTGATCACCACGGGCCGCAGCCTGAACCGCGCGCCTTCGGCCGACACGATCGGCGACGGCGACATCCTGTCGCTCGATTCGGGCGGCAATCTCGGCGGCTACATCGGCGACATCTGCCGCATGGGCATCCTCGGCGAGCCGACGGCGGAGCTCGTCGACGCGCTGGACCGTATCGACGACATCCAGCAGGCGGCGCGCGCCGCGGTCGCCGCCGGCCGGCAGGGCGCGGACGTCTTCGCCGCGGTCGCCGGCCGCCTGGCGACACCGCGAGAGGGCGCGCTGAGCTTCGTTGCGCATGGCATGGGCCTCGTCAGCCACGAGGCGCCGCGCCTGATGGCCGACGGGCCGATTCCCTATCCCGCGGCGCATCGCGACCGGCCGCTGGCGGCAGGCATGGTGCTGTCGATCGAGACCATATGGCAGCATCCGCGCCTCGGCTTCCTGAAGCTCGAGGACACCGTCGCGGTGACGCCGGAGGGGTGCGAAGGCTTCGGCGACGCTCATCGCGGCTGGAACCGCGCTGGCGCATAGACCTCACGCGCCGGCCTGCCCCGTCCGGACAGCACCGTCAGGCCTGGCCCATGTCGTGCGACGTCAACTCGTAGGCAAGGCTGTAGGTGATGCTGCGCGGCTCGATGAAGCCGCAGGCACTCGCCGCGATCGCAGCCTCGATCCCGCCGATCGCCGATTCGAGCTCCATCCGGCCGCTGCCCTCGGTGATGACCACCGCATCGAAACCGCGCTCGGCCATCTCGGGCCTCAGTTCCGTCTCGCGGGTTCGCACGCCCGAAACCTCGGTGCGCGCCAGGCCGACATGGGCTCCGCAGACGCCCTTGATCGCGAGGATGCTCTCGACCAGCGCCTGCGCACCGCCGCGCGCGACCGGATCGCCCGCTCCCTCCGCGAAGACGAGCCGCGTCGTGGCGACGGCCCCCCCGTCACCGCGCCCTGCCGAGGCGACGCGTTCGCACGCCACGCGCAGGAAGTTGCGGAAGGCCGGCTGCAGCCTGTTGCTCCAGGGCGTCGGGTCGTTGAGCCGCGCCAGATAGGCCGGTGAGCGAAACACCTCGACATCGCGACCGGTATAGATCGTTCCGTACCGATAGCGGTCGAGGTCGTGGTTCATGAGGCGCTTGCCGACCAGGAAGCCCGGGATCGAGAGGCGCTCCGGCATATGCTCGCGCGTGTGCCACTCGGTGTACTCACTCTGCATGTCCGGGACGATGTCGTGCCACATCACCAGAAAGCCGTCACCCAAAAGCGCCATGACATCTCCTTGCCGTCGCGGTGAAATCTAGGGTACTGTATGTTAGTTTTCGCGTTTACCGCAGTCCGCGATGCCGGGCCAGTCTTTTGTCGGAACGGGGCGTCTCAACCCGTCCGGCATGCCGCCGCAAGCAAGGGGCCGAACATGACGACCGCACCAGTCTTCGTCCTCAACGGCCCCAACCTCAACCGCCTGGGCACCCGCGAGCCCGAGATCTACGGCAGGACAACGCTGGCGCAGGTCGAGGCCATGTGCCGCGCGGCGGCGGGTGGCATGCCCGTGGAATTCCGGCAGTCGAACCGGGAAGGCGACATCATCGACTGGGTGCATGAGGCGATCGACCGCCCCGCGGCCGGCATCGTCATCAACCCGGCGGCGTTCAGCTTTACCTCGATCGCCATCCTCGATGCGCTGAAGATGTTTCCGCGCCCGATCATCGAGCTGCACATCTCCAACATCCACCGCCGTGAGGAGATCTACCACCGCTCGCTGGTCTCCCGTGTCGCCACCGCCGTGATCGCCGGGCTGGGACCGAGCGGCTATGGCATCGCGATCACGGCCATGCGGGAACTGGTCGGCGTCGATGCGGCGGCCGGGCCGGCGAGCGGCACGGACGACCGCGCTCCGGCCGGGGACCGGCCCTGACCGGAGCGCGGTTGTCGGAGCCGCGCCCGTTCCCGCAGCGTCGCTTCGCGCCGAAGCCGGGTGTTTCCCCGCCCAGGGGAGCGGACGCCGGTCCGGGCAGGCTCAGCGGGGCAGGCGGGACCCGTAGAGCGCTTCGGCCTCGTCGAGAGACGGCATGGCGGGTGCCGTCCCACGGCGGGTGACGGAGATGCCGGCAACGGCGCAGCCGAAGCGGGCGGCCTCGACCGGCGGCAGGCCGCGCGCCAGACCGACGGCGAAGCCGCCGTTGAAGGCGTCGCCCGCCCCGGTCGTCTCCAGCACCGGCCCTGCGGAATAGGCCGGGACGACTTCGGAAACGCCCTTGCCGTGCACGAGCGCGCCGCGCTCGCCGAGCGTGATCGCCGCCATGCCGACGCCGCGCGCCAGGAGCACGTCGCCGGCCCGGCGCGCATCGTCGAGCGTGACGACCGCGATGCCCGTCATGTCCCCGGCCTCGGTCTCGTTGGGGGTCATGTAGTCGCAGAGCGGGTAGATCGCATCGGGCAGCGGCGCGGCGGGCGCGGTGTTGAGGATGGTGACGACGCCCGCGCCCTTCGCGACGGCGAGTGCGGCATGCGCCGCCTCGATGGGCTGCTCGAGCTGGGTGACGAAGACGGACGCGCCCTCGATCAGGTCGCGGTTGGCCGCGATGTCGGCCGGCGAGATCAGCCGCGCGGCGCCGGGGCTGACGATGATGGCGTTGTTGCCGGTCGCCTCCTCCAGGAAGATGTAGGCGGCGCCGGTGTAGCTCTCCGGCGTGACGATGACGCGCGGCGTGACGCCGGCCGCCTCCCAGGTGTTCATCGCCATGGCCGCGAAATCGTCGGCGCCGAGGCGCGTCAGCATCGTGACGGGAGCCCCGAGCTTGCCGATGGCCACGGCCTGGTTGGAGCCCTTGCCGCCGGGCCCGAGCGAGAAGCCGCTGCCGAGGATGGTCTCGCCCAGGCGCGGCTGGCGGGCGGCGCGGTAGGCGGTGTCGGCGACGAAGACGCCGAGGACGACGATGGGTTTCATGGCGTCCGACCTCAGACCGTGTGGATCAATCGAGGATGCGAAATCGTGCCCACGGAAATCCTCGAGAATCCTGGCTCAAGCTGCGCGGAAGCGGGCATTCTTTCACATCCTCTCAGGCGTCCGGCGCGATCACGCCCTTGCGGAAGGCGAAGCAGCCGTAGAAGCGGCGTTCGTGGGTCTGGATGACGCAGTAGGCCTTCTTGGCCCGTTCGTAGAAGGCGTAGCGCTCGACCGAGATCATCGGCCAGGACCTGCCCTCGGCGGCGTCGATCTCGGCCTGGACCTCGGCGGCGACGGGCAGGATCTCGGCCGGCGCGCCGACCACCTCCATGCGGGCGGCGGCATCGTCGACGAAGGTGTCGAGCGGATAGACCGACAGGATCGCCCGCACGGCGCGGGCGGCCGGCGCGTCGATGCGCAGCACCGTGCCGAGGACCGTCTGCCGCGCGACGGAATCGGAGGGGAAGTTGGTGTCGGCGACGATCAGGTCGTCGCCGTGCCCCATCGCGCGCAGGGCGCGAAGCACGTCGGCATTGAGAAGCGGGTCGATACCCTTCAGCATGGTCTGTCCTCCGGCATGGCTTTCGATGGGTGCCTCAGATGCGCCGGCCCGTCTCGCGATCGAACACGTGCACCAGCTCGGCCCGCGGCCTGAGGCGGATCACGTCGCCCGGACGGATGACGTGGCGCTCGCGGAACAGGGCCGTGAGTTCGGTCGCGCCGTGGCGCACGAAGACGAGCGTCTCCGAGCCGGTCGGCTCGACCACGGAGACCGTCGCCTCGAAGCCGTCCGGCGAAAGGTCGAAATGTTCGGGACGGACGCCGCAGGTGACCTTGCGGCCCGCCGCGAGTGCGGTCCCCGCCGGCACCGGCAGCGCGAGGTCGCCGACCGTCACGCCCGCGCCCGAGGCCACGCCGTCGAGCAGGTTCATGGCGGGCGAGCCGAGGAAGCCGGCGACGAAGGTGTTGACGGGACGGTCGAACAGGTCGAGCGGCGCGCCGATCTGCTCGACATGGCCGCCCTGCATGACGACGATCCGGTCGGCCATGGTCATGGCCTCGACCTGGTCGTGCGTCACGTAGACGGTGGTGACCTTGAGCCGCTGGTGCAGTTCCTTGATCTCGGTGCGCATGTTGACGCGCAGCTTGGCGTCGAGGTTCGACAGCGGCTCGTCGAACAGGAACACCTGCGGGTCGCGCACGATGGCGCGGCCCATGGCCACGCGCTGGCGCTGGCCGCCCGACAGCTGGCGCGGATAGCGGTCGAGATACGGCTCGAGGCCGAGGATCGCCGCCGCCCGGTTCACCCGCGCGGCGATCTCGGCGCGGTCGAGCCGGCGCAGCTTCAGGGCGAAGGCCATGTTCTGGCGCACGGTCTTGTGCGGGTAGAGCGCGTAGTTCTGGAACACCATCGCGATGTCGCGCTCGGCCGGCGCGAGATGGTTGACCACGCGGCCGCCGATCTCGATGGTGCCGGAGGTGATGCCCTCCAGCCCCGCGATCATGCGCAGGAGCGTGGACTTGCCGCAGCCCGACGGACCGACGAGGACGACGAACTCGCCGTCGGGGATGTCGATGGACACGCCGTGGAGGACTTCGAGTGCCTCGTACGCCTTGCGAACGTCGCGGACGACAACCTTGGCCATCGGCCCTCCCAAGCCGCGGAATGCTTCTCCCGCGACAGACGTATCGGACGCCGAAGGGACTGTCCATGAGGACGGCGAAGTGTTTTTTCCGTCCGATTGACAGCCATCCTTCGTCGGCCCTAGGCTCTCGCGCGCTCCGAATTCGAACGGTTTCGTGTCCGGCGCGAGCGGTTCCGCACGGGAGAGAGGCCGGGGTCCGGCCTGCGGTCGTTCGCAACGTCCGGCATGATCGCCCTCGCATTCCCGGCGCTTGCGCGCGCCCGCCGGGCGCACATGGGAGGAAGATCAATGAGAGTGGAAGTCTATGCCGAGCTGATGGCGCGCCACGCGAGCCGTCGGTCGATCCTTCGCGGCCTGGCCAGCACGGCCGCCGTGGCGGCCCTGTCGCCGTCGATGCTTGCGGCGACGACGCCGCAGGCGCGCGCCCAGGCCGATCTCCGCAAGCAGATTCTCGCCATTCCCGGCGTCGGCAAGGGCTCGCCGACGGACGCGGACTGGCAGAAGGTCGGCGAGCTCTGCCTCGCCGCCACCAAGGCGTCGGTGAAGGAAGGTGAGTTCGCGGGCGTCGAGCTGACCTTCATGGGGCTCAACAACCAGAACCTGCACAATTTCCTGTTCCGCGGCTTCCTGCGGCCTTGGGAGGCCTATACCGGCGCCAAGATCAACTGGATCGACCTCGCCCAGGCCGACTACAATGCGCGCCTGCAGCAGTCGATCGCGACCGGCACGGTCGATTTCGACATCCTGGAGATGGGCGCGCCCTTCGAGGGCGACACCGCCGGCAAGGGCCTGCTCGACGAGATGCCCGACTGGGTGCCGGCCCTGATCGAGGCCGACGACCTCGTGAACTACCTCAAGGCGCCGGTCGGCACCTGGGCGGGCAAGAGCTACCGCATCACCATCGACGGCGACTGCCACACCTTCGCCTACCGCAAGGACTATTTCGGCGAGGGCTCGATCTCGGGCATGGCCAATCCGCCCAAGACCTGGGAGGAGGTCAACGCCGCCTCGAAGGCGCTCGTCGGCAAGACCGACCCGCTGACCGGCCAGCCCGCGCACGGCTTCCTCGACCCGCTGAAGGGCTGGGGCGGCTTCGGCTTCTACTTCCTGGAGGATCGCGCGACCGCCTATGCCAAGCATCCGGACGATCCGGCCTGGCTGTTCGATCCCGAGACGATGAAGCCGCGCGTCAACAACCCGGCCTTCGTCCGCGCCATCCAGGAGGTCATGGACCTGATCGCGACGCCGGGCGCCTATCCGGCCGACCAGATCAACGCCGATCCGGGCACGACCGCCTTCTCGCAGTTCCTCGCCGGCACCGGCTCGATGCTGACCTGGTGGGGCGACGTCGGCTCGTCGGCCCGCACCTCCGACACCTCGGTGGTGGGCGACGTCACCGGCTTCGGCATCCTGCCTGGCGCCAACCAGGTCTACAATTCCAGGACCGGCGCCTGGGAGGACAAGTACAACGAGGCCCCGAACATGGCCTATATCGGCTGGGGCATCTACGTGACGTCGCGGGTCTCCGGTGACGAGAAGAGGCGCAAGGCCGCCTGGTCGGCCGCCGCGCATCTCGGCGGCAAGGACCTCTCCTTGTGGACGGCTGCCTATCCGTCCGGCTTCCAGCCCTACCGCAATTCGCATTTCGACTTCGCGGAGTGGGAGGCGGCCGGCTACGACCGTGCCTATGTCGAGGACTATCTCGGCTCGAACGCCGACAGCTACAACCACCCGAACGCCGCCATCGAGCCGCGCATCCCCGGCATCTTCCAGTACTACTCGATCGCCGAGGACGAACTGGCGAAGGGCTATGCGGGCCAGTACAAGTCGGCGCAGGAGACCGCCGACGCGATCGCGGCGGCCTGGGAGAAGCTGACCGACCAGATCGGCCGCGACAGCCAGATCGCGCTCTACAAGGCCTCGCTCGGCATGTGAGCCGGGACGCTCGACAGCACTGCCGGCGGCGCCCAGCGCCGCCGGTCCCGCATGCCTTCGAAAATGGTGACCGGTGGCCGAGAACCCTGTCCTCAACTACGGCGAGACGACGCCCGGCCGCAGGCGGCTCGGCCGTTCCATCGTCTGGGGCGCGACCGCGCTGCTTACGCTCACGGCGCTCTACCAGACCCTCTTCGCGCTCGGCGCCACGAGTTCGGGCTTCGCGTCGTGGCGCCCGGTGCTCTACGCCTACGGCCTGTGGGGCGTGGCACTCGGCGTGGCCCAGGTCGTGGCCCATGGCGAGCAGGGCAAGCGCGCGCTGTTCATCCTGCCGGCGGTGCTGTTCACCGTCGCCATGGTCATCTTCCCGACCCTGTTCGGCTTCTACATCGCGCTCACCGACTGGAACCTCGCCAGCCAGGACGGCATGCGGTTCAACGGGCTCGCCAATGTCCGGCAGATGCTCGCCGACCCCTTCTTCCGCAACGCGCTCGGCAACATGGTGTTCTACGTCGCCATGGTGCTCGTCGAATACGTGATCGCCTTCGGCCTGGCGCTGCTGCTCAACGCCCAGATCCGCGCCCGCAAGTTCTTCCGCGTCGCCTTCCTGCTGCCGCTGATGCTGTCGCCGGTCGCGGTGTCCTGGATGATCGGCAAGTCGATGATGGAGGTCCGCTTCGGCCCGCTCGCCAATTTCCTGAAGTGGCTCGGGGTCGAGTCGCCGTCCTTCTTCGGCAGTCCCTGGATCGCCAAGCTGTCGATCCAGGCCATGGACGCCTGGACCTTCATCCCCTTCATGATGATCATGCTTCTGGCGGGACTGCAGGCGCTGCCCAAGGACGTCACCGAAGCGGCGCAGGTGGACGGCGCCAACGCCTGGCAGACCTTCTGGGGCGTCACCTTCCCGCTGATGATCCCGGTCTCCATCACCGCCATCGTGCTGCGCATCATCTTCAAGCTGAAGATCGCCGACATCATCATCAACGTCACCGCGGGCGGGCCGGGCGGCGCGACCGACAGCGTCACGAGCTTCATCTTCCGCGAGTATCGCGACCGCTCCAACGTCGGCTACGGCACCATGCTGGCGATGACCTATCTCATCCTCATCATCCTGTTCATCACGCTGCTGCTGAAGCTCGTGAACCGCTGGCGCAGGAGCTTCGCATGACCGCCGCGCGAAACGCCGCCGGCCCCGAGGCGCCCGCCATGCCGGCCGGCGAGCGCGCCCGCTGGTGGCTCGGGCGCACGGCGATCTACACGGCCCTGATCGTCTGGACCGTCGTCTGCCTGTTTCCGATCTACTGGACGCTGACGACCTCGTTCAAGGCGGCGCCGAACGTGATGCGGGGCGACCTCGTCCCGTGGCTCGACTATGCCATCGACTGGCGCGGCTGGCGCTCGATCGGCCTGTCGCCGGACACGATCTTCCAGACGTCGACGGTGCGCGACGAGTTCATGAAGCGGTTCATGAACTCGCTCGTCGTGTCGCTCGGCGCCTCGGCGCTGGCGATCGTCATCGGCTCGCTCGCCGCCTACGGCCTGACGCGCTTCCGGTACCGCTGGCTGTGGCTGCGCAACGCCGACATCTCGTTCTTCTTCCTGTCGCAGATGATCCTGCCGCCGGTCGTGCTGGCGCTGCCGTTCCTGGTGCTCTACCGGGAGCTCGACCTGCGCGACACGCTGGCGGGGCTCGTCATGCTCTACACGCTGATGGTGCTGCCGATCGTCATCTGGATCATGCGCGACCAGTTCGACGCGATTCCCGTGGAGCTGGAGGAGGCGGCGCTGGTCGACGGGCTGTCGACCTGGGGGGCCTTCTTCGCCATCGTGCTGCCGATCGCGCTGCCGGGCATGGTGGCGGCCTTCGTCTTGTCGATGATCCTGTGCTGGAACGAGTATTTCTTCGCCGCGTTGCTCGCTTCCACCAACTCCTCCACCCTGCCGGTGATGGTGGCGAGCCAGACCGGCAGCCAAGGCATCTCCTGGTGGTCCATGGCGGCGCTGTCGACGGCGGCGATCCTGCCGCTGATCGTCGTGGCGATCGCGCTGGAACGCTACATCATCAAGGGCATGACGGCCGGCGCGGTGAAGTGACGGGCGGTCAGGTCATGCCGTAGAAGCGCGCCGCCGTGCCGCCGAAGATGTCCGCCCGCTCGGCGGGCGCGAGGTCGGCCGTAAGCGTCCGGGCCGTGGCGAGCCAGGTGCCGTGCTCGCAGCGCAGCCGGCACACCGGCCAGTCCGAGCCCCACATCACGCGCCGCGGGCCGAAGGCGTCGAGGACGAGCTCGGCATAGGGCCGCAGCCGCGCGGCTGTCCAGCCCTCGCCGTCCTCGGTGACGAGCCCGGAGAGCTTGCAGAGCGCCGGCGTCTCCCGGGCGATGCGCCTCATCCCGGCCGACCAGCGCGCGAACTCGTCCGCCGCCGTCGCGTGGTCGCGGATCTGCGGCTTCATGCAGTGGTCGACGACGACGCGCAGCCCCGGGTGGCGGGCGAACAGCGTGAGGAAATTGTCGAGATGGCGCGAGAAGCCGAGCGCGTCGAAGGTCAGGTCGAGGTCGACGAGGGCGTCGAAGGCCCACCGCACGTCGGGGCGCAGCATCCAGTCGACATCCGGGATGTCCTGGATCATCGGGCGGACCCCGGCGAACTTCGGATGCGCCTTCAGCCGCTCGAGGTGGCGCAGGTCGGCGCGGTTCTCGAAATCCACCCAGCCGACGACCTTGGCGACGCTGTCGGACGCGTCGGCGATGCCGAGCAGGTATTCCGTCTCGGCGACCGTCGGCGCCGCCTGTACGAGCACGGTCTTGTCGATGCCCGCGGCCTTCAGCTGCGGATCGAGATCGTGCGGCCTGTAGATCCGGTCGAGAACCGGGTCTCCCTTCGGCATCCAGAAATAGTCACCGCGCGCCGGGTTCCAGTAATGCTGATGGGCATCGACGAGCATGGCCGGCCTCACGCGGGCGTCGGCGCGTCGTCGCGCATCAGACCCTCGCGCTTGAGGTCGGCCCAGAGCGCTGCGGGAATTCCGGCCGACAGGATGTCGAGATTGGCCCTGACCTCGGCGGCGACCTGTCCGCCGGGAATGAGCGATACGACGGCCGGGTGGGTGAGCGGGAAGTTCAGCGCCGCCTCGATCAGCCGCACGCCGTGGCGGACGCAGACCGCCTCGATGCGCGCGACCCGGTCGAGCACCTCCGGCGGCGCGGGATTGTAGTTGTACCAGGCGCCGGGCTTCGGCCCGGTCGCCAGGATGCCGGAATTGTAGGGTCCGCCGAGCACGATGCCGACGCCGCGCGCCTCGCACAGCGGCAGGAAGGAGGCGAGCGAGTCCTGCTCGAGCAGCGTGTAGCGGCCGGCGAGCAGGAAGAGGTCGAAATCGCCCCGTTCCAGCAGCCACTGGCACGGCTGCCACTCGTTGACGCCGGCGCCGAAGGCCCTGATCACGCCCTGGTCGCGCAGCGACAGGAGCGCATGGTAGCCGCCGGCCATGAACTGGGACAGATAATGGTCGAGCGTCTCCTGCGTGCCGTGGTTGAAGATGTCGAGGTCGTGGGCGAAGAGGATGTCGACCCGGTCGATGCCGAGGCGCTCCAGCGAGGCCTCGAAGGAGCGCATCACGCCGTCATGGGTGAAATCGTAGACCTCGCGGCGGCTCGGCACGTCGAAGAACTTGCCGATGCCGGTGCGCTCTTCCGGAGCGCAGCGCTGCAGCAGGCGGCCGACCTTGGTGGATAGCACGTAGTCGTCGCGGCGGCGCCCGCGCAGGAAGGTGTTGAGCCGCGTCTCGGCGAGGCCGAGCCCGTAGAGCGGCGCGGTGTCGAAGTAGCGGCAGCCGGTCTCCCAGGCGGCTTCGAGCGCACCCTGCGCCTCCGGCTCGCTGACCGCGCGGTAGAGATTGGCCATCGGCGCCGTGCCGAAGCCGAGTTCGGTGAAGGTGATGCCGCCATTTCCCAGGCGGTCGAAATGCCGTGTCTTCATGGCTGAACGCCGCGCCTCCCAACGCCGATCGCACGGCAGACTAGCATGGATCGGGCGGTTGGGGAGGCGTCTTCGGGCGGAGGCGACGCGTTCGCCCTTCCTGCCTCTGCGGTTTCACGTGTGACGGAGACGGAATCCGTCGTGCCGGCCGGTCGACGGATTGCACCCGGCCACGGGGCTGGCTAGCTTGGACGGCAGCGCTTGGGAGGGCCTGCATCGACATGACCGCGAAGTTCCGCCGTGTGTTCGGCGACGGCAAGCCGCTGATCGCCATGGTGCATCTGGGGGCACTGCCCGGCAGCCCGCTCTTCGACGATGATGCGGGCGTCGAGGGGCTCGTCGAGGCGGCCGGACGCGATCTCGACGCGCTCTGCGCGGCCGGCTTCGACGCGGTGATGTTCGGCAACGAGAACGACCGCCCTTACGAGTTTTCGGTCGACACGGCGTCGAGCGCGGCCATGGCCTATGTGATCGGGCGGCTGCGTGCGCGCATCACCGTCCCCTTCGGCGTCAACGTGCTCTGGGACCCGATGAGCTCGATCGCGGTCGCCGCGGCGACCGGCGCGTCCTTCGTGCGCGAGATCTTCACCGGCACCTACGCCTCCGACATGGGTCCCTGGACGCCGGATGCCGGCAAGGCGATGCGCTACCGCGACCGGCTCGGCCGCAGCGACATGCCGCTGCTCTACAACGTCTCGGCCGAGTTCGCCCATTCGCTCGACGCGCGGCCGCTGGCCGAGCGCGCGCGCTCGGCGGTGTTCTCGTCGATCCCCGACGCCATCCTCGTTTCGGGGCCGATCACCGGCGAGGCGGCGCCGATGCACCATCTGGAAAGCGTCAAGGCGGCGCTTCCGGCGATGCCGGTGCTGGCCAACACCGGCGTCAGGCATGCGACCGTGCGCGACGTGCTGGCGGTGGCCGACGGCTGCATCGTCGGTTCCGCGCTGAAGGTGGACGGCGACACCTGGAACGCCGTCGATGCGGACCGCGCCCGCGAGTTCGTCGCCCTGGCGAAGGGTCGCTGAGCCGTGGACGTCGCCGCGCTGACCGCCGAGCTGATGACGATCCCGGGCCTGTGCGGCCACGAGGGCCGCGTGCGCGCCCGCATCCGGCGGGAGCTCGACGCGATCGGCCTTGCGCATGCGACCGACGTGCTCGGCAACCTGACCACGACCCTGCCCGGGGATCCGGAGGCGCCGTCGGTCATGCTGATCGCCCACATGGACCAGCTGGGCTTCATGGTCCGCCGGATCGAGAAGGACGGCTTCCTCCGGCTCGAACGCGTCGGCGGCGTGCCCGAGCGGGCGCTGGCGGCGCAGCCGATGCTGATCTGCGTCGGCGAAGGCCGGGACGTGACCGGGATCGTCGCCAACAAGGCCCATCACGCCACCACGCCGGACGAGAAATACGCGGTCGTGCCCTATCCTGAGATCTATCTCGACGCCGGCTTCCGCTCGGCCGACGAGGTGGAGGCGGCCGGCATCCGCATCGGTACGCCGGTGGTCTACGCGCCCGCCGTGCGGCGCCTCGCCAACGGGCTGCTTGCCGGCACGTCCGTCGACGACCGCGCCGGCTGTGCCGTCATGCTCGCCGTGGCGCGCGCGCTCGCGACGGGGGAGGGGCGGCGGCCCACGGTCCATCTCGCCTTCTCGGTGCAGGAGGAGTTCAACCTGCGCGGCGTGCTGCCGGCCGTCCATGCGCTGAAGCCCGCCATCGCCATCCAGATCGACCTGGTGCTCGCGACCGACACGCCCGACATGGCCGCGCGCGGCGACGTGCGCCTGGGCGGCGGTCCGGCGATGGGGCTCTACTCGTTCCATGGGCGGGGCACGCTGAACGGCCTCATCCCGCATCCGGCCCTGACCGGGCTGTTCGAGCGGACGGCCGCCGCGGCGGGACTGCCGCTGCAGCGCTCGGTCCATATCGGGGCGCTGACCGAGACCAGCTACGTCCAGATCGCCGGGACGGGCGTCGCCTGCCTCGACGTCGGCTTCCCGATGCGGGCCTCGCATTCGGCGAACGAAGTGGTCGACCCCGCCGACCTCGACGCGCTCGCCCGGCTGATCGTCGCAGCCCTGCACGGCATCGGCCCCGGCTTCCCGCTCGATCCGGACGCAACGGGATGAGACACACGCTCGGCATCGACGTCGGCACCTTCGAGACCAAGGGCGTCATCGCCGACGCGGACGGACGCATCGTGGCGCAGGCCGCGCGGCCGCACCGCATGCTGGTGCCGCAGCCCGGCTGGGCCGAGCATCGCCCCGACGAAGACTGGTGGGGCGACTTCGTGCACGTCACCCGCACGATGCTGGCCGAGAGCCGCATCGATCCGCGCTCGATCCGCGCCGTCGCCGCCTCCGCCATCGGCCCCTGCATGCTGCCGGTGGATGCCGGGGGCCGCGCGCTGATGAACGGCGTGCTATACGGCGTCGACACGCGGGCCGCGCGCGAGATCGAGGAACTGAACGCGCTCGCAGGTGCCGACCGCATCCTGGCGCGCTGCGGCAACACGCTGACCTCGCAGTCGGTCGGGCCGAAGATCCTGTGGACGAGGAACCAGCGGCCGGAGGTCTTCGCCCGGACCGCCACCTTCATGACGTCGACGAGCTTCCTCGTCATGAAGCTGACCGGCCGCAGGGTCATCGACCACTACACCGCGTCCAACGCGACGCCCTTCTACGACGTCGCCGCGCTCGACTGGTGCTTCGACCTCGCGCCCGACGTCGTCCGCCGCGAGCAGATGCCCGAACTGATGTGGTCGACGGAGATCGCGGGCCATGTGACGGCCGCCGCGGCCGCCGAGACCGGCCTCGCCGAAGGCACGCCGGTGACCTGCGGCACGATCGACGCGGCGGCCGAGGCCGTCTCCGTCGGCGTGCTGGAGCCGGGCGAGATGATGATGATGTATGGTTCGACCATCTTCATCATCATGCCGACGGAAGGCCGCGTCGCCGATTCCCGGCTCTGGCATGCGCCGTGGCTGTTTCCGGGCCGGAGCGCGGCGATGGCGGGACTCGCCACCTCCGGCACGCTGACCCACTGGTTCCGCGACCAGTTCGCCCGCGACCTCGACCCCGAGACCGCCTTCGCCGCGCTGGCAGAGGAGGCGCAGGCCTCTCCGCCAGGCGCGAGGGGTCTGATCGTGCTGCCCTACTTCTCCGGCGAGCGGACGCCCATCCACGACCCCGACGCGAAAGGAGTCATCTTCGGGCTGAACCTCACCCATACCCGCGGCGACGTCTACCGCGCCGTGATCGAGGGCATCGCGCTCGGCACGGCGCATGTGATCGACACCTTCCGCGAGGCGGGAGCCCCACCCCGCGCCATCCGCGCCGTCGGCGGCGGCACGAAGAACGCGCTCTGGGCGCAGGCGACGTCCGATGCCTGCCAGGTGACGCAGAGCCTGTGCGCGAAGTCCATCGGCGCATCCTATGGCAACGCCTTCCTGGCCGCGCTCGCCGTGGGCGACGTGAAGCCGGACGACATCCGGCGCTGGAATCCCGTGGAGGGCGAGATCGTGCCCGATCCGGCCGTGGCGGACCTCCATGCCGGCAGGAACCGGATCTTCCGGGACCTCTATGCACGGACGAAGACGCTGATGGCGCAATAGGTCTTAGACCGGCGTCCTGCGGACTATGGCAGCGTCCGGCCGGCCGGGCCGCTCTCCGAAAGACGGGTGACGTCGGCGGCCGTGAGGGTGCCGCGGCGCGCGACCGGCATCGAGACGTGGAGCGCGGCTGCGGCGGCGGCGAAGGAGACCGCTCCGCCGAGATCGCCGCCGGCCGCCAGCCGGGCCGCCAGCGCCCCCGTGAAGCAGTCGCCGGCGCCGTGGGTGGAGACGACGCCGACCGGAAAGGCCGCGACATGGCGCGTGGCTTCGCCCGGGCTTCGCAGGATGCAGCCCTCATCGCCGCGCGTCTCGATCAGTGTACCGCGGAAGCCGTCGAGGCCGCGCCCGATCATCTCCGCTTCGACGCGGTTGACGACGAGCACGTCCGTCAGCGACAGCAGTTCCCGTGGGACCGCGCGCGCGGGCGCGGCGTTGAGAACGACGCGCGCACCCGTAGCGGCGGCCTTGCGCGCCACGGCGAGATTGGCGGCCTCCGGCACTTCGTTCTGCAGCAGGACGAGGCCGCAGTCGTGAGGCAGCGCGATGGAACCGCCGTCGATCGCCCCGTTCGCCGCCGACACGAT
The DNA here is from genome assembly GCF_014495845.1 of Aquibium microcysteis. Taxonomy (NCBI): domain Bacteria; kingdom Pseudomonadati; phylum Pseudomonadota; class Alphaproteobacteria; order Hyphomicrobiales; family Phyllobacteriaceae; genus Aquibium; species Aquibium microcysteis. The sequence continues at coordinate 5,107,788 of NZ_CP061080.1, forward strand.
GACGGCGCCGTAGTCGCCGCCCTGCGTGACGATCGCCACGCTCATGCCGGAGGCGAGCGCCGGGTCGACCGCGATGCGGCTCACGTCGACGCCGCCGGCGGCAAGCTGCGCGGTCATGGCGGCTCCCGCCTCGTCGCGGCCGACTCGCCCGGCGAAGGCGACGGACGCCCCGAGGCGCGCGGCGGCGAGCGCCTGGTTGCCGCCCTTGCCGCCGAGCGCATAGGTCACGCCGGTCCCGGGCAGCGTCTCGTCGAGCACGGGCAGGCGCTGCGCGGTGACGATGACGTCGTGATGCAGCGCGCCGACCACCAGCACCGACCCCATGCCTCAGGCTCCGAACAGGGCGCGGGAGACGATGCGGTGGGAGGCGGGCGAATCCTGGCGGGCGACGGCCGCGGCCAGCGCCGGGTCGTCCACCAGCAGCGACGCGACCTCCCCGAGCCGCCGGACCACCGCGATGTTGGCGGCGCACTCCGCCTCCGGGTCGATGCCGGAATGGTCGGGGAAGGTGTCGAAGTAGATCGCCCCGCCATAGCGCTGGCGCTTCAGCTCGACCAGCAGCTCGACCGTCTGCACCGGATGCACCGTGCCCACCATCAGCCCGTCGTCGCGTTTGCCATAGCCGTCGTTCAGGTGCACGCCGAGCAGCCTCGAATGGCGGGCGACGAGATGGGCGGCATGCGCCGGCATCTCGTCGGCATAGAGGACGTGCGCGAAGTCCAGCGTGACGCCCAGATTGGCGCAGCCCGCCTCGCGGATGGCCAGCAGCGTCGTGCCGACGTCGGGCATCAGCGCGAAGGCGCGCGGCTCGTTCGGCTTGTACTCGATGGCGACGTCTGTTTCCGGGTCGTGCGCGGCGACTTCCCGCAGGGCCTCGATCGTCCAGTCCCACAGCCGTCCGTAGTCGGCCTGGAAGGAGGTGTCGAAGCCGTCCTGGCCCATCCAGAGGGTCATCAGCCGGCTGCCGAGCGCGCGGCCGGCATCGATGCCGCGTTTCGTCACGTCGATGGCGGCGCGGCGGATGCGCGGGTCCGGATGGGTAAAGGCGCCCAGCTTGAACTCCGGCTCGGTGTAGTAGCGCATGGCGAGCCCGTTCAGCGCGATCCCGTGCCGCTCGAGCGCCGCGGCGACGTCGGCCGGATCGAGACCGTCGACATGGTCGGGATAGTTCAGGTCAGCGGCGTTGAGGCCGGGCACGAGGCTCGCGCGCTCGAGAAGGTCGAGCGTGGTGATGCGGTTGCGGCCGGGCCACTTGTCCGCGATGCCGATCCGGAAGGCGTTGAGCCGGGCCGCGAAACGGGGCGTCGTCACGTCGCGGCTCCGATCCGGATGGGGATCGATCCATGTCCTGGCCGCCCTGGTTTCGGCCGCGCCCCCGAGGCGGCAGGCCGCACCGTCACGGCGACGCCGTCGTTCGCAGGCAGGCGCAGGGTTTCGCCAGCCTCGGTCTCGCTCTCCATCGTCTCCTCCACGTCGTCGCGGCCCAGCATGGGCGTGCCGGAGGCGCGGCGTCAACGACGATTTCGGCCCTGCCGGCGCGCCCGCCGCCCGGGTTCCCGCCGTGCCGGGGGCCTGCCGTTGAGCGGCCCGGGTGCCGCCGCTATCCTGCCGCGATGGCCCGGATCGTCGTCTTCTCCGCCGAACTGACCGTGATCGCCGCGACGACCCGGGCGACGGGCGGGATTCGCTGGGGCGGCCCGGCCGACCGCGACGCCCTCGTCGCCGCGGGAGCCGGGCCTGCGATGGTGGACAGCGCGTTCAGGGAAAGCGCCATCGCCCGGGTGGCCGTCGCGGAGGAGGACGGGCGGGTCATCGGGCAGAACGTCTATCTGGCCGCCGGCGCGCTCCGGGTCTACCCATGGCTCACCGTCGAACTGGCGCAGGGCCGGGAGGTCCTGGCGATGGGCGGCCTGGTGGTGCCGGAGCATCGCGGCCGGCATCTGCTTGCCGACATCAAGGGCTTCGCCGCCCGCGCCTTTCTCGACCAGGGCTACGTGCGCATGGTCAGCGTCGTCGAGACGCGCAACACGGCGTCCCTGCGGGCGCATGCGCGGATCGGCGCGGTGGCGCTCGCGACGCTGACGCGGATCCGTCTCGGCCGGCTGGACCTCGTCCGCGACGACCGTTCGACGCGGCACCTGCAGATCGCGACCCGTCCCTACGTCTTCTCCACACGGCTGCCTTGAGCGACCGGCCGCCGGTCAGGGTTCGATCTCGGTTAGGATGTCGAAGACCCGGCTGCCGAACTCCTTGAGCTGGGCGCCATCGGTGTTCTGCCGCAGGTCGAGGCGAACCAGCGCCCGGAACTCGTCCATGTCCGTGGGCCGCTTCTTCAGGAGTTCGTCCAGCATGCTCTTGCGCAGCAGGCCGGTCGTCGGATCGGCGTCCGGAAAAAGGAGCTTGATCCTGCGCTCGCGCAGGTCGATGAGCCGGGCGCGGGCCTGATCGACCGAAATGCCACCCGACGCCGGTGCCGCCGGCGCTTCGTCACCGAAGAGCGTGCCCTGGGCAGGGCCGGCCGGCTGGTCGGACGGTCCGGCCTCGCCTGCCTCGCCCGTCACCGCCGCGGCCGCTTCCGCCGCGACCTCGTCGCGGGATGGGCCGGCGGCCTCCGGCTCGCCGGCCGGCGCGTCCGGCCTCTTTCCGAGCCGTCTGTCCCGGGCCTGCCGCCGCGCCGCCACGAGCCGCTCCAGCTCTCGGCAGACACGGGCGAGTTCCGCGTCGGGATCGCGGAACCAGTCGGTCGACCAGACCCGGATCATGTTCCAGCCGAGGTTCTCCAGGATTTCCTGGCGCAGGCGGTCGCGGTCGCGGGCCGACATCTCGGAGTGGTAGGCCGCGCCGTCGCATTCCACCGCCGCGACGAACTCGCCGGGAACGTCGGGGTCGCGCACGCCGATGTCGATGAAGAAGTTGGCGACGCCCACTTGCGGCACGCAGTCCCAGCCCCTCTCGCGAAGGCCTTCGAGGACGGCGTCCTCGAAATCGCTGTCGGGGTCCTTCGGCGCGACGCGGGGCTCGCCGCCGAGCCGGCCGGTCTCGGCATAGTCGAGGAACTGCTTCAGCGCGCGCAGGCCACGGTCGGCGCCTTCCTTCGGCACCACGTCGGAGGCGCGCATCGAGCTGAAGATCTCCATCCTTTCCTTGGCGCGGGTGAAGAGCACGTTGAGACGGCGCCAGCCCGTCTCCTGGTTTATCGGCCCGAAACGCTGCGGCGTCCGGCCGCCGGCCGAAGCGGGGCCGTAGGTCATGGAGATCATGATGACGTCTCGCTCGTCGCCCTGGACGTTCTCGAGGTTCTTGACGAAGAACGGCTCGGCGCCCGACCCGCTCTCGGCCTCGGCGAGCACCTTGGCGAGGTTCGGATCGGCATCGGCCAGCGCGGCGAGTTCGTCGGCGATGCGCTGCGTCTGCTTGATGTTCATCGCCACGACGCCGAGGCTGCGGCTCCGGTTCTCCACGAGGAAGCGCGCCGCCGCCTGCGCCACGGCACGCGCCTCCTGCGCGTTCACGCCCTTCGTCGTCACGCCGTCGGGGAGGAAGGTCCAGCCGATGCCGAAGCGCCCGGCCTGGCCGGCGGGCGACGGGAAGACGATCAGCTCGTCCTTGTAGAACTGCCGGTTGGAGAAGGCGATCAGCGCCTCGTGGCGCGAACGGTAGTGCCATTTCAGCATGCGCCGCTCGAAGATGGCGGATGCGAGTTCGAGGATGCTCTTGCTGTCCTCGGCCAGCGTGACCTCCTCGTCCTCCTCCTCGTCGGCGCGGTCGGCGATCCGGTCGAAGAAGGAGGTGGGAGGCAACTGCTTCGGGTCGCCGACGACGATGGCCTGGCCGCCGCGCGCGAGCGCGCCGATGGCATCTTCCGGCCGCATCTGCGAGGCCTCGTCCATGATCACCAGATCGAACGTCAGCGTGCCCGGCGCGATGTACTGGGCGACCGACAGCGGCCCCATCATGAAGCAGGGCTTCAGGGCCTGGACGGCCCGTCCCGCGCGATGGACGAGCTGGCGGATCGGGATGTGGCCCTTCTGCTTGCCGATCTCGTGGGTGACCAGCGCCATGTCGGTCCGCTCCGAAACGCGTCCCGACGACTTTCCCGCCGGCGGCTGCCGTTCGACGAGCCGGGCGGCGATGGCGGAGCGGCGCAGTTCCATGACCTGCGCGTCGATCGCGCGGTACTCGTCGCGCAGCGCGTCGAGGGTCTTGCCGGAGGCGGCGTGGAGGGACGGCGCCTCCGCGAAGGCCCGGCGCGCCAGCGCGTCGAAGACGAGGAAGTCGAGGCACAGCGGCAGAAGCCCGGCGTCGAGCGATCCGGCCCCCGCCGCGCGCGCCAGGTCGCGTTCGGGCCCCTGTTCGCAGGCGCGGCGGAACCGGTCGAAATCGAGCCATTGCGGCAGGAGTTCCGGGCGTGCGGCCGCCCGGCGTGCCCGCGCCGCCACGTCCGCAAGCGCCGGTGCCGGACCGCCGAACCAGAGCGCCGCGTCGAGGCCGGTGTCGGCCACGACTGCCGCTTCCGCCGCCATGCAGGCCTGCGCGGCATCGGCGCAGGCACCGACCTGCGAGCGCAGGCGGGTCCAGGCGCCGTCCTCGGCTGCCGCGGCCGCGAGCGCCTCCAGCGAGCCGAGCTCCGCCGCGGCCACCAGCGACTCCCAGAAGGTCGGGCCGCTCCTCGATCCGGGCGGAGACCGGCGCAGTTCGTCGAGCGCCGCCATGGTCTCGTCGGTGCACAGCCGGCCGAGGCGCGCCAGCGCGTCCTCGCCGAGGCGCACGAGGACGCCGCCGATCGGTCCGGGCAGGGCCGAGCGGACGCTGGCCGCCCATTCGGCAACCGCCAGGACGGGGCGGAAGTCGAAGGAGGCCTCGCGCGCGCCGTCGCCCAGCCGCTCGTCCACGATGCGGTCGGCCCGCAGGGCCTCCAGGTCGAGCAGGAGCGTCCGCAGCTCCGCCAGCCGCGCCGACCGCTCCGCCGCCTTCGCCCTGAGATGCGCCGGGCGCGCGAGCTGTTCCCACCGCGCGGCGGCCGCACGCCAGCGCCGGCCGAAGCGGGCGAAGAAGCCCCTCTGGCCGAGCGCGGCCGACCATTCCTCGAGATCGTCGGGGGCGGCCGAGAAGGCGTCGCTCCGGAAGACCTCGCGCAGCCCGGTCTGCGTCCGGTCGAGGCGCGACATCCGCTCGGCCTGCGCCCGGACCCAAGCCACGGCCTCCGGCGACAGGAGGAACGCGTTGCGCCGCGCGAGCCCCTCGGACGGAACGGCGCGGGCCGCCGGCAGCAGGGTTGCGAGAACCGCCAGGCCCGTCGCGGACCGAGGGAGGGCCTTGCCCGTCACGGCCTCCACCTCCGCCGCGACCGCCTCGGCCTGCAGCGCGGGTACGCGCAGCGCATCGAGAGCCTGCAGGCGGTCGGGCGCCACGACGATGGCTGAGGGCTCCATCTCGGGCAGCCCCGCGCCGCTGAGGGCAGAGGCGCAGGAGTGGGCCGCATCGGCCCAGCCCGAGACCAGCGCGGCGACGCGGTCGCGGTCGTGCGGCAGCACCGCCAGGGCGGAGACCCCGGCCCAGGGATGTTCGTGCGCCGCACCCGCGACGCCGAGATCCCGGTAGGCGGAGGCGAGGTGGCCGAGCCGCCCCCTGGCGTCGGCGAGGTCGGCCCAGCCGAGCGCCTCCGGCTTCTCGACCTGGCTGCCGCTCGCTTCCAGCGCCGCGAGGCTCGGCCCGAGCCGGCGCCGCGCCCGGCCCGCCCGCATCAGGGCCTCGCCCACGGTCAGGTCACGGAACGCGCCGGCGGGACCGCCGATGGTCTCGACATAATCCGACAGCTTCCGGCGCCGGTCGGCAAGGCGCGACAGCGCCGCCTCGAGGTCCCGCGACGGGCGGGTCCGTCCCGCGAGCTTCACGCGGTCGCCGATGTCGTCCAGCACCTCCGTCTTGCGGGTCTTGTGGCTGTGCAGCTCGAGGCAGAAGTCGCCGAGCCCGAGCTCGCGCAGCCTGCGGCGCACGACCTCCAGCGCCGCCAGCTTCTCCGCCACGAAGAGCACCGTCCTGCCGTCGGCGAGCGCCGCGGCGACGAGATTGGTGATGGTCTGCGACTTGCCGGTGCCGGGCGGTCCCTCGATGACGAGGTTGCGCCCGGCGAGCGCGGTCTGCAGCGCCTCGCACTGCGATCCGTCCGCCCGGTCGACGAGGTCGAGCGCCAGATCGCGCGCCTGCGCCGCCTCGGGCGACGGGTCGACCCCGGCGAAGGACCGCGGCGGCGCGCCCGTCTCGGCCTCGTCGCCCTCCAGGATGGTGCGCACCAGCGGATGGCCGTCGATCGGCGCGTGCCCGGGCCACCGCTCCGGATCGAGGTCGAGATAGAGCAGGATCTTGCCGAACTCGAACAGGCCGAGCGTGACGTAGCGGCGAACGATCCAGTCCGACCTGTGGCGGACGGCGCGCCCCACCTCGGCAAGGAAGTCCGCGATCGTCTGGCCGTCCCGGAGGGCGGGCAGGCTGATGGCGAACTCGTCGAGCTTCTTCTGCAGCGACAGGTTGGGCTGCAGCTCTTCCCCGGTCCAGCGGACGCGCGTGCGGTAGCGGCCGCCACGCGTCTGCTCGCGTTCGAGCTCGACCGGCAGCAGGAGGAGCGGCGCCTGGTGGGCCTTCGACGTCGCCTGGTCGCGCCATTCGAGGAAGCCGAACGCCATGTAGAGCATGTTGGCGCCGCTCTCCTCGATGGCCGTGCGGGCGGAGGAGCGGATCTTGCGCAGCCGCGCGTCGAGCTCGTCGGGATAGTGCAGGGTCTGGATCTTCCGGTCGGCGTGCCGCTCGGACCGGAGGAAACTGTCGGTCTCGACCGGCAGGTCGTGGTCGGTGCCGATCCCGAGATGGCGTGCCCAGACCGCAGCCTCCGGGCGTTTCGGCTCCGGCGCCTCGCCGGCGCGGGGAACCGCGTCGTGCCGCGCGTGCCACTCGTCGAGTTCCCGCCGCGAGGGCTCCGGAACCGCCTCGAAGGTGAAGGGATCACCGTCGAGCAGGCCCGCGAAGAGCACCTCCGGAAGCTCGTCGACGACCCGCAGGCACGAGGCGCGCGGATGCCGGAAGCTCAGCATCTTGTTGGTCGTCGACAGGTCGAGCAGCTTGGTGCGCAGCCGCTCCAGCCGCTCGGCCGCGACCGCGCTCCGCCGGGGGCCGCGGCCCTGATCCAGAACATCCATCGCGCCAGACGCCTCCCGCCCCCGCACGACCCGCGTGCTTTCCCGCATGAGAATAGGTCGCCGCTCCCGGCGCGCTACCAGGTTGCAGGTTCGCCGATGCCCGCCGGACGATCAAGCCGCGCCGGCAGACGGTCCACAAGCGGGAGGGCGTCGACGCGTCGCGACCGGTGGAGGACCCAGCGGCGGATCAGGCGCCGGCACCACGACGCGCGGCTGACGGCGCCGTCAGGTCGGTTAGTCTCTGCACGACCGCCGCCGTGCCCGGCAGGAGATCGACGCTGGCGACCCGCAGCCGTTCGCCGCCGCTCTGGATCGTGTATCCGACCTCCAGCGCCTCAGGCCCGAGTCCGGCATGATGGGGATAGAGCAGCATCACGTCCCGGCAATCGTACAACCGGGCATAGGCCATCATCTGATAGACGTCGGCCTGCGACACACCGCGCTTCCCGTCTTCGGGATTTCGCCCGACCAGCTTCCACTTCGTGTCGATCAGCATGACCGTCTCGCCATTCCGCGTGACGAGAATGTCGGGCCTCGTGCGGAAGCGCTCGCTGCCGGACCCCTCCTCCACGAGACAGGAGCGAAGACCGCTCTGCGCGCGCACTGTCATGGGCGTGTCTCGCAGCGCCCGACGCGCGAGGGTGGCGATGTAGGCCTCGAACAGGTCGTTCATGGCAAAGAGCAAGGTGATTCCCTCTCCGCCCTTCGCATGGTGGTCGGTGCGCTGCCATTCGCGCTTCAGGAAGAGCCTCGCCAGATCCAGGAGCCTTTCCCAGCGACGATTGGTCCGGTCGATGCGAACGTCGCTCCAGGGAAGGGCGCCTGCGGGAACGTCGCTCACGTCCGCCAGGAGAAACCGCAGTTCGTCGAGGCGGCGCTGGGTTTCCACTGCGCGGGCATGGCGGCGCAGCATCGAGACGCAGGCCTTCATGATGCGCAGGAGAGGGGTGTCCGGCGCCAGGGAATCGAAACGGCAGGCAAGTCGGTCCGGGCGCACCGCGTGATGGGTGAACTGCCGGACGACGTCGAGCCGGCCGCGGAGCGTGAGCAGGTCCTCCTGCCGGGCCTGATAGGCGCGGGGAAGGCCGCGGCGGGATTCAGCCAGGAGCCGGTCGGCGAAGAGACGGATCAGGATGTCGAGCAGGGTTTCCTTCTGGCGCGCCATCGCCAGTGCCGGTCCATGTCCGAGCTCGAGGCCGAGCGCGACGTCGAGCATGGAGACGAGGCGGGCGCGGATCGTCTCGTCCTTGTCGTCGGCGGCATTGTCGATCTTGGGCAGGATTTCGAGACTGCACCCCGGTGCTGCGATGACGCCGACGACCTGCTGCGCGATCAGTTCGTTGCGACCGTGGACGAGGATGTTCGTCCCCTGTCCGGTGGCCAGTGGATGCCGCCAGGCGGCGCGCAGGAGGGCGTCCGCCTCGCTTCGGGAGTAGGTGTTCTCAGGCTGGGGGCCGGCGCCGCCATGCACGCCGACGCGCCCCCACTCGCGGACCGTCAGATGCGTCATGGCCGGAGGCGCACGGTCGGGAGCGAGTGCCCGATCACGCGCCTGGCTCCACCGCGACAGCCGCCTTCCCGGTCAATCGGGCATAGGCTCCCGGCTCGAACGGCGTGCGGACAGACCAGCTCGGCAACCGATCACCGTCGATACCGGGAGGCGGGTCGATCTCTGTCTTCCGGATGAAGCCGTCCCCGAGCACCGCATGGAGCCGGCTCCAGTCCTCGAAGAAGTATTCCTGGAGCAGCGGGATGACCTTGTCCCGCATGACGGCATCGACGTCCGCGACGGTCGCGCAGCCCATGAAGAAGGCGTGGCCGATGCGGTGTTCGCGATCGATCAGGTATTCGATGCGCCGGTTGATGGCCGTCAGGACGCCGACGAGATCGACCCCGGTCCGTTTGCTCGCATCCGCGAGAAGATCGGGTATCGGCTCCATCTCCCGGAAGACGAAACGCCGGCGCAGCGCGGTGTCGAGCAGTGCGATGGAGCGGTCCGCGGTGTTCATCGTGCCGATGATGTGGAGATTGGCCGGAACGCCGAAGTTCGGCTTCTTCGAATAGGGCAGCGTCAGAGTCAGTTCGTTGGGCATTCCGAGCCGCTTGTCCGGCTCGATGAGAGTGATGAGTTCGCCGAAGACCTTGGAGATGTTGGCGCGGTTGATCTCGTCGATGACGAGCACGTGCTGGTCGGGCAGGCCAGCGCGGACGGTGCCGGTGTCGCCGTCACCATCGGCGCTGCCGGCGACCAGTCGGCCGAGTGCGGGCAGTTTCAGGCGATTCGCCTGGAGCTGGTACAGCGTGCGCATGGTGAACCTGCCGTCGATGATGGTGTCGAGGGGCAATGGTTCGTCGAGCGTCAGGAGCCAGCGGACATCGCGGCGATGCGCGTAGTAGCCCGCGGCCGAAGGTTCGAACTGATACTCGCCCGTCACCTCGGCGATGGCCCTGAAGGCCGTGTTGCCGTGAGGCACGATGACGATGTCGCCCACCCGCATGTCACAGCGAAACTGCGCCGTCTGGGTCCAGTTGCTCGGCGTGGCGTCGCCCGGGTTCCGTGCCATCCATTCCGCCTTGATCGCTTCGGGCGTGGAAAAGCGCGCCGGGCTCCAGTCGATGGAGCCACCCCAGCCGAGGGCGACGTAGTTGCCGGCGACAGCGGCTTCGTAGACGTCGTCTTCCGTGCCGATGGCCCCCTGTCCCATCTTCCAGAAGCGGCGACCCGAGAAATCGAATGCAGGTGCTCCGGGAGGAGGAACGTTTCGCGTGCGGGCCAGATCGGCGAGCGCGCAGATTTCGCGGAAGAGCCCGGCGCGGGCTTCGAGCCGGAAGCCGGCCGACGCGCCTTCGCTCTCGCCCGTTTCGGGTCGAAGGCCTTCGACGAAGGTCTCGTAATCGTAGTTCTGATGGAAGGTGACGAAGGCAATCCGCTTCTGGTCGACCAGTTCGCGGTAGCGCTTCATCAGCGCCGCCCTCCCTTCGACCGTGTCCGGAACGTCTGTGCCGAGGTCGCAGAGCAACACGGCTTCGTACGCGGTGCGATAGGTTTTTCCCGTACCGGGCGGGCCATAAAGGATGATGTTCTTCGGATCTGGTTTTGTCCCGGGCACTTCGTTTGCTCCTGCCGATCCTACAGATGGCTGCGCCTCGGACGCACCGGCGCCCCCTTCGTCCGGCCAGTAGCCGGGGCGTGGCGGCTGCGGCGGCCGCCATGAGCGGATGGTGTCCTGCGCACGGTCGATGGCTGCCACGAACGCATCGGCGGATCCGGAATCGAACGGATAGCTGCCTTCAAGACCTACACGTTTGTTCTGATGGCTGAACTTGAGGAAGGCGCCATCCCGTCCGATCTCGAGATTGCCGAGTGTGCCTGGTGCCCTGTCATCCTCGGGCCTCTTCCGGCCGAAACGGATCTCCGGAATTTTGGTATGGTACCAGTCGAGACCGGCATCATGCACGGCACGCGCCATCCGGCAGAATGCGGCACGCTGGTCTTCGGACCAGATCTTGCGCGCGTCATAGAATTCGGGGTCGCCGTCGAACCGGGCGAGCAGGTCCTCGTCGTCACCGTCGTCATCGTCGGCTGCGGGGTCGTCGGCTGCCCCGTAGTTCGGATCGCGGTCGGCCAGAAAGTAGCCGTACTGGGTGAGCGCTGCGTGCAGGTTGCCGAGTTGACCCTTCGGGTTTTCGGACTGCGGAACGACCGACCGGACCGCCTCGGGATCAGCAGCGGGATCCCTCCTCAGGTCCGCCAGGCGCGACAGGAGATCGGGCCACCGTCCCGCATGGAACACCTCTTCGAGCGTCCTTTCTGCGAAGCCCAGTCCGGGCAGGCCGCGCTCGACCCTCTGGCACCGCCGGTATCGGCTGTTCCTGGCCTTATGTGCCAGGGGTATGCCTTTCCACTGCCGTGCTCCCAGCCAGGCACGGAACTCGGCTTCGCGCATGAAGTGTCCCCCCGGTTCTCCACATCAGTGGAATGACGCGAACTACAAATAATGTCGGCAGCAACTCTTTGATCTCGTCTGACGAAGACCATCCCTCCAAGCAACGATATCAGGAGCCGCGGGCGACTGAAACCCTTGCGTGTGATTGGTAAGCTGGCTCTTTCGCGATGATGCGCCGGGTCCGCCGGCAAAGAGGGCAGCAGGCGCGCGGGGCGGGGGATTGCGGCGCCGATCGCCGCACAGCAGCGGGCGGGGCTGTTGGCAAGTCCATCCGGAACTGTTTTTTCGGAGGTGCGGGCTTGTAAACTGGCGACCGGGATTGTTCAGTGTCGCCGCAGTTGTTGTTCGTTTCTCCGGCGCGGGATCTTCGTTGCAGAGCTTTTCATCCCGTGCCTGATGTCGCCGCTGCATGACCGAGCCGTTTCAAGATCTGCTGCAGCGATGTGTTTCGCTCGATCTGGAAGTGGATCCGGCGACCGCCACGATCTTCGCTTTCGCGGCGGTGCGCGACGATACCCGCCCGCCGATCCTGGCGGGGAAGCGGGATCTCGTTGCCGCGCTGGATCGGCTGGAGGCCCAGGCGACCGGCGTCGGCCATGTCCTCGGCCACAACATCCTCCGTCACGACCTGCCGCATCTCGCCGCGACGCGGCTCGGGCTGGCGAAACTGTTTCAGTCGCCGATCGACACCTTGTGGCTCAATCCGCTGGCCTTCCCGCGCAACCCCTATCACCATCTGGTCAAGCACTATCAGGACGGGCGCCTGCAGGCCGGCCACGTCAACGATCCCGAACGCGATGCGCGGCTGGTGTTCCAGGTGCTGCGCAACCAGCTCGCCGCCTTCTCCGAGCAGAACGCCGCGCAACCGGACGCGCTGGCCGCCTTTCACTTTCTCACCACGCGGATGGAGAACCCGGACGGGTTCGACGCGGTGTTCCGTGCGGTGCGAAGGGCCGGGGCGCCCGATGCGCCGGCGGCCAGGGACGCGATCGTCCGGCTGCTGGCCGTCCGCGCCTGCGATCTGCGCCTCGAGCAGACGCTCGACCGTCTCGCCAGCCCGCAGCTCGGATGGCCCATGGCCTATGCTTTGTCCTGGATCCTGGTGGCCGGCGGCGATTCGGTCATGCCGCCCTGGGTTCGGGCGCAGTTTCGCGAGGCCTCGCTCATCGTCCGGCACTTGCGCGACACCAATTGCGACAATTCCGGCTGCGCCTGGTGCACCGAGCGAAACGATCCGGTCCGCGCCTTGTCGCGCTGGTTTGGCTTTCCGGCCTTCCGCGCCGAGCCGGTGGACGACGAGGGCCGCCCGCTTCAGGAGCGGATCGTCGAGGAGGCGATGCGCGGCGCCTCAGTCCTCGGCATTCTGCCGACCGGCACCGGCAAGTCCGTCTGCTACCAGGTGCCTGCATTGTCGAGGTTCGACAAGACCGGCGCGCTGACGGTGGTGATCTCGCCACTGGTCGCGCTGATGGCCGATCAGGTGCAGGGCATGGAACGGGCAGGGATCGCCTCCTCCGTCACCGTCAACGGCATGCTGTCGATGCCCGAACGGCAGGATGCGCTGGACCGCGTGCGGTTGGGCGAGGCGGCGATGCTGCTGATCTCGCCCGAACAGCTGCGCAGCAATTCCGTCCGCTCGGTCCTCGCGCAGCGCGAGATCGGGCTCTGGGTGCTGGACGAGGCGCATTGCGTCTCGAAATGGGGCCATGATTTCCGGCCGGACTACCGATACGTCAGCCGCTTCATCAAGGAGACCGCGGGAGACGAGCAGGCCCCGCCGCTGCTCTGCCTCACGGCGACCGCCCGGCCCGAGGTGGTGCGCGACATCAGCGACCACTTCAGGTCGCGCCTCGACCGCGAACTGATCCTGCTCGACGGCGGCGCAACCCGGGGAAACCTCCGCTTCGAGGTGCGCGCCACGCAGCGCGCGACCAAGCTCGTCGACATCCTCGACGTGATCGAGGCCAGGCTGCCAAAGGAGGGCGCCTCGGGTGCGGTGGTCTATTGCGCGACGCGCGGCGAGACCGAGCGCGTGGCCGAATTCCTGCGGCAGCAGGGTCTCGCGGCCGATCGCTTCCATGCCGGACTGACGTCGGAGGAGAAGCGGGGGATACAGGAGGCGTTCCGTACCGGCGAGCTGCGCGTCATCGCCGCGACCAACGCCTTCGGCATGGGCATCGACAAGCCCGACATCCGGCTGGTGGTGCATGGCGACATCCCGGGATCGCTCGAGAATTACCTGCAGGAAGCCGGGCGGGCGGGCCGCGACCGGGCCAGCGCCGACTGCGTGCTCCTCTTCTGCGCCGACGACGTCGAGCGGCAGTTCGCGCTGTCGGCGCGCTCGCGGCTCGCCCGGCACGAAATCGGCGCCATCCTGAAGGCGCTGCGGCGGCTGGACGAGCGGATGAAGAAGTCAGGCCCGGTGGTCGCAACCCCGGGTGAGGTGGTGAAAGCGGAACAGGAACGGGATTTCGAGCGCGACAGCGCCACCGACGACACGCGAGTGAAGACCGCCGTCTCCTGGCTGGAGGAGGCGAAGCTGCTCAGCCGCGAGGAAAACCGTGTTCAGGTCTTCCCCTCCTCGCTCAGGATCCGCACCCTCGACGAGGCAGAGGCGATGCTGGCCAGGGCCGCGATCACCGGCACGCACCGCAGCCAGCTGATCGACATCACACGTCACCTGATGAATGCCCCGCCCGACCAGGGCATCTCCACCGACGAACTGGCAGGCGCCAGCGGATTGACCGGCCGTCTGCTGCTGAAGGCACTGGCCGATCTCGAGACGCTCGGCATCGCCCGCAACGACGTCGCCGTCACCGTCTTCGTCCACGCCGCCGTCGAAGGCCATTCGCAGCAGCGCCTGGCACAGGCTGCCGCGCTCGAGACGGCGCTGATCGCTGCGATGCGCGAGCTTGCCCCGGACGCGGAGGGCGCCGGGCACATTCCGCTCCATCTCGCCGAAACCTGCCAGGTGCTGCGCAACCAGGGCCATGGCGCCGTGAGCCCCGACGTCGTGGAAAAGCTCCTGCGCGGAATGGGCCGCGACGGCCGCGACCAGGACGGTGGCAAGGGAAATCTCAGGCTGCGCAAGGCGTCGCGGAACACGCTGGCCGTCTCGCTGCAGCGGTCCTGGCAGGCGCTCGAGCAGACCGCCGGGCTGAGGCGGCAGGGTGCCGAGCTGCTGCTGTCGCATCTCCTCGGCAGGCTGCCCAAGGGAAGCCGCGGCAAGGACATCCAGGTCGAGACGACGATCGGCGATCTGCTCGCCGCCCTGAACGGTGATGCGTTGTTGCGCGGCAGCGGCATCCAGGACATGACGAAGCTGATGGACCGTGCGCTGCTGTGGCTGCACGAGCAGGGGGTTGTGACACTGGGCAAGGGCTTGACGGTGTTCCGTCAGGCGATGACGATCCACCTCAACCCCACGGGCGGCCAGTTCACGACGAAGGACTTCGTGCCACTCGAGGAGCACTACGCCGAGCAGACCGTCCAGACTCACGTGATGGCGGCTTATGCCGAGCGGGGCCTGGCGGCGATGGACCAGGCGCTGCGGCTGTCGGAGGACTACTTCGTGCTTGCCCGGGACGCCTTCCTGCGCCGGTGGCTGCCGGGGCGCGGCGCGGAACTGCGGCGCCAGACGACGGGTGCCTCCTGGAAGAAGATCGTCGAGGTGCTGGACAACCCGGTCCAGCAGAAGATCGTCGCGGACGACCGCGAGCAGACCAGCGTGCTGGTGCTGGCCGGTCCCGGTTCGGGCAAGACGCGGGTGCTCGTCCACCGCATCGCCTATCTGATCCGCGTCCGGCGGGAGGATCCGCGCGGCATCCTCGTCCTGACCTACAACCGCCACGCCGCCGCCGAAATCCGCATTCGGCTGCGCCACCTGATCGGTGAGGCGGCCAATGCCGTCACCATCTCGACCTGCCATGCGCTGGCGATGCGGCTGGTCGGCGCGAGCTTCGCTGGTGTCGCCAGCGAGACGAAGCACGATTTCGACGGGATTCTCCTCGAGGCGGTGCGGCAACTGAACGGCGAGGGCCTGAGCCGCCTGGAGGCGGAAGCGCAGCGCGAGACGCTGATCCAGGGCTATCGCTGGATGCTGGTGGACGAGTACCAGGATATCGGCCCGGAGGAATATGCGCTGATCTCGGCCATCGCCGGCCGCTCGCTCGCCGATCGGGATGCGCGGCTCAGCCTGTTTGCAGTAGGCGACGACGACCAGAACATCTACGCCTTCACCGGCGCCTCGATCCGCTTCATCCGCCAGTTCGAGACAGACTACGGCGCGCGGCCGGAATATCTGGTCGAGAACTACCGCTCGACGGCACACATCATCGCCGCAGGCAACGCAGTGATCGCGCCGGCCGCCGACCGCATGAAGGCCCGCCACGACATCCGCATCGACCGCAGGCGCGGCAAGGACCCGGCCGGCGGCGATCTCGCATCGCTCGATCCCGTCGGCCAGGGCCGGGTGCAGGTGCTCGACGCGGCGCCCGGCGACGTGGATCAGGCAGTCGCGGCGGTCGACGAGTTGGTCCGGCTCTCGCACCTCGATCCAGAGTGGAGCTGGACCCGCACCGCCATCATCGCCCGCGACTGGCGCCGGCTGGCGCCCGTGCGGGCCTATGCCGAGACGCTGGGTATCCCGGTCGAGATGGCCAACGAGAGCCTCCCCAGCATCTGGCGTCTGCGCGAGATGCAGCGCTTCGTCGACGCGCTGCGAAGCGACGCGGGCCGCCTGCTCGGCGTGCGCGACCTGATCGACGTGCTGAACACGATCCCGTCCAGCCGCTGGACAGAACTCGTCGCCGAAGGCATCGCCGCGCTGGCGCGAGAACTCGCCAGCAAGACCATGCCCGTGCCGGACCTGATCGAATGGTTCGCCGAGTGGGCGCAGGATGCCCGCGGCGACCAGCGCGGGCTGCTGCTGTCGACCGCGCACCGGTCGAAGGGACTAGAGTTTGACGACGTCGTCATCCTGAACGGCGGCTGGGACAGGGCCTCGCAGGGCGAGGACCCCGACGCGCCGCGCCGCCTGTTCTACGTCGCCATGACGCGTGCGCGGCGCAGCCTGACGATCCTTGCCGCCGGGCCGCATCCGCTCGTGCCGGCCGGCGGAGACCATATGCTGCGCCGGGCCACGCCGCCGGCCGCGGCCGGGAGCGTTCGTTCGACCGCGCTCTATCAGGTGCCGAACCTCAGGGTCGTCGACCTGTCCTGGGCCGGCCGCCTGAGGCCGGGCCACGCATCGCTCGGCGCCATCGGGGAAGCGAAGGCCGGCGACCCGCTGCGCATCGTTGCTGAGGGCGACGCCTGGATGATGCGGGACGCACAGGGCCGGGCGCTCGGCCGCATGGCCAGAAGCTGGTCGCCGCCGGACGGCCTCGCCATCCGCCGTGCCGAGATCGGCGCCATCATGCGCCGGCGCAGGGCCGACAGCACGGAAGAATTCCGGCCGCACCTTCAGCGGGACGTCTGGGAAGCGGTGCTTCCGGAGATCGTGTTCGACCGGTGAGGTGGGCGCAGGCGGGGAGGGCCGCGGCGCGGCCTTGGGTGCACCGCACCGCCTCGGACGGACCTGGCTGCGCGCCGTCGACGCGGCGGTGATCTTGGCTGTCTGCTGCTGCAGATATCTGCCGGGTCGTATCGCTTCGAGGCTTTTTCGGCTGCTCGACCCGCGCTACCTCGCCGCCGCCCGGGACGCTCCGCGCCTTGCCTCCTGCCTCGGCGTCCGCGCCGCGCTGCCCGGGGCGCAGCGCCAGGCGAAGGAGCCCGCCTTGCCCGTCGTTCCCGCCCGGATCCTGCCTGCGATCGTCATGTCGCGGTTTGCCGCGACCTGCCGGCAACGCGGTGATGCCGGATCTGCAGCGCGGCGCGGTGAGGGCGTCTGAGCCGCCGGGGCCGGAGGCGGATGCGGACGTCTCCGTCACTCCTTCGCCGCGTACTCCCGCAGGATGACGACGACGCCGCTGGCGATGATGATTGCAGCGCCGACGAAGGTGGCGGTGTCGGGGATTTCGTTCCAGACCAGCCAGCCGAGGGCGGTCGCCCAGACGAGAGCGGTGTAGTCGAGCGGGGCCACCAGGGCGGCGGGGGCGAAGCGGAAGGCCTGGGTCATCATGGTCATGCCCGCCGTTCCCGCGATCGAGATCGCGACGAAGAGCCAGAGATGGTCCGCCTGGACCTCGCGCCAGACGAAGGGGGCGGCAAGCGCCGACAGCAGGGCGCCGGCGCCGGTCAGCCAGAGCAGCAGCGTCCACACGCTCTCGCGCGGATCGAGCCAGCGTGCGCTCAGCATCAGCAGCGCATAGACGAAGGCGGTGGCGACCGGCAGCAGCGAGACCGCCTGGAAGCTCGCCCCGCCGGGGCGGATGACGATGAGCACGCCCGCGAAGCCGGCGAGCACCGCCGCCCAGCGGCGCCAGCCGACCTGCTCGGCGAGAAACGCCGCCGACAAGGCGGTGATGAAGAGCGGGGCCACGAAGATGAGCGCGGTGGCCTCGGCGAGCTGCAGATGCATGATGCTGGTGAAGAACAGGACGGCGGCGCCGAGCCAGAGCACGCCGCGCGCCAGGTGGGCGACCGGCCGGCGGGAGCGCAGGGCGCCCGCCCCTCCCATCCTCCAGGCGAGCGCCACCGCGAAGGGCAGGGCGATCATGTTGCGCAGGAAGAGGACCTGCACGGGCGAATAGCTCGCCGTCAGCGCCTTGGCGAGCGCGTCGTTAACGCTGAGACAGGCGACGCCGAGGATCATCAGGACGATGCCGGTCAGCCTGTTCTGCCGCGTTTCCTCCACGCCTCGTCCTCCCTGGTCGCTTCGCCGGCGTCTTCCGGCGCCACTGCCCGGCCGCCGCCGAAGCAGGGCCTGGGAGGGGATAGCCGAGCAGGCTCGCCCCGTCTTCCCCGAACGGCCGGTGGCACAAGGCTTGGCCCGCGGTGACTTCCCGCACGGCGAGCCGGCGGCTTCCCTTCGGCAGCGACGGCGAGGACCCCCGGCGTCCGCAACCGCCGGGCGGCCGATCCCGCGCAGGGCCGTCGCTTTCGGACCGGCTGCGCCCCCTCCGCCACTCCGTGGTCCCCTGCCGGGGCCAGCCGCCGGTCTCGCCGGGCCTGCGGCCCCGCGCTTCGCAGGGGAGGATGTCGGCGCCGCGGCCTTGGATCCTCCCCTCCGTCGCGGGGGAAGGGGACCACGCGACGCGGGGCGGAGGGCGCGCATGGCGAGCGGATGCCACTGCCCTGCGAGCCCGCGAGCAGGCGGTTCAGGCCCGCCCGGCCGCCATCTCCGCGTCCGCCGTTCCGTCCCGCCCGCTCCGCGGGTCCGCGGCGGCGACCGCCGGCCCGGCTGGCTGCGCGACCGCCGCTTCGCGGTCGGCGGGTTGGCCGAACGCCATCCGGAAGACGACGCCTCCGCCCGCGCGGGGCTGCCAGGAGACCTGTCCATGCAGCTGGACGGCGAGCGCCTTGATCAGGGTCTTCCCGACACCGTCGGGCCCGTCCGCCATCCCCATTCCGTCGTCCGAGACGGTCACCGACTTCCCGGCCCCGTCCCGGGCGAGCGCGATGGTCAGCACGCCGTCCCGCCGCTCCGGAAACGCATGCTGCAGCGCGTTCGCGAGCACCTCGTGAAGGATGAGGGCGAAGGAGGCCGCGTGATCCAGCTGCACCTCGAAATCCGGGCCGGTGACCTCGACCACGACGTCCGGAACGCCCTTCGCGTCCTTCATGGAGCGGACGAGCGATTCCACGAAGGGCCGCGCCCGCAGCGTCGTGCTGCCGACCTCCTGCAGCTGCTCGTGGACGGCGGCCATGGCGGTGATGCGGTCCCTGAGGGCTTCGAGCTCTCCGACGGGGCCGGCCGATCGCCGGACGTGGAGATTGACGAGGCTCGCGGTCACCTGGAGATTGTTCTTCACGCGGTGGTGCACCTCGAGCAGCAGCAGCCGCTCGTGCTCCAGCGCCTGCTGCAGATCGGCGGTGGCCCGCTCCACGGCCTCCTCCAGCGTGCGCCGGGCCGCCGCCGGCGACGCCAGCTGGAGGATGGTCGGCAACAGGTAGGTGAAGCCCGCTGCCGTGGCGAGCGAGACGATCGCGGTGCCGACGACGACGGCGAGCCCCAACCAGCCATGCGGGCTCGCATCCGTCAGGGCATGCAGGGCATGGACCACGTGGCTGAGCCCGCAGGCCGTGATGAAGAGGACGAACCCGATCCAGAGCCAGCGATAGGGCAGTTCCTCGCGCCAGCGGGTGAAGACCGCAGCCATGACGGCGGGAATCCAGAAATAGGCGAGCGCGGTGCCGAGATTCGCCAGAACGGTGATCTCGCGCCAGTGGGCGGGAGGAGGGGCACTCGTGCAGATGTCGTAGACGTAGCGCAGCCACTCAATCATGGTGTCTCCGGCGCCGGTGTCGCCGCCCCGCCTCCGCCCGCCGACATGCGCCCGCCGGGGGCGGATCATCCGGCGGCACGTCGACCGCCCGGGAGCGATTCCGGCAATTCCGTTTCACGCGCACCGGCACCGCAACCCCCTGTCGACCGGCGGGATCGACCGCTCGAGCACCCGCGCAGGCCTTCATGTCGCACTTCTTCACAACTTTTGCGACGACGACCGGCGTCGCAACTGCCGGCAAGGGTTATCATGCGGATGGTTCGTGTGTCACTAATTCGTAGTTCACTAATATGTTGAGGCATCGTCGGCCCTGCTGATCCGCGAGAGGCTCTGCGTCGCGACCCCGCCGGTCTTCTGCGGAGAACCGCGATCCGGCGCGCGCGGACGTGACGAGGACGTCGGCGAACGGGGGCGCTTGCGGCCGTCAGGCCAGGGAGGGACGATGATCGACGGTCTGGCGGCGAGACTCGACGTGCAGGTGCTGGATGCGGCGGCCGAGGCGTTGCCGCGGCTCGGCAGGACCGAGGACGTCCGCTTCTCGCCGGCGAACCGGAGGATCGCCATCGCCGGCTATCTGGAGAATTCCTGCTTCGTCTTCGACGTGGCGATCGGACGGGGCGGGGCCGGGCCGGCCGTGACGCTGACGGACCATCTGGAGATCCGCTCCTCCTCGCTGAAGGAGCCGCACGGCTTCGACTTCATCGACGAGCAGACGCTGGCGGTCGCCAACCGCGCCGGCGACGTCACCATCTTCCGGCTTCCCGCCGCCGGCACGGGCGAGCGGCTGCACCGGCTCGATCCGGTCCGGACGATCCGGCGCATCGGGTTGCGCGGGAAGGTTCGGTCACCGGGCTCGCTCTGCGTCGCGAAGGCGGACGGGCGGCGCGCGACGCTCTACGTGTGCAACAATTATGCCGATCTCGTCTCGCGCCACGACGTTTCGGCCGGCGGATCTTTCGGTCTTCCCCGCAATTCGGTCCTGCTGAAGAAGGGGATGTCCATTCCCGACGGAATTGCGATCAGCCAGGATCGCGCCTGGCTCGCGGTCAGCAACCACGGCACAGGGTCCGTCTTCATCTTCGACAACACGGTGGCCTTGTCGCCGGAGTCGGAACCGGCGGCGATCCTGCGGGGGACGGCCTATCCGCACGGTCTGCGTTTCACGCCGGACGGCCGCTTCCTGGTCGTGGCCGATGCCGGCCGGCCGGTGGTCCTGCTCTACCGCCGCGCGGCGGGACGCTGGCAGGGCGAGCAGGAACCAGCGGCCGTCATGCGCGTGCTCGACGACGAGACCTACATGAGAGGGCGCTCGAACCCCGCCGAGGGAGGTCCCAAGGGGTTGGACATCGACGCCACCGGCACCATCCTGGCGATCACCTGCGAAGAGCGGAACCTGGCCTTCTTCCGGCTGGAGACGCTGATCGCCGGTGCGGCCTCGGATCCGGCCTGACGTCACGGCGCGGCGGGATCACCGGCCGCCGCATGGTCCGGACGGTGGCGGGCGCCGGCCTCCGGCAGCCCCGGGTTGCCCGAAATATTATATTAGGAAGTTCTATGATAGCCGTGACCGGGTACGACCTCCTCGTGCAGCCGGTGGCGCCATGACACGTCCAATTCCCCTGAACGAGGCCGAGCGGCTGGCGGAGGTCGTCGAACTGGACATTCTGGACTCGCCGCGGGAGCCGTCCTTCGACGCGCTCGTCGAACTGGCCGTCGAAATGCTCGGAATGAAGATGGGCCTCCTGTCCATCGTCGACCGGGACAGGCAGTGGATCAAGGCCGGCTGCGGCACCGACATGCAGGAGACGTCGCGCGCGGACGCCTTCTGCAGCCACGCGATCATGAGCGACGACCCGCTGGTGGTGGAAGACGCGCTGCTGGACGAGCGCTTCCGCGACAACCCGCTCGTGCGCGGACGGCCCTTCATCCGGTTCTATGCGGGCGTGCCGCTGTCGGTGCGGCCGGGCGTTGCCGTCGGCTCTCTGTGCGTCCTCGACGACAAGCCGCGCCGCCTGTCCGCGATCGGCCGGTCGACGCTGCGCCGCCTCGCCGACGTCGCCCGCATGCTGCTGCTCGGCCACATGAACGCGCGCAAGATGGAGAAGGTGGCGGAGGAACTGCGCGCGCGCCACGCCGAGATCGAGCGCCAGAAGGAACGGCTCGAACTGCAGAAGCGGGTGGTCGACGCGGGCAGCCAGCTGGCGAACATGGGCGCATGGGAGTTCGACCTCCAGACCGGCCAGTACAGCTGGAGCGACAGCATGTACGTCCTCCACGGATTGCCGCGGGACCATCCGCTGACGCTGGAGAGCGTGCACCGCCTGTACCCCGAGCACGAGCGCCGGCGGCTGCAGGACGCGATCGAGCATGCCACCCGGACGAACGGCGAGTTCAAGTTCGAGGGGCAGATGGATGCCGCCGACGGAACGCGTAAGGTCGTCCGCATCCTGAGCCGCGTGGAACTGGCGAACGGGGTGCCTGTCCGCCGCTACGGCTGGAAGCAGGACATCACGGAGGAACATGCGGCGCGGCAGAAGCTGATCGACCTGGCGGAGCGGGATCCGCTGACCGGCCTCCTCAACCGCAACCGCTTCAAGGACCACGTCGCCGAGCAGCTGGCGGCGGGAGTGAATCCGGCCGTGGTGCTGTTCGACCTCGACGGCTTCAAGGACATCAACGACAGCTACGGCCACGCGCTGGGAGACGCCTTCCTGGTGGAGATCGCGCGGCGGCTCCGGCGGTTCCCCCTCGATTCCGTCGTGGCCGCACGCCTGGGCGGAGACGAGTTCGCGCTCTGCCTGCCGCACACCGACCGTCTCGAGATGGCGATTCTCGCGGAATGGCTGTGCGCGGAGATCCGGCGCCCCTGGCTCTGGGGTGCACGGACCTTCGAACTGACGACCTCCGTCGGGATCGCGCATCTCGAGGGCGCTCCGGCCGGGCTGGACGATCTGATCCGCTACGCGGACCTCGCCCTCTATGCCGCCAAGCAGTCGGGCCGCAACGGCTATCGCTTCTATGACGAGACCATGCGCGAGGAGGCCGACCGCCGCATGGAGGTGCTGCACGACTTCCGCCGTGCGCTGCGCGCCGGCGGCGACGTCGTGCTCCACTACCAGCCGAAGGTCGATCTCCGGACCGGGCGGATCGCCGGGCTGGAGGCCCTGCTGCGCTGGCAGCGCGCGGACGGCACGGTTCTGGGCCCCGGTGCCTTCAAGGATGCGTTTCACGACACCGCGCTGTCCGACCGGATCGGCACCCACGTGCTGACGCAGGCCCTGGCGGCCGCGTCGCGATGGCATGCGTGCGGGCTTCCCTTCGGCTCGATCGCCATCAACCTCAGCGCGCTGCAGTTTCGCGACCAGGACCTGGCGGACGTCATCCTGCACGGCATCGGCGAGGCCGGCATTCCGGCGCGCTGCCTGCAGGTGGAAATCACCGAGGAGGTGCTGCTGTCGAACAGGTTCTCCCGCGCGGTCGAATCGATCGACACGCTGCGCCGGGCGGGCGTCAAGGTCGCCTTCGACGACTTCGGCACGGGTTACGCGTCGCTGACCCATCTGTGCGACTTTCCCGTCGACATCATCAAGATCGATCGCAGCTTCGTGACGGGGCTCGACCGGCAGAGCCGCAAGAAGGCGATCACCGCCTCTGTCATCGAGCTGGCGCGCTCGCTCGACCTGGAGGTGGTGGCCGAAGGCATCGAGACGCCCGCGCAGCGCGACATCATCCGCTCGCTCGGCTGCCGCTTCGGCCAGGGCTACCTCCTGGGCAGGCCGGTCGACGCCGCCGCGATGGAGGCGCGGCTGGCCGCAGGAGACGCCGGCGCCCGACGCGCCGGATCGTGAGCGCCCGCCGCGGAACCGGGATGCCGGCCGCATCGCGGTCGGTCGGCAACCTCTCGTCGACGCGGGCCGCAGCAGGACGCTCCCGGCCGCGGGTCGGGCGGCGATGGCCTGCAGTCCCGCGATCCCGGTCGGGCTGCAGCCGAACCGCGAGACGGGTCCGCGACGTCACGTCCCGCCGCCGGTCCGGTCCGGAAGCGCCGCCAGGCCCTCCGCCAGTCCCTTCGTGCTGATGGCGAACGGGACGCCCCGTCCATCGGCGGAGAAGACCATCAGCGCGATGTGCTCGGCCTGCGAGAGGGCCTTCCGCGTTTCCGGAGCCAGATCGGCCCGCGCGATGCAGCCGCCGGTGAAGCAGGCGGAATAGGGGACGACGTGTTCGGTGCCGGGCGTGAGCACCAGCACGACGCCGCGATCGAAGGCGATGTCCGTCGGCGTCCGGATGAGCGAAACGATACCGCCTTTCCCGTCCTGGAGGAGTTGCCAGACGAGCAGGGGCGTCTTCGAACCGGCACCGACCAGACGCTGCGATATGGAACAGACGGACGGCTTGCCGGCCTCCTCCCGGGAGCAGCCATAGCGCCAGTCGCCGAAGCTGGTGAAGCGATCCGCAGCCGGCTCCCCGGCCGATGCCGATGCCGAGGCCGACGGCTGCGCGGCCGCCGCCGAACGGCCAGCACCGGCGTCCGGCCCCGGGCTCCCGGGCGGCGGGGCAGGGACGATCTGGTCGCGCCTCGATGCCAGCATCTCCTCCAGCCGCCCGGTCACGCTCCAGCCGGTGCCGGCGACACCGGCGAAAACCACCATTCCCACGATGACCGCGTGAACGGCGACCGACAGCAGCAGGGCAAGGGCACCACGCAAGGCAAGACACTCTCGACGAAGGGAACCTGCTGCACACCGCAGAACCGCAGGCCAGGAAGAGGATGGCGTCCTCGAACGCACCGGTCCGGTCGGCAGGCCGCTTCGGCCGGGACGCCGGCGCCGTCGCTCCGCGCCACTGCCGGCCGCCGGATGCGTCGGAACCGGCCGCCGCGGGCGACGGCCGCGTGCCCGCCTACCAGGCGAGGATTCCGCCGGCGCGCGCGCTGATCATGCCCGTGGCGCTGACCGCCATGCCTCCGGTCACATGGAGGCTCTCGTTCAGTTTGCCTCCCATGTTGAACCCCATCGCATAGGTGCCGTCGAAGCTCGAGGTGTTCATGCCGACGGCGAACGTCTTGCCGTCCGGAACCCAGAAGTTCCCGAGCGCGAGGGCCATGGCCACGCCCTGCCGGTTCTCCCCGATCTGGTCGTAGAGCCCGCGATCGGCAGCCAGGTTCCCGCTCGCGTCGGTCGTCACGAGCGATTTCGGACCGACCTGCCGCATCGTGCTCGTGTAGGAGGTCAAGCCGGGCATGGTGTAGGTGTTGGATGCGACGCCGAAGACCTGCTGGCGCTCCAGGGTCGTCGTGGCCCCGGCACCGAACGCCGCCGAGCCTGCGTGAGCCGCCTGGGCCTGTGCGCCCACGGCGGTTGCGGAATTGCCGGAGGCGACGGACGCCTGGCCCATCGCGGTGGCACTGGTCCCGGATGCCATTGCGTTCTGGCCGGTGGCCGTCGACCGTGAACCGAGCGCAAGGGCGGACTCGCCGATCGCTGTCGAAGCATCCAGCTCGGCATAGGAGTCCCTGCCCAGCGCCGTGGACGAGGCACCATAGGCCACCGCGAACTGACCGAACGCGCTCGCTCCCTCGTCGAACGCCAGCGCGCCCTGCCCGACGGCCGTCGTGTCGTCGGCGACTGCCGAGGCGAGCTGCCCGACGGCGGTCATGTTCTCGCCATTCAGGAAATTGCCGGTGGTGGGGTCGAATGCCTGCGCGCCGTCGCCGATTGCCGTGTTCCGGGTCCCGGCGGCGATCGCGCCTGAACCGAACGCGGCGGTCTGGCTCCCTTGCGCCTGCGCATCGGTCCCGACGGCGGTCACGTTCGTCCCGTCGGCAAGGGCATTCTGGCCGAGCGCCGACGCATTGGTACCGGTGGCGCGCGCGTCGGCGCCGAAGGCCGTGGTGTTGGTGCCCGCAGCCCGCGAGTCGGCGCCGACCGCCGTCGCATTCGTGCCCTCCGCATAGGCGGCGTCGCCGATCGCGATCGCGTCCGGGGAGAGCGCCTGCGCGCCGTTTCCGATGGCGATCGCGCTGACGTGGGCCGTGAAGGCATTGGCTCCGCCGAAGCCGGCGCCTCCGACCCCGCCGCCGCCGATGGTGATGCCGTCGAAGGAGTATTCGACGGGCACGTCCGCATCGGCATCGAAATCGGGGTTGCCGAAATAGCCGAGCGTGACGCGTCCGTCATGCGCCGACACGCCCATCTGCGCGATCACGTTCGCATGGGTCATCAGGCTGCCGGTGAACTCGCCCTCGCAGCTCGGCAAGGCGAACGTCTGGACGCCGTCGAAGATCAGGCTGCCCGCCTGCAGGCCGACGCCCACGGCCTGGACGGCGTTCGACGCCGATTCGCTCAGCCCCGTGAAATCCAGCGACGTGAGGATTTCCGACGTCACGCCGGCCGCTTCGGTGGCGACGCCCGCCGCGTCGAACGCGTAGCGGAAAGGCTCCAGCTGTTCGGCACAGGACGCGGTCGCGGCCAGCGTGTTGGGATCGCCGGCATTGTCGACCGAGGTCTGGATGGCGTTCAGCGCGGCCTCGCGGGCCGCCTTCGCATTGGCCACCTGCGTGGGATAGTTCGCATCCCAGACGCAGGTGGGGGCGTCGGGGTCGCACGGCGAACCGCCGCTGCCGTCGTCCGGCGGATTCTGGCGCAGATTCGTCTCGGTCTCCGCCGCAGCCTTGTAGGCGTCGAGTTCAGTCGAGAGATCGAGCGTGGGCGAGCCGCCCAGCACGGACGTCACGACGAAGGACGGCGGATCGACATCCGGTTTGCCGGGGGTCGACGCGATGTACTGCGCCGACGCGGGTGTCGTGGCCTGGCTCAGGGCCGCAAAAGAAAAGACCGCGCCGGCAATGCCGGGAATCCAATTCCGATCGTGCATCGAGCCCCCAGCTCACGGCTGCGTTTCGAGCGACTAAACCTTGTATTGCAGGTGATTACTGTTACGCGGGCCGGTCGTATTCCGGCCTCTTGCCCGGCTTTCGATGGAAACTGTTCGAGCCGGGTTCACGAACAGCTTACACTTTGGTTAACGGATGACAAGCCCCGTCGCGCGCGTCGGCGGAGCCAGGGCTTTCCCTCGCGCCTTGCCGGCCCGTCGGGCTCTGGAGCCGGGATCGGCGGTCGTCTTGCGGAACGGCCGGACCGTCAGTCGAGCGGGCGGGGCATGGGGATCGGAACGGTCGACGGCGCGGGCGCGGCGGCGGTCGGGGGCGCCGCCGGCGCCGGAACCTGGATGACCTCCTGCCTCGGCTCGGGGGCTGCGACCGAGATCCCGAACAGGCGCCAGCGTCCGCCGATCGGCTCGAAGACCAGATCGAAGTTGACCTGTTTCGGCCGGCTCGGAAAAATGCCGGTGAGCCTGAGCTTGCTGCCGTCGTCGGTCATTTCCGCCCGCGTGAACTGCGGCGCGAGGATCAACGTGGGGGCGAGGTTGAGATCCTGGCTGCGAAGGGGCGCGAAGATCCCGGCAAGCTTCGCCGGATCGTTGACGGCGGCGAAGTTGGGCGACGCGTAGTCGCGGAGCACGGTATAGTTGCCCGTCAGATTCGCCTGGTTCAACGCGGCGATCGCATCCCGCACGAGAATGACCGCGAGGTTCCCGTCGACCTGCCGGGCCTGTGCCCCCGCGGGCCGGCTCCCGCCGATCGCTGCCGCCGCCAAGCCGGCCAGCACGGCCCGGACGAGAAGCGGACGACGGCTGCGTCTCCCAGGCGCCTGCCGGCCGTCGCTCATGCCGGCCTCTCCCCGCCGCGTCCCAGGGGTGCCTCGCGAACGGCGAAGCGTGAGAAACCCCACCGCTGCAGGCCCGTCCGGCCCCGCCCGACGTCTTCGCGCTTCCCGGTGGCCGTCGATCGGACCCGCCCTGCGGGACCGGTCCGGGCCGCCGGGGCCGCCCCGGCTCCGGTGCGCCGTGTCTTCGGCTTTCTGCCCGGTCCGTGCCTGCCGCGCCTGACCGCTACCTCCCGCCCGATCAGGACGAGCCGGTCGTGCGCGGCTTCCGGTCCCCCGGATGGCGAGGCCTCCGCGATGAGCGCGTCCGCCGCCCGCTCGTCTGTGATCCTGTCCCCCATGGGGCGACCCTAGCCGTTGGTGCGCGGAACGCAATGGCGAAGAAACGGGCGCACCAACGTCCCCGCGGCGGCAAGGTCCGCGCCGAAACGGCGGAGACCTCCAGCTCGACCACAGCGCTTCCGCACCACATCGACGCCCCCACCCGACGACCGATCCTCGACCTCTCCTGAGGCCAGACAATAAAAAGCCCGGTTCTTGATGCGGTCGATCGCTTCGCGCAACACGAAGAGCGGGACGAGGAACCACTCACATGGGATGACCGGCTGGCCGAATCGATCCTCAATCTCGAACTCCAGGCGGGGCGGCACCGAAGACGCGGTGGATGAGGTTTTCCAGCCGTGGGGAAATCCTGCAATACACTGTCAATGGAAAGTGCTTCACCCACAAGCAGCGGATTCCTTGAATCAATGGCGTTTTTCACGCTGCACCCTCTCTGGCAGTGTTTCTCAATCAGAACCTGGTCAAAAGAAGAGAGGTCGGGAACGCCTTGCAGTCGGTCGGGTGGTGATGCCGCCGGAGTTTCCACAGGGGTAC
The DNA here is from genome assembly GCF_014495845.1 of Aquibium microcysteis. NCBI lineage: Bacteria > Pseudomonadati > Pseudomonadota > Alphaproteobacteria > Hyphomicrobiales > Phyllobacteriaceae > Aquibium > Aquibium microcysteis. The sequence goes on from NZ_CP061080.1 coordinate 5,135,918, forward strand.
GAGTGGAATGCGAGTGCAAGCCAATGGCCGCGCGGGAGCCGCAGCCTTTCCTTCACCAAGGAGCTGCCGTTCGCGCCGACAAGAGGATGAAAAAGCTCCCCACTGATTTCATTCAGAAGGAGGCTTCTCGCTTCACCGAGCGAACCGTTGGCCAGGACCAAAGACTGAGCAGCGGGTTGTTCTGAAGCAGCTCCCAACAGAAAAGCCCCCGCCGTGGCGAGGGCCTTATTTGGTGCCGTCGAGGCTTGTTAACAGCCAGACCGCGTTTTCTGAACTGCTGCTATCCGTCTAATATACCGTCCCGGAAGCGAATGAGCAAGGCTTTCCGGTGTGCATACAGAATCTGACACTCTGTCCCGCAGGGACCGACATGCGATTGAACGTCGATGGTGGCGCGTTCCGGTGAGACGGATAGCAGTCTAGCAGAGATGCTGTGGCCCAAACCAGTATCGCGTTTTTGCGCACTACGGACATCGCATTCGCGTTGAAAAATGTTAGTCCCGTAGTTGCCGCTGGACCGCGTTTCTGAATTGCGCGAAAGGACAGCTGCTCCTAATGGAGCGGCAGTCCTCTTGATTTATAGTCACTGGTGTGGCCAACAAACGATGGGGAGGCACCGGGATGCGGAAGAAGCTGTTCTCGTTCGACATGGGCACCAACAGTATCGGCTGGTGCGTCTTCAATCTTGGTCCGAGCAATGAGCCGATCGCGATCGTCGATGCGGGTGTCCGCATCTTCTCCGATGGTCGCGAGCCCAAATCGGGAAACTCGTTGGCGGAGGGTCGCCGGATGGTGCGCGGCATGGCCCGCCGGCGCGACCGCTACAAGCGCCGCCGAAAGGCCGTGCTGCGGACGTTGACGGAGTACGGTCTGATGCCGTCGGATCCGGGGGCGCGTGCGGCGCTGGTGGCCGAGACCAATGATGCGCGACGGGATCGGCCGGCGAACGACGTCTATGCGCTGCGTGCGCGTGGGCTGGACGAGAGACTGCCGCTCCACCATCTCGGCCGCGCCTTGTTTCACCTTCAGCAGCGGCGCGGGTTCAAGAGCAACCGCAAGGCCGATCGCCGGTCGAATGACAACGAGAAGGGCGCCATCGCGATCGGCGAGGATCGCCTGCGCACCGCCATGCATGAAGCCGGCGCGCGCACCCTGGGCGAATTCCTGGCCGGGCGGCGCGGAACCGATCCGCTCGGGCGAGGCGGTGTGCGCGTGCGCATCGACGCTGCTGCTTCGTCGGAAGGAGAAGGACGGCGCGAAAAGCCCGGCTACGATTTCTATCCTGTTCGTGCGATGCTGGAAGACGAGTTCGACCAGATATGGGCCAGGCAGGCCGAGTTCTGGCCCGAAGTCCTGACGGACGATCGCAGACGGCATCTGTTCCGCGTCATGTTCTACCAGCGGCCGCTGAAGCCGCCGGTCGTCGGCAAATGCAGCTTCAATCCGTCCGAAATGCGGCTGGCGAAGGCGCACCCGCTCTTCCAGACGTTTCGCCTCTACAAGGAGGTGAACGAACTCGAACTGGTGATGCCGGACCAGTCACAGCGGAAACTGACGAAGGACGAGCGCGACGCCCTCGTGATCCATTTGCGCGGCGTCCGCAGCGCGGGCTTTCCGGCTTTGCGCAAGACGCTGAAACTCTCCGAACGGGGGACCCGCTTCAACAAGGAGCACGAAGGTCGCGAGAAGCTCCTCGGCGACGAGATCCACGCGGCCATGTCCGATAAGGCGCTTTTCGGCAATCGATGGGCTGCGATGCCGATGGACCGACAGTGGGAAACCGTCGAAAGGCTGCGCGAGGAGAACGATCCTCTCGCCCTTCATCGGTGGCTCGTCGAGCAAGCCGGACTGTCCGACGAGGCGGCCGAAAAGGCGGCGGATGCGAAGCTCCCCGAAGGTTACGGGCGACTCGGACGAACCGCTCTTGCGACTATGTTGGAAGAGCTGAAGGCAGACGTCATCACGGAGGCCGAGGCCGCGCGCCGTGCCGGCTACGACCACGCCCTTGCGCGCCATGGCGAAGCCGTCGAGAGGTTGCCCAAGTACCAGGAAATCCTGGAGCGCCGCATTCCCCCGGGCACCGGCGACCTCGACGACGAGTACGACATCCAAAAGGGGCGCATCACCAATCCCACCGTCCACATCGCCCTCAACCAGCTGCAGGTGGTCACCAACCGCCTGATCGCCCGCCACGGCAGGCCCGAGCGCATCCACATCGAGCTCGCGCGCGAACTGAACCAGAGCGAGGACCAGAAACGCGAGGCGACGGCCCGCAACGCCAGAAACCGGCGCGACGCCGAACGGCGATCCGCCATTCTGACGGAATTCGGGCAGCCCGACAACGGCTTCAACCGACAGCTCCTGAAACAGTGGGAGGAACTCAATCCGGGAGATCCGCTCGACCGGCGCTGCATCTACTCCGGCACGGTGATCACGCCGACCATGCTCTTCTCCGGTGCCGTCGACATCGACCACATCCTGCCCTGGTCTCGCACGCTCGATGACGGCGCGACCAACCGCATTCTCTGCACCCGCGAGGCCAACCGCGAGAAGCGGAACTTTGCTCCGGCCGAAGTTCCCGCGTGGGGGGACCACTATGACGACATTCTGGAACGGGCGCAGCGGCTGCCGCCGAACAAGCGGTGGCGTTTCGCTCTCGATGCGATGGAGCGCTTCGAGAAGGATCGCGACTTTCTCGACCGTCAGTTGACCGACACGCAGTATCTGGCTCGGCTGGCGCACGATTATCTTGGCGCGCTGTTTCCGGACGAGGAGGCGGACGGCGACGGGGTGGTGAAGAAGCGCAATCACGTCGTCGTTGTGACGGGCCGGATGACGGAGATGCTGCGCCGCAAGTGGGGATTGAACGGAATTCTGCCCGATCACAATTTCGCCGACCCGACCAAGACCAAGAACCGGAAAGACCATCGTCATCACGCGATCGACGCTGCCGTCATCGGGGTGACCTCGCGCAGCCTCCTGAAGCGCGTTGCCGATGCTGCCCGCGACGGCGAGACGCAGGGCGCGGAAGACGCGATCCGGACGCTGTCGCCGCCCTGGCTCTCGTTCCGGGACGATCTCAAGGTCGTGGTCGATCGCATCGTGGTCAGCCACAAGCCAGACCACGGCACCTTGCCGAAGCCGGGCGAGACCGGGCGTTCGGCGGGGCAGCTGCACAACGATACCGCCTATGGCCTGACCGGCGAGGTCGACGCGCGTGGCAATCCGATCGTCGTCCGGCGCAAGCCCTTCCTGTCGCTACAGCCGAAGGACCTGCATGCCGTCCGCGATCTGAGACTGAGGGCGGCGCTGGAGAACGCCACTCACGGCTTCGGCGGAAGGGACTTCACGGCAGCCCTGATAAAGTTTCGCCAGGCGGCGGGCCATCACTATCGCGGAATTCGCCGTGTGCGCGTGGTGGAGGGCCTTTCGGTCATTTCCATCCGGGACAAGGATGGCCGCGCCTACAAGGGTTACAAGGGTGACGCCAACTTCCGATACGACGTCTGGGAACTTCCTGACGGCAGATGGATCGCCGACGTGATCACCATGTTCGACGCCCATCGGCCGGACATCGACTGGCAGAAGCGTCGCCCTCACCCTGCCGCCCGCAAGGTGCTGTCGCTCAAGCAGAACGACATGGTCGCCTATGACGATCCGCGCGGCGGCCCGACCATCGGCATCGTGGTCAAGTTCGGCCAGAACGGCCAAATAACGCTGGTGGCGCATAAAGAGGCCGGTGAACTCAAGAACCGCGACGCGCTTCCCAACAGTGCAGAGGAGGCACTGGCGCGGGGCGCCGAGCCGGATCAGGATGGCCGGGTGGCATTCGATCCGTTCAAATACTACTCTCCGACCGCCGGGGGGTTGAGGAAGATCGGCTTAAGACAGGTTCGGGTCGATGAAGCCGGACGTATCTTTGATCCCGGCCCTCGCGACAAAAATAAAAAAAGTCCGCGAAATGAACCTCGTTAATGTTAATACGTAATTCTACTTTGTAGAATCTCTGTATAAAGCGACAATGTGCAGATGGAACGCATTGTCGACATTACGTCCGATGGACTTCATCTCGCTGTTCATCGCGGTTTTTTGACCGTGAGTGAGGCGGGTGAGGAACGCGGTCGCGTTGCGCTGGACGACATCGGAGCCCTGATCGTTCATGCACATGGCACGACCTGGTCGAACTCGGTGATGGTGCGTCTCTCCGAGCGCGCCGTGCCGATCGTGGTCTGCGGCAGCAACCACCGCCCTGTCGCCTGCGTCTGGCCGCTCGAAGGTCATCATGCCCAGGCAGCGCGTATGCGCGCGCAGCTTTCTGCGAACCGCCCGCTGGTCAAGCAGCTCTGGCAGAAGCTCGTCGTGGGCAAGATCCGCATGCAGGGCGAGGCGCTCCGACTTGCCGGAAAAGAGCATGGTGGCCTGCTGCCGGTTTTTCGGACACGAGGTTAAGCTAACATAGCTTGTTCCTCGAACTCGACGGGGCTCAGGTATCCCAGTGTCGAGTGCCTGTCAATCGGCGCGCAAAGTTGACCCCGGATCGGCGTCCAATATTGACCCCCTCGTAGTGCGCGACGGTGAGCGCCCGACCGGGTGGAGCTGGTCTGGGTTGCGCAGCCCGGTCGGGCGTGTCGGAGAGGCTTTCCGGCTTTAGCTTTGAGTGCGGTTCTTGAAGCGCCAGGATTCGTTGCCGGTCTCGATGATCTCGCAGTGGTGGGTGAGGCGGTCGAGCAGAGCGGTGGTCATCTTGGCGTCGCCAAAGACGGCAGGCCATTCCCCGAAGGCGAGGTTGGTGGTCACGATGATGGAGGTCCGCTCGTAGAGCCGGCTGATCAGGTGGAAGAGGAGCTGGCCGCCCGCCTGGGCGAAGGGGAGATAGCCGAGTTCGTCGAGCACAACGAAGTCGAGCCGGGTGAGGTAGTCGGCGATGCGTCCCTGCTTGCCGGAGCGGTGCTCGGTCTCCAGCCGGTTGACCAGATCGACGACGTTGAAGAAGCGGCCGCGGGCGCCACTGCGTATGAGGGCGCGGGCGATCGCGATGGCCAGATGCGACTTGCCCGTGCCGGTGCCGCCGATGAGCACGGCGTTGCGCTGGTCGGCGACGAAGGCGCCGGTGGCGAGGTCGCGCACGAGCGTCTCGTTGACGGGCGTGCCGGCGAAGTCGAAGTCGTCGATGTCCTTGGCCAGCGGCAGCTTGGCGACGGTGAGCTGGTACTTGATGGAGCGCGCCTGCTTCTCGGCGATCTCGACCGACAGCAGATCGCCGACGACCCTCGGCGGCTCGTGCTGACGCTTGATGGCGGTCGTCATGATCTCATCGTAGGCGCTGCGCATGCCGTAGAGCTTCAGCGTTCCCATCAGGTCCAGAACCTGGGTGCGTTCCATCAGCTTGCCCTCCTGAGGCTGTCGTAACGGGCGCAGTCGGCCTGCGGCTCGATCGCCAAGCGCAGCGCGTCGGGTGTGAGGATGGTCACGGCCGGCGCCGGATCGCGCCGGCGGGCCAGGATGTTGAGAATGACGGCGGACGAGCAGACGTTCTCGGCAAGCGCCTGCTGGCAGGCGATCTCGACGGCATCGAGCCCATCCGACAGCACCGCCGTCAGGATCGACACCATCTGCCGGTCGCCGTCGTCGGCAGCCTTCAGCCGGCGCCTGACCCGCTCCATCGCCGATGGCAGTTCCCAGCCCTGGAACGGCGCACCGTTGCGCAGCGCGCCGGGCTTGCGCGCCAGCACAGGGACGTAGTGCCACGGATCGTAGACCGTCTGGTTGCGACCGAACGAACGGGCATGCTCGCCCACGATCGTGCCGTCCTGGCGCACGACGATGCGATCGGCATAGGCCTGGATCTCGACTGGGCGGCCGACTGCGGTCGAGAGCACCGAGTATTTGTTGTTGTCGAACCGCACGGTGCAGGTCTTCGTGACCGAGGCGGGAACCGTGTGGAAGCCGTCGAAACGGCCGCGATACTCGACCAGCTTGCCGCGCTCCTCCTCGAACACGTCCCAGATGGTGCGCTCCGGCTGGTCGACATGGCGATGGGCCTTGGCGTAGGCCACGCACTTGTCGAGCAACCAGGCGTTCAGCTCCTCGTAGCTCCTGAAGCGCAGCCGAGGCGTGAAGAAGCGCTCCCTCACCAGGCCAACTTGGTTCTCGACCTGCCCCTTCTCCCAGCCCGAGGCCGGCGTGCAGGCAACCGGCTGGACCAGATAGTGGCTGCACATCTGCAGGAAGCGACGGTTGTACTGCCGCTCCTTGCCGACGAAGACCGTCTCCACCGCCGTCTTCATGTTGTCGTAGATGCCGCGCGTGCAGGCGCCGCCGAAGAAGGCGAAGGCCCGGTCGTGGGCGTCGAACACCATCTCCTGCGTCTCGCGCGGATAGGCCCGCACGAACATCATGCGGCTGTGGCAGAGCCGGACGTGGGCGACCTTCACGGTCACCGTCACGCCGGCGAGCAGGACGATCTCGTGGCTCCAGTCGAACTGGTAGGCTTCGCCCGGCGCGAAGAGCAGCGGCACGTAGGCCTCGGCCGTCGCCGATCCTCTCGTCTTCGCCCAGCTCTTCGCATACCGGCGCACCGCGTCGTAGCCGCCCTCATAACCAAGCGCGCGCAGTTCCTCATAGATCCGGATCAGCGTCAGTTGCTCGCGCGCCGCCTTGCCGAGATTGCCGTTCAGGAGCCCGTCGAGTTGATCCTTCCACGGTCCGATCTTCGGCTTCGGTTGCAGCTCGCGCTCGTAGGAGAACGAGGTCTCGTCGGACCTGAGGATCTTGCGGACCGTGTTGCGCGACACGTGCAGCTCGCGGCAGATCCGCTTGAGCGACCACCCCTGCACATGAAAGGCACGCCGAACCCGGGCAATCGTGTCCACTGTCTTCATCCCCTCTCCACCCGCTCGCCAAAACGAACGGATGGTCGCAGATCGACTTCACGAGGGGGGTCAAAATTGGACGCCGATCCTCCCGTCTAGGGGGTCAAAATTGCATGCCGATTCACAGATCATGGTTCCGTCCCTGCGTGCCTTGGGGCGGATACAGAAAGGACAAATGACATGAACAACACCACCGACAAGAAGCTGCTGACGGCCGCCGAGAAGGAAGAGGCCGCGTTCGTTGAGAAGGTCGAATTGATCGAACAGGAAGTCATGACGGATGCATGGCTGACTACGGCCGAAGATGACGAGGGGAAAGTCCATCTGATCCAGACGGCGCTGACGGCGGCGCAGGACCTGCTCCTGTTCGCCCGCAAGGCCGCAACGGGCACACCGATCGGCCACGTCGATACGCTCCCTCGGCTGATCGCGGCATTCGACACGGTCGACCTTCTCCGGGAGGAGACGTGCATGGTCTGGGACCCGGAAGTGTCTCCGGCCGGATGACGCGCATCTGCAAGGTCCGCGACTGCGGCGCACCGGCCGCGTCCCGGTACTCGCCTCACTGTCGCCGGCACAAGAGCGTGCTTCGGCGTCAGGGCGATCCGGATCAAGCGGCCATCCGGATCACCGAACTGGCGCCCTTCGTCCGGCTCGTCCGGCGGAGGATCGTCAGAAACCCCGACAGTCCGCTCTGGGGGCACCTGGAGGACCGCTGGAGGGTTATCGCGGAGGAGGCGAGGGCGGTCGCCTTCAGCGCCGTGTGCAGCCGGCATGAACGCGCTGCAGCGGCCGAAGTGATGAACATCGACGCCGACTGCTCCGCGCAGGAAATCGTCGTCGTCGTCCTGGCGATGTTCATCCTGTGGCGGGAACGGCCGACCTGCTTCCGCTCCGACAGAGCCTTCCGCCTGCAACTGGCGCGGCGGGTCAGGGCGCTTTCGGGGCGGCATTCCGGGCTCCGCTACGACCACCAGACGGGGACACAGAAGCGCGTCTATCGGGAGATGACCCCGAAGGCCGGGGCGATCCTCGGCCACAAGCTCGCACTCGCATTCGGCGGTGCCGGCCTTCAGCTCGCCATGCTGGAGGAACGGGAGCGGGAGCGAGTACGCCAGACCGTCGAAGACATCAACCAAGCGATCAAGGAACTGAAATGAACCACGACACGAAGACCACGAGGAAGACGATGGAGAACGACCTCGGATACGACCCGCGTCCGGGCCGGCCGCTCGGCTCTACGAAGGAGGCGAGGGAGGTACGGGAGCGCATGAAGGCCGACAATAGGAAGGCTGCAAAGCGCGGCTGGGCCACGCGGCGGCGCGAGGCGGCAATCCTCGACCGCATGATCGCGGACGCCGTCGCAAGGGACAACCGCTGATGAGGATGGACGTGAAGGCAGGACACTGGGCGGCAGTCTGGGAAGATCGATCGGTGGGGCGCGGGGAGATCATCGTCGACGAACTCTTCCGCGCTCGTCAGGGCGACCTGGACCGGGCTCATGTGCGGGTTCTCGCGAGCGCTTTGACCGGCGGGGGGCAGCTCGACCCGCTCTGCGTCTGGCAGGACCCTTCGCGCACCGACGGTGCCCTCGTGCTGCTCGATGGGGCGCACCGACTGGGGGCGTACTGGGCCGTCAAGCGGGAGGGAGGCATCCTCGTCCGTGTCGCGCTGTGTGATCGGCGGACAGCGTTGCTGATCGCGGCGGCGGCGAACTCCAAGGACAAGCTTCCGCTGCACTACTCCGAGAAGGCGGACATGGCTTGGCGGCTGGTGCGGCAGGACGACGCCCGTTACTCGAAGCCGGAGATTGCTTCGGCCACGACGGTCTCGCTCCGCACCGTGGCGACCATGCGGAGCCGCTGGCGGCAGATGAAGGAGGAAGGACGAGAACCGACCGGAAGCTGGGGTAGAGACCGACGAGACCTCACGGCCGACTGGACCCCGGAAAGGGAGCTGGAGGGCGCCGCGAGGGACAGGAAGATAAAGGAGCTGTCCAAAGCCATTCTCGACGTTGTCGGGCGGACCGCCCGGCACGACGAAAACCTCGTTGCGGAAATTCTTCAGGCCGCGTTCGGCAGACGCCTGCGGAACATGGCCGAGTACCTCTATGGCGACGTCGATGAGTGGACGGACTTCGATCCTCCCCGGACAGCCGGCTCAATGAGCGCGGATCAGGACGAGGACGAGGACACAGACTTCTAGGCGGCTTCTAAGCCGGGACCTGTGCAGCCCATGGGGGTGCATTTTGCACGGGTCCCGGCGGCTCTAAGCTGCCCACAATCCTCACTGCTATGCGGTCGGACCGTTGAATAAGTTGCCCATTACGGCCCTTCAAGGCATTTCACATAACCGGGAGCCGCCACGGCTGGAGCGGTTGCAGCCCCCCAGACATGTGCCTCAGACGGTAAGGTTTTCTGGAGTGCCGGACTTGATGGCACCTAAGAGGGGCACACTTGGATGTTTGATGGTTTCCGAATAGCTATGGGTATTTCGGCCACCTTGTTCGATAGATAGTGTGGGTTGCGCCAGAAAGCTTGAAGCTTCGAGACTCCCAAATATCTTTCCCATCATTGTATTTCTCAATATCCGGAAGTGATGTGTAGACGTCCTTGTGTATCATAACGGAATAAGGATATTTTCGAACGTCAGACAATTTCGCAGCCATGTTTGGTGGTCTGCCTATCCAAATTAGGTCGTTGTTGTTTCGGATTCCAGCTCGAACTGTTCTACTTGTTCCATAGTCGACTCCGACGCCGCACTTGAGCTTAATTCCGTTTTTTGAGATTGATGTGAACTTTTTATAAGCCTTTGGCCCGAGTATATTTTCCACCGTGTAAAATATTTCTCTTGCGCATTTGGTGGCGTTTGTCTGCGACATGTCCCCGACAAAAACGCCCATAACGCGGTCGCCATCAAAGCTACGTATCTCGCCTCGATATGCCCGAATTAGACGAGTTGAGGTATCTAAGAATGCCCGTATTATCTTTGCGGTTGTCTCCCATGGGCAATGACGGGCTAGCTCTGAAGATCCTGCTAAATCTGCGTACAAAAAAGAGGCATCAAGGTTAACTGCTTGATTTTTGCTGACACTGTCCGTGGTCGGTACGACCGTTCCGTCGCGAACATCGAATGATGAACCAAAATGACCATCTACCCAAATCTCCAAGTCTTCCTTCCAAGCCATCTCAACTCCAGAGGGTCAATGCGCCGGTTACGGCTTGTGAAGCAATCCACACCGTCGGAAACAAGAACCCCCCAACAGTCAGCCACATAGCAAGGCGGAACCGACGAAACTTCGTCGCAGCAATGCGAGCGTTTACGTAGGTTTGTTCGGCGAGGTCACGGCAGTAAGGCGTCGGGTCATCTGTCAGCACCATCTTCGATTTCAGCGCCAGAAGCAGAGATCCTGAACCCATCATCGCAATGTCGCCAGTAAAAGCGACGTTGCCCCCAATTTTGCGAACCTCATCCGGGATAGGGGTCAGTCGGGGCAAGAAGGATAACATAGCTACAATGCCCGCCAAGCCCAGAGTGGCGCCAACGCTAAACATATAGACACGCCATTGCCATGCAATTTCTTCGCCCGATATCGCCGCCATGCCCACTATGAGGGCGAAGTTTAGAGTTATCAGAGCACCGTTCTTCGCCTCCGCAAAATGCACTTGATGATGCGCAAGATCCAGTAGCCGATTAAGCTGATCTTGATATTCAGAAAGCCGCGCCATGAAATCCTCCACCGAAATTAGAGCATCCAGAATCGGGAGCAGACAAGAGCCGCGCCGTGTTACACACAAGTTTCGCTTTCGATTCCCCCAAGAAGGAAATCAGCAAAATTCTGTTGCCGGCGCCGAAAGCGCCGAAGTAGGCCCGTATGCTTTCTACTAAGCTCGCCCAGCGGCAGAATGTCCGCATTCCATCATGCTCTAAGTCATCCCCGGCACGATCGCTGCGGGCGCGACCGAGAGAGTCCTTCTCGCGCCGACAACGCGGAGGCTGCTTTTCCGTGCCACCTTGCCCATTGCAGCGAATCGCTACGTGCTGACCGGCTCAGCTAGCTCCCGCACAAGAACAAGTGCGGGAATGAACGTCACACCGCCAACGGCGGCAGCGGGATCGCGGCGATGGCCGCTGCCATATCTTTCACGTCGAAATGCCGGTACCGCGCGGCGACGGATGCGGCGGCGTGTCCTTGGATGGCATCCGCTAGGCTGTCCGAGACGCCTCGCCGGGAGGCGGCGCTCTTGAACCAGTGGCGGAAGGCGTGGGCAGGGGCTTTGCGCGGGTCGGTGAAGCCCGCCGCGCGTATCCACGTCGACAGCCGGTTCGAAACACCCTTGCTGGCGTGTCGCCGGGACGCCCTCCCGGATGATCGGCGGTAGAAGAGCGGACCTTGCCCGCGCTCCCGGACGAAGTCCAGAAACCCGGCTTCGACAAGTGCGGGGTGCAGCGGCACGGTTCGTTCGCTGCCCTCGTTCTTCAGGCTTCCGCCGTCCTCTGCCGGGGCGATGACCATAACCCAATGCCCCTCGACTTCCCTGATGCGGCTTCCCCAGAGCTGCACGATCTCGCCCACGCGGGCACCTGTCCCGGCAAGGAGCCACGGCAGCCAGCGACGGGCCTGGTCGCTCTCCTTATCAGCTAGGGCAAGCAGCCGGGCGACCTCCTGATCGCTGTAGGGCTGCTGCCCGGTGCCGGCGCGGTTCCGGACGATCACGCGGACGCCTTCGGCGGGATTGTCCGTGAGCAGCTTGTTGCTGACCGCGTAGTTGAGCAGCGCCTTGGCCGAACCGAGGTAGCTGTCGTTGATCGTCTTGGCGCTGCGGCCCCGCGCCACTGCCGCGTCCTTCCACGCCACGATATCGTCGCTGGTTATGCGCCGGATGTCGTTCGCCTTGGAGCCAAGATGCTCCTTCAGGAAACGCACGTTACCCGACCACGTCGAGCGCGTGCTGGCGGCAGGCATCGCCTCCTTGCTCCAGCGGTCGAAGAGATCGTCCAGCGAAATGGCCGTGCCTATCGAACCAACGGCCACGGGAGGGAACCGGCTCGCCTTGGGGTCGGGAGAGTAGTCACCGGAAGCATTCCGCTTCAGAGCCCAGCCGGCGTCCGTCGCGGCCTGCTCGACCTGCGCCAGGAGGCGGGCGCGGGTCTCCGGATCGACTGCAAGGCCGTGCTTCTGGAGGACCCAGTTGGTCAGCCACCCGAAGCGCCGTTCCAGCGCCTCGATCGGTTCGACCGTCCTCGGCAGCGTGTTCACCCCCGAAGTCAGCTCTTCGCCGAATGCGGCGTACGCATCGCCGGGAGCCGGAAGGCGGGCGGCGTCGAACAGCGGAACATTGAGCAGCCGCCCTTCCTTGGCCGCGCGATTGAACGCCTTGAACGCGGCCCAGTTTTCGGGAGTGCCGGGGTTCTCCTCGAACTTCTCGACGACCAGCCGATAGACCTCGCCCGACAAGCCCACGAGCTGCCGCTGCGACAGCGACGCGGGACCGCTTCTCCACGCTGCGAACTGCTGGTTCACCTGAGTGTTCGCGGCGGCGCTGCGGACCTTCGCGACGTTCGGGTCGCGGGTGCGGAGGCTGAACTTGATGAAAGTGCCGGCCGTCGCAGACACCGTGACCGGCGGTTCGGTACTTGCCGCCGGTAGCTCGACAAGGACCAGCTTGCCGCGAGCGACTTGCGCGATATCCGCCGGGACGCGGCACCTGAACTGAAGGAAGGACGAATTTTCCCGCGTCGTCGGTCTCGGCATCCGAAGTACCATTGTGACCCGCTCCTGTGACCCAGTGCGCGGGCTGAAAATCCTTAGATATCAGGGTTTCAATGGCTTAGGGAAGCCTTGGTGCCCAGGAGAGGACTCGAACCTCCACGCCTTGCGGCACACGGACCTGAACCGTGCGCGTCTACCAATTCCGCCACCTGGGCAGGTGCGAGGCTTCGTTTATGCGGGGCGCCGGGTGGTGTCAATGCGGGAGTGGGGAGAAATCGAGCTTATTTTCAACGTCGTGCGCGGGGGCGTGCGGGCGGGGCGGGTGTCGCTGCGGAAGGCGGCCGGCGGCGACCGCCGACGGGTGCCCGTGCCTATCGCCGCGATTGGCGCCGACCGTCGATCGGCCCGCCGTTGGCGGGCCGGGGAGGTTCTTCGGGGGGATGCGGATCGGGAAGGGAGGAGGCCGGCGGCCGTCAGCCCCCGCCGGCGCCGCCAAGTCTTGCCGTCGCGCGCTGCCGCCCGCGCCTTGCCTCAGCCGAGGATGTCCTTCGAGGCCACGGTGGAATCGGCGTTGAGGCGGTAGATCACCGGCACGCCGGTGCCGAGTTCCATCTTCACCACCTCGTCCTTCGACAGGCCGTCGAGCGCCATGATCAGGGCGCGCAGCGAATTGCCGTGGGCGGCGACGAGCACGGTCTGCCCGCGCAGCACGTGCGGCTGGATGTCGTGCAGGTAATAGGGCCAGACGCGGGCGCCGGTGTCCTTCAGGCTCTCGCCGCCGGGCGGCGCGATGTCGTAGGAGCGGCGCCAGACATGGACCTGCTCCTCGCCCCATTTCGCCCGCGCGTCGTCCTTGTTGAGGCCCGACAGGTCGCCATAGTCGCGCTCGTTCAGCGCCTGGTCGCGGATGGTCTCGAGGCCGGGCTGGCCGACGGCGTCCAGGATGTGGGCGCAGGTGACCTGGGCGCGCGAGAGCGCGGAGGTATAGGCGATGTCGAAGGAGAGGCCGCGCGCCTTCAGCGCCCGGCCGGCGGCCTTCGCCTCCTCGTGGCCCTTCTCGGTCAGGCCCGGGTCGCGCCAGCCCGTGAACAGGTTCTTCAGGTTCCATTCGCTCTGGCCGTGACGGACGAGCACCAGCGTTCCGGACATGGGCGGCTCCTATGCTTGCAGGTTCTTGAGGGAAGAGGCGGGGCGGGCGCGGCGCCCGGCGGCCGGGCAGGGGGCCATGGTCAGGCGATCCCGAGCACGTCGAGCATCGAGAACAGGCCGGGCTTGCGGCCGCGTGCCCAGAGTGCCGCGCGCACGGCGCCGCGGGCGAAGATGGTGCGGTTCTCGGCGATGTGGGAGAGCACGATGCGTTCGCCCTCGCCCGCGAAGACCACCGAATGCTCGCCGATCACCGAGCCGCCGCGCAGCGTGGCGAAGCCGATCGAGCCTTCCGGCCGCGGCCCCGTGTGGCCGTCGCGGCTGCGCACGGCGTGTTCGGCGAGATCGATGCCGCGCCCTTCGGCAGCCTGCGCGCCGAGCAGCAGCGCGGTGCCCGAGGGCGCGTCGACCTTGTGGCGGTGGTGCATCTCGAGGATCTCGATGTCGAAATCGGGGCCGAGCGCGCGCGCCGCCTGGCGCACCAGCGCGCCGAGCAGGTTGACGCCGAGGCTCATGTTGCCCGACTTGACGATGGTGGCGTGGCGGGCGGCCGCCGCGATGGCCGCGTCCTCGTCCGGTCCGCAGCCGGTGGTGCCGATGACGTGGACGATGCGCGCCTGCGCGGCATAGCCGGCGAACTCGACGGAGGCCTTCGGCGAGGTGAAGTCGAGCACGCCGTCGGCCGCCGCGAAGGCGGGCAGCGGGTCGTCGCCGATCGGGACCCCGAGCGGGCCGACGCCCGCCAGTTCGCCGGCGTCGCGGCCGAGATGCGGCGAGCCGGGACGCTCGACCGCGGCTGCCACCGAAACGCCGTCGATGGCGTGGATGGCCCGCACCAGCGCCTGGCCCATGCGCCCGCCGGCGCCGACCACCACCAGCCTCATGTCGCTCATGCCTTCCTCCGCCTGCCCCGCCGGCCGAGGGTGACCGGCTCCGGCGCGGGAATGTCGCGCACGATGTCGAAGTTCACCCGGCTCTGCATCTGGTAGAAGCGATGATAGATGCCGAACTCGTCGGCCAGCAATTCCTCGTGGGTGCCTTCCTCGATCAGGTGGCCGGCCTCCAGCACCAGGATGCGGTCGGCATTGACCACGGTCGACAGCCGGTGCGCGATGACGATCGTGGTGCGGCCCACCATCACCGTCTCCAGCGCCTTCTGCACCTTCGCTTCGGATTCGTTGTCGAGCGCCGAGGTCGCCTCGTCGAGCAGCAGGATCGGCGCCTTGCGCACGATGGCGCGGGCGATCGACAGGCGCTGGCGCTGGCCGCCCGAGAAGGTCATGCCGTTCTCGCCGACCGGCGTGTCGTAGCCGCGCGGCAGGGCGCGCACGAAGTCGTCGGCCTGGGCCAGCCGTGCCGCTTCCTCCACCTCCGCGTCGGTGGCGTCGGGACGGCCGTAGCGGATGTTGTCGCGGATCGTGCCTTCGAAGAGATAGGGCTGCTGCGAGACATAGGCGATGGAGCGGCGCAGCGACTGCTTGGTGACGCCGGCGATGTTCTGCCCGTCGATGGTGATGGCGCCGTCCCACACGTCGTAGAAGCGCTGCATCAGCGCGATGATGGTGGACTTGCCGGCCCCCGAGGTGCCGACGATGGCGGTGGTGCGGCCGGCGGCCGCCGTGAAGCTCACCCCGTTCAGCACCGGCTGGCCCGGTGCATAGCCGAACACGACGCGGTCGAAGCGGATCTCGCCGGCTGCGGGCGAAAGCTCGGCGGCGTCGGCGGCGTCGCGCTGCAGCGGCTCGACGTCGAGGATCTCGTAGATCATGCGCGCATTGACGAGCGAGCGCTCGAGGTTGACCTGCACCCGCGCCAGCCGCCGCGCCGGATCGTAGGCGAGCAGCAGCGCGGCGATGAAGGAGAAGACGGCGCCGGGCGGCTCGCCCGCCACCGACGCGCGGTAGCCGGCATAGGCGATGACGCCGGCGATGGCGAAGCCCGCCAGCACCTCCGAGATCGGCGTCATGCGCTCCGACACGCGGGCGATCTTGTTGGCCTTGTGCTCGGCGATGGTGATCAGCTGGTCGAGCTTGCCGCGCAGCTGGTCCTCCATCGTGAAGGCCTTGACGATGGCGATGCCCTGCGTGGCCTCCTGCACGGCGCCGATCAGCCGCGAATTGTACTCGATCGATTCGCGCGTGATGACGCGCACGCGCCGCATCAGGTAGTTGACGGCGAAGATCATCGGCGGGCCGATCAGCAGCGCGAACAGCGACAGCAGCGGATCCTGGAACACCATGACGCCCACCAGCGCGATCAGCGAGATCGCGTCGCGGGCGATCGAAGTGATGGTCATGTTGAGCAGATCGCGGATGCCGCCGACGTTCTGGTTGATCCGCGCCGCGAGTTCGGCCGAGCGGGTGTCGGCGAAGAAGTCGATGCCGAGCCGCATCAGATGGTCGAACATCCGCCGCTGGTAGCGCGCGACGAGGTTGTTGCCGACCTTCGCCAGCAGGACCGACTGCAGATAGGTGGCGAAACCGCGCACGACGAAGGCCGCCGCGATCGAGCCCGAGATGATCATGATGAGGTCGTAGCGCCGCTCGTAGAAGATCGAGTTGACGACGTCGTTCATGATCCAGGCGGAGAAGGCGGTCGTGGCGGCGACGGCGAGCAGGCAGGCCACCGCGATCGAATAGGTGCCGACATATTCCCGCCCGTTCTCGCGGAAGATGCGGACGAGCAGCGAGACGATCTCGTCCTGCCTCACCCGCCGGGTCGCGGTCTCGTCAAGAGCCAAAGTGGGATCCGATCCTCGCATTGTCCCGCGGCGCGGCGAGCGGCGGACGGGAACCAAAAAGTCCGGCTCCCTTTAGAGCCTTTCCCCGGCGTTGGGAACCGCCCTGTTCCACGCCCCGCGCGGCCTGCGGTCGCGGCGGCCGCACCGGATCGCGCCCGGCCACGGCGCGTCAGCGCGCCGGCCAGCGCCGGCCGCGCGTCTCGACGCCGAAACGGGCGGGCGTGCGGGCATAGGCGGCGAGCCCGGTCAGCGCCGCCAGCGGATGGGTGATGACGTAGATCGGGATCGCCTTCAGAAGCGCGCTGTGCGGCGCCTTGTCCTCGAAGGCCTCGCGGAAGCGGGGATGCTTCAGCGCCGCGACGATCTTCTGCGCGATGCCGCCGGTGAGATAGACGCCGCCGCGGCTCATGAACACCAGCGCGAGATCGCCGGCGATGCGCCCGAGGCAGGTCACGAACATCTCGAGCGCCTCGACGGCGATCGCGTCGCTGCCGGCGAGGCCGGCGGTGGTGATCTCGGCCGGCGTCGTGAAGGGCGCTTCCTTCGCGTCCGCGCGGGCGATGGCGCGGTAGACGTTGACGAGGCCGCGGCCGCAGAGCAGCTGCTCGCCGGAGATCCGCCCCTCGATCCGCTCGATGTGCGGGAAGACCTCGAAGTCGCGCGGGGTGCGCGGACCCATGTCCATGTGGCCGCCTTCGCCCGGAACCGGGATCCAGGTGCGGCAGGCATGGATCAGCCCTGCCACGCCGAGGCCGGTGCCGGGTCCGAGCACGACGCGGCTGGCGTCCGGCTCGGCCTCGCCGGCGCCGATCTTGACCATGTGCTCCTCGCCCAGCGCCACCACGGCAAGCGCCTGCGCCTCGAAATCGTTGAGGAGGACGATGTCCTCGAGCCCGAGCGTCCGGCGCATCTCCAGCGGCCGCACGACCCAGTCGCAATTGGTCAGGTCGACCTCGTCGCCGTCGATCGGCCCGGCGACGGCGAGCACCGCCGAGCGCGGCATGATCGAGGTGCGGTCGAGGATCGAGGCCTGGATGGCCTCGTCGATGTTGGCGAAATCCGCCGTCTGGACGATGGGGAATTCCTTCGGCTCGGCATAGGAATCGACCAGCAGCGCGAAGCGCGCGTTGGTCCCGCCGATGTCGCCGATCAGCACCGGGAACTTCAGCACGTGGGTGGTGTCGATCGACTGGGCCATTTCGTCTTCAACCGTTCTGGCCCGGAGCGCCGGCTCCGGTCCGCCTGAGAGTGTTTGCCGCCGACAGAACGATCTCGGCCGTCGCCCGGTTCAGCGCCATCGGGATATCATAGACCGTGGCGAGCCGCATCAGCGCCTTTACGTCGACGTCGTGCGGCAGCGGGGTGAGCGGATCGACGAAGAAGACCAGCACGTCGATCCGGCCCTCCGCGATCAGCGCGCCGATCTGCTGGTCGCCGCCGAGCGGACCGCTCTTCATGCGGGTCACCGTCAGCGCCGGGCAGGCCTCGACGATCCGGCCGCCGGTCGTGCCCGTGGCCACGAGGTCGCAGCCGGCGAGGAAACCGGCATGCGCCTGCGCGAAGGCGACGAGGTCGTCCTTCTTCTGGTCGTGCGCGATCAGCGCGAGACGCAGTCTTTCCGCCACGGTCCTCTGGTCCTCTCCGGTCGGGCCATCGCCTGCACCTAAACCGATTTAGCACCGATTGCAACGAAGTGGACCCCGTCTGCCCTGGGCGTCAGGGCTGCGGACGGGGCGTCGGAACGGGAATGTCTCCAGACGGCACGGGTGCCGCAGCGCTGGCGGCGACCGTGACGGAGACCGAGGCCACCGCCGGCCGGCCGGAACCGTCGACCGTCACGGCGGCCTCCGACGGCGGCGAGGGCGCCTTCAGCACGGCGCGGCAGGCCGCGGGCAGGGCGGCCATCGTCATGATGTCGCGTGCCTTCGGCGCGTCGGGGTTCTTGTTGGGCCGCCACGGTTCCTCGGTGAACCACCAGGCGAGCGACTTGTCGCAGCCCTCGCTCGCCGGCACGGCCTGCTGGCCCTTGCAGCCTTCCGAGCCCGGCTGGCAGCCGATGCGGATGTGGAAATGCGAATCATGGCCCCAGAACGGCCGCACCTTGCGAAGCCAGGTGCGGTCGCCCTTCACGGTGTCGCAGAGCTTCTTCTTGATGCCCGGATGGACGAGGATGCGCTCGACCTCGCCATAGCTCGCCGCGCGCTTCAGCACCGCGACATGCGCCGGGGTCCAGGCCCTGTCGTCGACCAGCAGCGTGCCGTCCTTGATCATCGAGCGGGAGGACACGGTCTCGCGCTCCTGTTCGGAGAGCCGCCGGTCCGGCATCGGCGTGAACCAGATGTCGGCGTCGAGGCCGATCTGGTGCGAGGCATGGCCCGACAGCATCGGTCCGCCGCGCGGCTGCGAGATGTCGCCGACGAGCAGCCCGTTCCAGCCGTCCTTCGCCGCGTCGCGCGCGAAGCGTTCGAGCAGCGAGATCATCGCGGGGTGGCCCCAGCGGCGGTTGCGCGACAGGCGCATGGCCTGCCAGTTGGGGCCGTCGACGGCGATCGCCATGCCGCCGGCGAAGCAGCCCTTGGAATAGAAGCCGTAGGATTCGGGCGCCGTGGCCGCCGGCAGCTTCTGCGCGCCGAACAGCGTCTTGGCCAGCGGCTCGGCGGCGACGGCCGGTGCCGGCGAGAGGATCGCTCCGGCAAGGGCTGCCGCGAGCGCCGCGGCACGCATCAGGTAAGCCGTCTGTCTCATCGCCGGACGATCTCCGCCGTTGGTGGCCTTTTCGAGACCGCGCCGGGTCGTTTCCGCCGGTCTCTCCATGGCCGCAGCCTGTGGCGCTCCGGTTACCGAAACCTTAACGCGGCCGCTCGAATGCGAATCATACCAGCTTTCGCCGCGTCGTCCGAATCTCGTCCGGTTCGCCGCGCCAGTCGTCCTCGCGCCACATGCGCGTCAGCGCCGTCTCGTAGTCGGGATAGCCGAAGTCGAAGCCGGTCTGGCGGATCTTCGCGTTGGAGACGCGCTTGTTCTCGCCCCAGAAGGACAGGGCCATCGGCGACAGCGCCGCCTCCTCGAAGGGGACTTCCGGCGGCGGCGCGACGCCCATCAGCGACGCGGCGAAGGTGATCACGTCCTGCGGCGGGCAGGGGCGGTCGTCGGTGACGTTGTAGATGCCGCCGAGACCGCGCGTGCCGAGATGCTCGAGCGCCGCGGCGATGTCGGCGACGTGGATGCGGTTGAACACCTGGCCCTCGCGGATGACCCGCTTCGCCGTGCCGCCGGCAAGGTTCACCAGCGCATTGCGGCCGGGGCCGTAGATGCCCGACAGCCGCAGCACGGCCACCGGCACGCCGCGTTCGCGGCCGAGGTCGAGCCAGCCGGCCTCCGCCTTCAGCCGTTCGGTGGAGCGCTGGGCGCTCGGCCGGCATTCGCCGTCCTCGGTCACCCAGGCGCCGTCATGGTCGCCATAGACGCCGACGGTCGAGAGATAGCCGATCCATTCGAGCGCCGGCATGGCGGCGAGAATCGTCTCCCGCGCCGCGGCCAGCACGGGGTCCTCGCCGTTCTGCGGGCCGGCCGACACGACGAGATGCGTGGTCCCGGCGAGAAGCGCCTGCGCCTCGGGCGACGGCGCCGCGCCGTCGAAGAGCACCGGCCGCATGCCGTCGCGCGACAGCGCGTCGAGCTTGCCCTCCGAACGGGTGGTGCCGGCGATCCATTCGGCCCTGCCGGCCATGCGCCTCGCGAAGGCCCGGCCGGAATAGCCGGCGCCGAAGATGAAGATCCTCATGCGGTGACGTCCTCGTGCTGGTCGGTGGTTGCGAGCGCGGCGCGCCATTCGTCGGCGGTCTCGGGATCTGTGCCGTGCGCGGCGTGCAGGCGGCGCAGGTCGTCCGGTCCCAGGAGACGGGCTGCAGCCCAGATCGCTGCGCCGCGCACCAGCGGCGAGGGGTCGCCGACGAGATCGGCGCAGCGCCGGCCGAGCGCGGCGTCGCCGGAGTTTCCGGCCGCGATCAGCACGTTGCGGAGGAAGCGGTCGCGGCCGATGCGCTTGATCGGCGAGCCGGAGAAGGCTTCGCGGAAGCCCGCGTCGTCGAGGCCGAGCAGGTCGGCGAGCGGCGGCGCGCGGCGGTCGTCGCGCGCGGCGAGCCTGGCTTCGGAGGCGGTGCGGGCGAACTTGTTCCAGGGGCAGGCGGCCAGGCAGTCGTCGCAGCCATAGATGCGGTTGCCGATCCTCCCGCGGAATTCGAGCGGGATCGGTCCCTTGTGCTCGATGGTCAGGTAGGAGATGCAGCGCCGCGCATCGAGCTGGTAGGGCGCCGGGAAGGCGTCGGTCGGGCAGATGTCGAGGCAGGCGCGGCACGAGCCGCAATGGTCCCGCTCGGGCTCGTCGGGGGCAAGGTCGGCCGTCGTGAAGATCGAGCCCAGGAACAGCCAGGAGCCGAAGTCGCGGCTGACGAGGTTGGTGTGCCTGCCCTGCCAGCCGAGGCCGGCCGCGGCGGCGAGCGGCTTTTCCATCACCGGGGCGGTGTCGACGAACACCTTCACGTCCGCGCCGGCGCGGGCCGCGAACCGGCCGGCGACAATCTTGAGCCGGCCCTTCATGACGTCGTGATAGTCGCGGTTCTGCGCATAGACCGAAATCGCCGCGCGGGAGCGCTGCTGAAGCACCGCCAGCGGGTCGTGCTCCGGCCCGTAATTCATGCCGAGCATGACGACGCTGCGCACCTCGCCCCAGAGCCGGCGCGGCGAACTCCGCCGCTCCAGGGTCTCGGGGATCCAGTCCATGGTGCCGTGACGCCCCTGGCGGACGAATTCGGCCAGCCTTGCAGCGGCATGGGGGGCGGCATCGGGGGTCGTCACCCGCAGCACGTCGAAGCCGGCGTCGCGGGCGGCCGCGTCGAGAAAGGCCCGCAGCCGGCTCCCGTCGGGCCGTGCGGCGCCGCCGCTCATCAGAAGTCGAGATCCGCGTAGTGCGACACCGGCGGCAGGCCTGACATCCGGTCGGCCAGCAGCGGCCGGAACGAGGGCCGCGACTTGATGCGGACGTACCAGTCGCGGGCCGCGGGATAGTCGCTCCAGTCGATCTCGCCCAGATAGTCGAGCACCGACAGCGACCCGGCGGCGGCGAGATCGGCATAGCTCATCGTGTCGCCCGCCAGCCAGTCGCGGGTGCCGGCCAGCCAGTTGGTGTATTTCATGTGCGGCTTCAGGTTGGACCGGGCCACCCGGATCGCCTGCGCGTCCGGCGAACCGCCGCCCTGCTCGCGCGGCATCAGCGGCTTGAAGGCGCGCTCGCGGGCGAGGTGCTTCGTCACCTCGGCCTCCGTCTTGCCGAGATACCAGTCGACCAGCCGGCGGGCTTCGGCCCGCGCGAAGGGGTTTTCGGCGAAGAGCCGCCGTTCGCGCTTGATGGCGCCGCGCGTCTCGTCGATGTATTCGGCGATCACGGTCGCCCCGACGATCGCGGCGTCGCCTTCGGCCAGCAGCACCGGCAGGCTGCCGGCCGGGTTCAGCGCCAGGAACTCCTTGCGCCGGACCCAGGGCTTCTCCTCGATGAGGGCCAGTTCCTCGCCGTATTCGCCGAAGGCGAGGCGGACGAAGCGGCAGGAGGCGTCGAGCGGATGATGGAACAAAGTCAGCATGAGGCGGACTGGATACAACCCTGTGGCGTTTTCGCGGCTGCGGCGCTAAGAGCGACCGGCGCTCCGAAGCGTCCCGCAGCCCGGTCGCGAGCAAGGCCCGTGCTATAGGGGCATGCGGGCATCATGACAAGCAAGCCGCGTTCAATCGCACACTCGAACGGAATTCCCGGATGGACAGCCAGAGCATCGTCGGAGCCCTCCTTCTCGGCCTGCTGGAGGGGCTGACGGAGTTCATCCCCGTCTCCTCGACCGGCCACATCCTGCTCGCCGGCCACTTCCTCGGCTTCGAATCGGCCGGCAAGTCCTTCGAGGTGCTGATCCAGCTCGGCGCGATCCTCGCCATCCTGACGGTCTATTTCGGCCGGCTGTGGAACCTGCTGATCGCGCTGCCCGCCGATGCGCGGGCGCGGCGCTTCGTCCTCGGCATCCTGATCGCCTTCCTGCCCGCCGCCGTCATCGGCGCGATGGCGCACGGCTTCATCAAGGCGGTGCTGTTCGAGACGCCGATGCTGATCTGCGTCATGCTGATCCTCGGCGGCATCATCCTCCTGTGGGTGGACCGCTGGGCGCTGAAGCCGCGCTACACCGACGTGATGGACTATCCGCTCGGACTGTGCCTGAAGATCGGCCTGTTCCAGTGCCTGGCGATGATCCCCGGCACCTCGCGCTCCGGCGCCACCATCGTCGGCGCGCTCCTGATGGGGACCGACAAGCGCTCGGCGGCGGAGTTCTCGTTCTTCCTCGCCATGCCCACCATGGCCGGCGCCTTCGCCTACGACCTCTACAAGAACCGCGACATCCTCTCCACCGACGACCTGCTGCTCATCGGCGTCGGCTTCGTGGCCTCCTTCGTCGTGGCGGTGTTCGTGGTCCGCTCGCTGCTCGACTTCGTGTCGAAGCGCGGCTACGCGCTGTTCGGCTGGTGGCGCCTCGTGGTCGGCACGGTCGGGCTTGCAGCGCTGATGATCTGGGGCTGAGGCGGGAGGGCGACGTCCGGCCTCTCCGGTCGCATCTTCGCCCGCTTTTCAGCACCGAACAGGCGGTTGGAACGTCGAACCGCCGTCATCCTCGGGCTTGTCCCGAGGATCTGCATCGCCCTGAAAAGTTGGCGTCCGAACCGTCGATGCGACCACGGGAGCTGCGCGACCGGGATGCGCAGCAGATCCTCGGGACAAGCCCGAGGATGACGGCGTGTGGCTTCGTCAGGCCCCCGGACGCATCTTCGCCCGCGTTTCAGCACCGAGGAGGCGGTTGGAACGTCGAACCGCCGTCATCCTCGGGCTTGTCCCGAGGATCTGCTCCGTCCTGAAAAGTTGGCGCTTTCGAACCGTCGATGTGCCCACGGGAGCTGCGCGACCCGCAAGCGCAGCAGATCCTCGGGACAGGCCCGGGATGACGGCGCGGGAGCGGCAGCGGTCGGCGGTCAGTGCGTGACGGTGCCGGTCGAATACTGGCCGGTGCGGCGGAAGCGCCAGAGATAGGTCGGCAGGATCGCCTCCAGCGACTGCGGCCGGATGCCGAGGCCCTGCAGCGTGCGGCCGTCGCGGATCGCTGCCTCCGAGACGACGTTGTCGACGGCGAGCTGCTTCAGCTGGTCGGTGGTCAGGAGCGGGTTCGGCAGCATCTCGAGCACCGACGCCTGCAGGCGCGCCACGGGCCAGGGAACGCTGACCAGCCAGCGCTTGCGCTCGATGACCTCGAGCATCGTCTCCATGCATTCGCGGAAGGTGAGCACCTGCGGGCCGCCGAGATCGTAGCTCGCGCCGCCGGCGATCTTTCCGTCGGCCGCACGCGCGGCCACTTCGGCGACGTCGCCGACATAGACCGGCTGGAACTTCGTCGTGCCGCCGCCGATCAGCGGCAGCACGGGCGAGAAGCGCGCCATCTCGGCGAAGCGGTTGAAGAAGGAATCCTCGGGTCCGAAGACGATCGAGGGGCGCAGGATCACCGCGTCGGGGACGGCGTCGAGCACGGCCGCGACGCCGGCGGCCTTGCTGCGGGCGTATTCGGACTGCGACTGAGCGTCCGCGCCGATCGCGCTGATCTGGGTCATCGAGATGCCGTTGGCGCGGCAGACCTCGGCGATCGCCTGGGCGCCGAAGGCCTGAACGGACGAGAAGCGCTGGCGCCCGCCCTCGTGCAGGATGCCGACGCAGTTGATCGCGTAGTCGGCCCCGTCGAGAGCCCGCTCGATCGACCAGCGATAGCGCAGATTGGCCTGGATCGGCTGGATCTGGCCGACATTGCCGAGCGGCTGGAGATGGCCGGCGAGATCGGGGCGACGGCAGGCGACGCGCACGAGGTAGCCGCGCTTGGCCAGCGCCCGCACGATGTGCCGGCCGACGAAGCCGGAGCCTCCGAACACGGTGACCAGCCTGGGCGTGGATGCGATCAGCGCCATCGAACCTTCCTCGTCTCACTCTGCCCGCGCCGACGCGCCGCGCCGGGGCCGGATGCCTGCGTCCTCATAATCCGTTTCGCCGCAAAGGCAAAGCGCGGCGAAGGGTCTCGCAGGCGGCCACGTGGAGACGGTCAGCCGGCCTTCGCCGCGGCCATCGCTTCCGACAGGACGGCGCGGTCGCCGATGTGGTTGGCGAGCAGCAGGATCAGCCGCGCGTTGACCGCGTCGCTCTGCGCCTTCGTCAGGCCCTCGTGCAGGGAAAGCAGCTCGGCATAGAAATCGTCCGGGCGGGGGATGTTGGGGGTGGTGACGAGCGTGGTCATGTCCATGGTCCTCAGGCGCGTCCGGTGGCGCGGGCCAGCGCTGCCGAAACGGCGGCTTCGTCGAAGGCTGTCCAGCGGGCGGCGACGTGCTGGTCGGGCCGCATCAGGTAGACCGCGCCGGCGGCGTCGCCGAGATAGCGCGCGGCGAGCATGCCGCTCGGGTCGTCGGCCGCCGACAGGGCGAGCCGCTCGACGGCGACGCCGCCGATCTCCAGCCGGTCCGGCGCATCCGCGTCGATCGTCATCAACCGGAAGCCGCCGTTCAGGCGGTCGAGGAGCCAGCCCCCGCCGACCGGCGCGTCGGCGGCAGGCGTGCCCGGCCGCGTGCGCGCGGGCAGGCCCTCGGCGTCCGGCCCGTTGAGCGGCAGGCCGTCATAGGCGCAGGGCACCGACAGTCGACCCGAATTCACCAGCGGGCGGGCGAATTCATAGCGCTCCGACAGGTCGAGCACGGCGTCGCGGAACAGCCGGCTGGTGTCCGATTTCGGCGTGATGAAATCGGTCGAGCGCGAGGAGTTGAGGATGTTCTCGTCGGCGCCGTGCACGCGCTCGGCGTCGTAGCTGTCGAGCAGGCTCGCGGGGGCTGCGCCGTCGATGACGAGCTTCAGCTTCCAGGCGAGGTTGTCCGTGTCCTGGATGCCGGAATTCGCGCCGCGCGCGCCGAAGGGCGACACCTGGTGGGCCGAATCGCCGGCGAACAGCACGTGTCCGTGGCGGAAGCGCTCCATGCGCCGGCACTGGAAGGTGTAGATCGACACCCATTCGAGCTCGAAGGCGACGTCGTCGCCGAGCATCGCCTTCAGCCGCGGGATGACGTTCTCCGGCTTCTTCTCCTCGTCCTTGTCGATGTTCCAGCCGAGCTGGAGATCGATGCGCCAGACGCCGTCGGGCTGCTTGTGGAGGAGCGCCGACTGGCCCTTGTTGAAGGGCGGGTCGAACCAGAACCAGCGCTCGGTCGGAAACTCCGCCTCCATCTTCACGTCGGCGATCAGGAAGTTGTCCTCGAACACCCGGCCGACGAAATCGAGCCCGAGCATCGCCCGGATCGGCGAATTGGCGCCGTCGCAGGCGATCAGCCAGTCGGCCTCCAGCCGGTAGGGGCCGTCCGGCGTCTCGACCGACAGCGACACGCCGTTCTGCGTCGGCACGACCGCCGTCACCCGGCTGCGGCCGCGGATCTCGATCGGCCTGCCCTCGGCGGCCAGTTCGGCGACCCGATCGACCAGATATTTCTCGAAATGGTACTGCTGCAGATTGATGAAGGCCGGCCGCCGGTGGCCCGCCTCGGGTAGCAGGTTGAAGCCGTAGACCTGGCGGTCGCCGAAGAACACCTTGCCGAGGTTCCAGGTCACGCCCTTGTCGACGATGCCCGGATCGACGCCCAGCCGGTCGAGGATTTCCAGCGTGCGCTTGGAAAAGCAGATGGCGCGCGAGCCGAACGAGACCTTGTCGTTGTCGTCGAGCACGACCACCGGCACGTCCTTCATCGCGAGGTCGATGGCGGCCGCGAGCCCGACCGGGCCGGCGCCGACGACGATCACCGGATGGCGCACGGGCGAGGCCGCGTCCTGGTCGGGCGAACGCCTGTAGGGATAGAGCGGCGTCTCGAAGATGCGGGTCATGAAAGGCATCCTGGCTGGAGGGCGGCGGATTTGTCGGCCGGTCCCGATTGGCTTAGACTGTCCGGAAACGGGGTATCCGCCATGAACGAGCATGCACGGCAGGCAGGCGCGGTCCGCGTGACGGTGGAGGAAGCGGAGGCGCGGATCGGCGAACTGCTGCGCCGCGCCGAGGCCGGCGAGCACATCGAGGTCACGCGCGACGGCAGGCCGGTGGTGGAACTGGCTGCGGCCGAGGTGCCCGCTGCGCCGAAGCTGCCGCGGGTGGGCGCGTTCAGCCATGTGAAGCTGACCATGTCGGACGATTGGGATGAACTCGGTCCCGAATGGGACGAGTACGACGGCAGGCCGGCGGTTGAGCTGGCGGCGGCGGAAGGGCTCGCTGCGCGCGGGCAGATGTGATGCGCCATGGAGGGCGAAATCTGGATCGCACCGGATTTCGACGAAATCGATCCCGAATGGGCTGAGTACTTGCCCCAACCGTCCGCGCCGTCATCCTCGGGCTTGTCCCGAGGATCTGCCGACGAGCCAAGGTAGGTCGAGGCGTCACCGCGCAGCGGACGTCCAGGGCGGGCGACGCGCCGGAAGACGGATGCTGGTGGCGACGGGCGGTAGATCCTCGGGACAAGCCCGAGGATGACGGTGCGGGGTGGAATGACGCCGCACTGAGTCTTGCCGACGCTGCCAGTCCTGCCGACGCGGTCGGTCCTGCCGACCCCGTCACCCAACGTTCCGCAGTGCGATCCCCCGCCCATCCCGCCTCCTCCCCGAGCGAGCCTCAGCCCTGCAGGCGCTCCCACATGTCGCGGTCGCGCTCGGCGGTCCAGATGCGCGGCGTGTCGATGCCGAGCGCCTCGTCATAGGCGCGGGCCACGTTGAAGGGCAGGCAGTGCTCGTAGATCGCATAGGAGGCGAATTTCGGGTCGCAGGCGGCGCGGCAGGCGTCCCAGGCCTCCTTCATCGAGCCGCCGCCCTGCGCGACGCGCGCGATCGGCCGGTAGGTCGAGGCGACGAAGTCGGCGGTGTTGTCGAGCGCCGCGTTGACCATCTCTTCGCCGACCAGCGCGTCGCCGCGGCCGGGCGCGATGGCGTCGAGACCGTAGCCGCGAATCGCCTCCAGCGTCGCCGGCCAGTCGGCGAAATGCGCGTCGCCGCAGTAGCAGGCCGAGTGGTATTCGACGAGGTCGCCGGTAAACATGACGTTGGCGTCCGGAACGTGGGCGACGATGTCGCCGGCGGTGTGGCCGCGGCCGAGGAATCTCAGGTCGACGCGCCGCTTGCCCATGTAGAGCGTCATCGAGTCGCCGAAGGTCATGGTCGGCCAGGTCAGGCCCGGGATCGATTCATGACCCTGGAACAGGCGCGGGAATCGGCCGAATTCCGAATCCCAGTCCTCCTGCCCGCGCTCCACCACCATGGCGCGCGCCCTGGCCGACATGATCGTCTCCGACGCGCCATAGGCCGAGGCGCCGAGCACGCGCACGGCATGGTAATGCGTCAGCACCACGTATTTGATCGGCTTGTCGGTGACGGAGCGGATCTTCTCGATCACCTTGTTTGCCAACCGCGGCGTCGCCTGCGCATCGACGATCATCACCGAGTCGTCGCCGATGACGACGCCGGTGTTGGGGTCGCCCTGGGCCGTGAAGGCCCAGAGGTCGCGGCCGATCTCGGTGAACGAGATCTCCTTCTCGGTCATGTCTCCGGCGGAGGCGAACTGCTTGGCCATGTCTCTTCCCTTGTTGTCGTTCGGGTCGTGCCCCCTTCGAGGCTCGCCCTTCGAATGTTCGGCGCCCGATGGCAGGCGTCGTGCGGGCTCGCACCCCAGGAGGAGGGAGGTCGGTGCCGACCTCCCGCGTTTCGTGTCCGCGGCCGCTCCGCTGCCGGCACCGCCGTTCGTCTTTCGTGGCGGCGGCGCCCGGCGGTCCTCAGCCCGAGGTGCGGGCACACCGCATCTCGGCGGATCAGCTCCAGTCGCCCTCGATCGTGCCGTTGAAGCGCTTCTTCAGCCCGTCCCAGCAGTCGACGTAATTGTCCTGCAGCGTGTCGAGTTCGGCCGCATACCGGGTCAGCAGCTGCGGGTAGCGCGTCTCGAACATGAAGGCCATCGTGTGGTCGAGCTTCACCGGCTTCAGCTCGGCGCGCGAGGCCTTGTCGAAGCCGTCGGCGTCGGGGCCGTGCGCCAGCATCATGTTGTGCAGGCTCATGCCGCCGGGCACGAAGCCTTCCTCCTTGGCGTCGTACTTGCCGTGGATCAGCCCCATGAACTCGCTCATGATGTTGCGGTGGTACCAGGGCGGGCGGAAGGTGTTCTCCGCCACCATCCAGCGCGGCGGGAAGATGACGAAGTCGATGTTGGCGGTGCCTTCCTCGCCCGACGGCGCGGTGAGCACGGTGAAGATCGACGGATCGGGATGGTCGAACAGGATCGCGCCGACCGGCGAGAAGGTCGACAGGTCGTATTTGTAGGGCGCGTAGTTGCCGTGCCAGGCCACCACGTCGAGCGGCGAATGACCCATCCCGGTGACATGGAAGCCGCCGCACCATTTCACGATTAGCCGGCAGGGCGTCTCCTTCTCCTCGTACCAGGCGACCGGCGTCTTGAAGTCGCGCGGGTTGGCGAGGCAGTTGGCGCCGATCGGGCCGCGGTCGGGCAAGGTGAACTTGGCGCCGTAATTCTCGCACATGTAACCGCGCACCGGACCGTCCATCAGCTCGACCTTGAAGGTCAGCCCGCGCGGCAGGACGCAGATCTCGCCCGGCAACACCTCCATCACGCCCATCTCGGTGACGAAGCGCAAGCCGCCCACCTGCGGCACGACCATCAGTTCGCCGTCGGCATTGAAGAAGTGGTCGTCGACCATGTCGACATTGGCGACATAGACATGGGCCGCCATGCCGGCCTGGCCGAACACGTCGCCCGCCGTCGTCATGGTGCGGACCCCGGCGATGAAGTCGGTCGGCTCGGTCGGCATCGGCACCGGGTTCCAGCGCAGCTGGCCGAGCGGCAGGTCGTGGTCGCCGGCGTTCGGCGCGGATTTCCAGAGCGGATAGCTCGCCGCGGCGAAGCGGCCGTGATGTTTCACCGATGGGCGGATGCGGTAGAGCCAGGAGCGTTCGTTGGTGCCGCGCGGCGCGGTGAAGGGCGAGCCGGACAGCTGTTCGGCATAGAGCCCGTAGGCGGGGCGCTGCGGCGAGTTGCGGCCCTGCGGCAGTGCGCCGGCCAGCGTCTCCGTCTCGAAATCGTTCCCGAAGCCGGGCATGTAGGCATAGGTCACGATGGCCTCCCTCGTGGGCGGACGGGTCGCCGGCATGGCGACCGGGTCGCCGGTATGGCGACCGGGTCCCCGGCATGCGACCGGGGTCGCCTGTCGATCAATTCGTTGCGTTCGTAACCATCGAAAATGTAACTATCAACCGCGCCGGCAAGGTCCTGCCGACGGCGCGCCGGTCGGCGGCCGGTTCAGCAGGTCACGGAAATGGCGCAGCGCCAGGCGTCCTTCGTGCTGACGGTATAGGCCCGCGGCTGCTGGCCCTCGCCTTCGCACTGCAGCGTGGAGGCTTTGGAGACGGGCACGCCGACACGGACCGGCACGGCGAACTTGCCGTTGGCAAGCACCTGGATGACTCCGTGCTTCTCGTAATAGGCGATGGCCTGCTTGCAGGTCATCTCGTCCGCCAGCTGGGCGAATGTCGGGCCGGCGAAGGCGATCGCCAGCCAGGCTGCCAGGATGATCCGTTTCAACGCGATGCCTCCCAACTCGTACGACGACAGGTTACCCCGATCGTGCGACAGTTCAAGCGGAAGTGCCCGGCGCGGTGAATCAACCTATCGTGGCGCGTAGAGGAAGCCGTCGAAATCGGACGCCTTGCCCCGGCCGCTGGTGTCGAAGGCCGCCATGCCGACGAAGGCGCCGGTGAAGGAGGCGTGCTCGCCGCGCCCGCCCTCGTCGGAGATCAGGCTGGCGTCGAGGACGTCGCCGATGTCGGTCCAGGCGCCGCCGGCGAGGCGCCAGCGGAAGCGCAGTTCCGCCCCGCGCACCTCGGCGGCGAGGCCGAGCGGCCCGTCGTCGCCGATCGCCAGCGGTTCGTCCAGCCCGAAGGTGAGGCGGCCGTTCTGCCAGTCGCCGAGGCAGGACATGACCTGCAGCACGCGACCCTTGCCCGGATGCCATGTCACCGCGAGGAAATGGAACTTGTGGCGGTTGTAGTAGTGCACGAGGCCGGCCGCCTGCTGGTAGGTTTCGGGCGAAAAATCGACGACGGTCTCGGCGTCGAAGTCCCAGTGCTCCTGGCGGCGCGCGACGAGCGCCTGCTCGAACCAGCTGCCGATGGATTCGCGGCCGAACAGGCGCAGGTGCCCTGGCCGATCCGCGAGCGAGAACAGCCGCTCGCGCAGCGGCGTGCGCAGCCACTGGAAATCGAGCGGCAGGGCCGGCTCGTCGAAGGCGTAGCGGACGGCCTCCGGCGGATGCGGGGCCGCGGCACCGGCGGGCGCCTCGACCTCGAGGGCGGGAACCGGGCCGCCATGGGCGAGCCGCAGCCAGCCGTCCTCGCCCCAGACGCATTTCTGGATCGCGGTCTCGCGCCCGAGCGGCGACCGGCGGGTGCCGGGCAGCGGCCGCGAGCAGAGATGGGTGTGATAGACCGTGCCGTCCGGCATCTCGACGATCTGGCCGTGTCCGGCCCGCTGCAGCGGCGCGTCGGGCGCGTCCTTCGACGTCATCAGGTGGGTGTCGGGATGAAGTTCGTAGGGACCGGCGATGTCGCGCGACCGCGCCATGGTGACCGCGTGGTCGTAGCCGGTGCCGCCCTCGGCGGTGGTGAGATAGTACCAGCCGTCGCGCTTGAAGAGATGCGGGCCCTCGACCAGCCCGTGCGGGCTGCCGGCGAAGACGTTGCGGATCGGCCCGACGAGCCTGCCGGAGGCCGCGTCCCACTCCTGCAGCAGGATGCCGTCGAAGGACGGGTGCTTCGGGCTGCCGCCGACGCCCGACGAGACGTGGCACCACTGCATGTTGAGGAACCACTTGCGGCCGTCCTCGTCGTGGAACAGCGAGGGATCGAAGCCGCTCGAATTGACGTAGATCGGGTCCGACCACGGCCCATCGATCGACGGCGCGGTGACGATGTAGTTGTGCGCGTCCTTGAAGTTGCCCTCCAGCCGCTTCACGTCGGTGTAGACCAGCCAGAACAGCCCATCGGCATGGCTGAGGCAGGGCGCCCAGATGCCGCCGGAATCCGGGTTGCCGCGCATGTCGAGCTGGCTCGCGCGCGTCAGCGGTCGCGCGACCAGCCGCCAGTTCACGAGGTCGGTCGAATGGTGGATCTGCACGCCCGGATACCACTCGAAGGTGGAAGTGGCGATGTAGACGTCGTTGCCGACGCGGCAGATCGACGGATCCGGGTTGAAGCCCGGCAGGATCGGGTTGCGGATCATGAAAAGGCTTCTCCTCCAGAAGGCCGGACGATTTCCTGTAACGTTACAGAAACGGGACGAAAAAGGGAAAGGTGAGCGACGGCTTGGCCCGTTACTTTCGCGCCGGCCCCTGCCGCTCCGCCGAAGCGGCCCAGATGTTGATGTCGCCCTCGCGCGCATAGAGGTCGATCTCGGCCAGTTCCGCTTCGCTGAAATGCGGGTTCTTCAGCGCGCCGACGCTGTCCTCCACCTGCTCGGGACGGCTGGCGCCGATGAGCGCCGTCGTCACGCGGCTCCCCGAGTTCTGGGCGCGCAACACCCAGGCGACGGCCATCTGCGCCAGCGTCTGGCCACGCCGCTTCGCGATGGCGTCGAGCGCGCGGATGTTCTCAATCGTCTGCTCGTTGAGGAAGGCCTGGCGCAGCGACTTACCCTGGGTCGCCCGGCTGCCCTCGGGAATGCCGTCGAGATATTTCGACGTCAGCATGCCCTGCGCCAGCGGCGAGAACACGATGGTGCCGATGCCGAGTTCGTGGACGGTGTCGAGCAGCCCGTCCTCCTCCACCCAGCGGTTGATCATCGAATAGCTCGGCTGGTGGATCAGGCAGGGCGTGCCGAGGTCCTTCAGGATCGCGGCAGCCTGCCGCGTGCGTTGCGAATTGTAGGAGGAGATGCCGGCATAGAGCGCCTTGCCGGAGCGCACCGCCTGGTCGAGCGCCCCCATGGTCTCCTCCAGCGGCGTCTCCGGATCGAAGCGATGCGAATAGAAGATGTCGACATAGTCGACGCCGAGGCGCTGCAGGCTCCGGTCGAGCGAGGAGAGCAGGTACTTGCGGCTGCCCCACTCGCCATAGGGTCCGGGCCACATGCCGTAGCCGGCCTTGGTCGAGATGACCAGTTCGTCGCGCCAGCGGGCAAAGTCTGTGCGCAGGATCTCGCCGAAGGCGGTCTCGGCGGCACCGGGCGGCGGGCCGTAATTGTTGGCGAGGTCGAAATGGGTGATGCCGAGGTCGAAGGCCTTGCGGCAGATCGCCCGCTTCGTCGCGTGCGGCGTGTCCTCGCCGAAATTGTGCCACAGCCCGAGCGACAGCGCCGGCAGTTTCAGCCCGGAGCGGCCGCAGCGGTTGTAGGTCATCGTCTCGTAGCGGTCGTCCGCCGGTGTCCACTGGGCCATGCGGCCTCCTCCCTCAGATCTGCGAAAAGGGCCGGGCGGCTCAGCCGCCCCACGGGCCGTGATGCGCACCCGGCCGGTCGATCCGTTCGAACCCGTGCGCGCCGAAGAAGTCGCGCTGCGCCTGCACCAGGTTCGCCGTGCCGCGCGCGGCGCGGTAGGCCTCGAAATAGCCGAGTGCGGCCGACAGCGCCGGCACCGCGATGCCGGCGAGCGCGGCGCGCGCCACGGTGCGGCGGAGCGCCGGCACGGCCTCGGTCATCAGGCCGACGAAGCGGGGCGCGGCCAGAAGGTTCGCAGGCGCTCCGTCCTCGAAGGCCTCGGCGATCCTGTCCAGGAACTGCGAGCGGATGATGCAGCCGGCGCGCCAGATGCGTGCGATGGTGGCCATCGGCAGGTTCCAGTCGAACTCCTTCGAGGCGGCCTGCATCACGGCGAAGCCCTGGGCGTAGGCGGCGATCTTGCCGGCGAAGAGCGCCAGTTCCAGGTCGTCGACGGCGTCGCGAAGATCAGCCCGGTCGAAGGCTGTCACCGGGACGCCGTAGAGCCCTTGCGCAGCCTCGCGCTCGGCCTTCAGCGCCGACAATCCGCGCGCGGCCACCGCGGCCTCGATCGCGGTCGCCGGTACGCCCATCATCTGGGCCTCAATGACCGACCAGCGGCCGGTGCCCTTCTGGCCGGCGCTGTCGACGATCACGTCCACCATGGGTCGGCCGGTGTCGGGGTCGGTCGCCGCGAGAACCTTGGCCGTGATCTCGATCAGGTAGGATTCGAGCCGCCCGCCGTTCCACTGCTCGAACAGCCGCGCCATGGCGGCCGTGTCGAGCCGCGCGCCGTCGCGCAGGATACCGTAGATCTCCGCGATCATCTGCATGTCGGCATATTCGATGCCGTTGTGGATGGTCTTGACGAAATGGCCGGCACCGTTGCGGCCGAGCCAGGCCACGCAGGGCTCGTCGCGGTATTTCGCCGAGATCGCGACCAGCACGTCCCTGACGCGCAGCCAGGAGGCCTGCGTCCCGCCGACCATGATGGACGGCCCGTGCCGGGCGCCTTCCTCGCCGCCCGAGACACCCATGCCGATGAAGGTCAGGCTCGAGCCTTCCAGCGCGGCGAAGCGGCGCATCGTGTCGCGGAAATTGGCGTTGCCGGCGTCGATGACGATGTCCTCGGCCGACAGCAGCGGCCGCAGCGCCGCGATCTGCTCGTCGACGGCAGCCCCGGCCTGCACCATCAGGATGATCGGCCGCGGCGGCCGGATCGCCGCGACGAGGTCTTCGAGCGTCTCGCAGGGCACCACATGGTCGGAAAGCGCGCCTGCGGTCGCGGCGAAGGCCTGCGTCTTCTCCGTCGTGCGGTTCCAGACCGCGATGCGGTAGCCATGCTCGGCGATGTTGAGGGCGAGATTCGAGCCCATGACGCCGAGCCCGATCAGTCCGATTTCCGCCTGCTGCATGATGCGTGTCTGGTCCGGGAGTGGTGGGAGGTCGGGCGACAGATCGAAATGATGGACCGGTCCCGCTACGCGGTCAACGGATGCGGCCGAGCCCGCTGCCGGTCTTGCCGCCTTCGCCGATCTCCACGTCCAGCCGGATGTCGAGGGCCTGGGTGACGCGCAGCAGCGTCGACAGCTTGGGATCGCCCTCCCGGCTCAGCGTCCGGTAGAGAGCCTCGCGCGCGAGGCCGGATCGCCGCGCCACCTCGGTCATCCCGCGTGCCCGCGCGATGATGCCCAGCGCATGGGCGATCTCTCCCGTGGAACCGTCCGCGAAGGCGCGTGCGAGCAGCCGCGCATGCCCCGGCTCGCCTGTCTTGCGTTCCGCGCTCGCTGCTGCCTCGGCCCTCGCAGGCATGTCGTCTCATCCCGGACTGGAGTGCTGGCCCGCGCCGTCCCGCTGCGTCCGACGGAACCGGGCTGGAGCCCGGTCCGTCGGCCGTCGCGGCACTCGTGGTTGCCGGAGTTCAAATTCCCGGGCCGTCCCATTGTTCCGCCGCAAGAGGGTCACGAGGTCGCCGGGAGGAAGTCCTGGCGGGCAGGCGTGAAACTGTCGATCAGGAGCCCCGGCTCCAGCGCCCGCACCCCGTGGACCGCGTTCGACGGCACGATGAAGCTCTGGCCCTTCGACAGCACCTCCGTCACGCCCGCGATCGTCACCTCGAAGCGGCCCTCGGCGACGTAGGAGGCCTGGATGTGCGGGTGGTTGTGAAGCTTGCCCACCGCATCCGTCTCGAAGGCGAATTCCACGATCATCAGCTGGTCGTTGTGGGTGAGGATGCGCCGGCGCACGCCGGGATCGGTCGGCGTCCACTGGTCGTCGGTCGGGCGGATGAAGAGGTCGCTGTCCATCGTCCTGTGTCTCCTATCGTGCCAGCCAGCCGCCATCGACCGGGATCACGGCGCCGTGGATGTATGTCGCGGCGTCGCTGGCGAGGAACACGGCCGTCCCGCCGATGTCGGACGGCTGGCCCCAGCGGCCGGCGGGGATGCGTTTGAGGATGTCCTCGCGCCGCACCGGGTCGGCGCGCAGCGCTTCGGTGTTGTTGGTCTCGATGTAGCCGGGCGCGATGGCGTTGACGTTGATGCCTTTCGCCGCCCATTCGTTGGCGAGCAGCTTCGTCAGGCCGGCCAGCCCGCTCTTCGACGCCGTGTAGGACGCGACGCGGATGCCGCCCTGGAAGGAGAGCAGCGAGGCGACGTTGACGATGCGTCCCGACCGCCCGGCGGCGAAGGTTTTCCGCGCGAAGGCCTGGCAGAGCAGGAAGACCGACTTCAGGTTGACGTCCATCACCGCGTCCCAGTCGGCCTCGGTGAAATCGACGGCGTCGGCGCGGCGGATGATGCCGGCATTGTTGACCAGGATGTCGATCGGCCCCTGCGCGTCCCAGGCCGTGTCGAACATCGTTGCCACTCCGGCCGTCTCGGCGAGATCGGCGGAAATCTCAGACAGCGTCCCGCCCGCGGCCTCCACCGCTGCCCGGGTGCCCGCCATCGAGGACCGGCCGACCGCCAGGATCTCCGCGCCCGCCTTTGCCAGCGAGATCGCGATGCCCTGGCCGATGCCGGTGTTGGCACCGGTCACCATGGCCCGGCGCCCCGTCAGGTCGAAGACGTTCGTCAACGGAGGTCTCCCATGCCGACGGGGTCGACGTCGGTGTAGTCGACATTGTCGCCGGCCATCGCCCAGATGAAGGCATAATTGGATGTGCCGGCGCCGGAATGGATCGACCAGCCGGGCGACAGGATCGCCTCCTCGTTGCGCACCACGAGGTGCCGCGTCTCGTCCGGCTCGCCCATGAAGTGGAAGACGCAGGCGTTCTCGGCCAGGCCGAAATAGAGATAGGCCTCGGAGCGCCGGTCGTGCACGTGGCAGGGCATGGTGTTCCAGACCGAGCCGGTCGCGAGCTGCGTCATGCCGACGACGAGCTGGCAGGTCTTCGCGCCCTCCGGATGCACGAACTGGAAGATCGAGCGTTCGTTGGAGGTCTCGCGGCTGCCGAGGTCGAGCCGCCTGGCGTCGCCGATCTGGATCGTCCGGGTGGGATGCGTCTGGTGCGCCGGCGCGCTGAGCAGGTAATATTTCGCGGGCGCGTTCGCGTCGTCCGAGGCGAAGGCGACGTCCTGTGCGCCCATGCCGACATAGATCATGTCGCGCGCGCCGAGCGCGAAACGCTCGCCGTCGACGGTGACCGTGCCGGCACCGCCGATGTTGACGGCGATCAGCTCGCGCCGGTCGAGGAAGGCCTTCGTGCCGGTCGGCTTGATGGCCTCCAGGACGAGCGACGTGTCCGTCGGCAGCGCGCCGCCGACGATCATCCGGTCGTAGTGGGTGTAGGTCAGCGACACGAGGCCGGGCCTGAACAGGTCGGAGATGTGGAAATTGTGCCGCAGCTCGTCGGTGCCCATCGCGGCGCCCGTGGCGGGGTCGATCGCGAAGCGCGACGAAAACTCGGTGTTGCGGAGGGACTGTGTCATGAACTCTCTCGTGCTGGCCGGGTCGCGTGAGTCACGACCGGCGGGGGCGGGCGGCGGAGGCGATCGTCGCCGGATCGAAGCCGGCGAGACGCTCCCGGTAGCGTTGCTGGCTGGCGGTCAGGTGCGCGCGCATGGCGTCGCGGGCCGCCTGGCCGTCTCCGGCGGAGATGGCCTTGATGATCTTCCAGTGCTCGCGCTGCAGTCCGACCTGATACTCCACGGTGAGCACGCTTTCGGTGCCCCAGGGCGAGGCGACGTCGCAGGGGATGGTGCGGCTGCCGAGTGCGTCCAGCACCTCGACGTAGAAGGGGTTGTTGGTGGCGGCCGCGATGGCGCGGTGGATGGCGAAGTCCGACTTGCCGGTCGCCAGCCGCGCTGCGAGCTGCCGGTCGAACTCGGCATAGGCCTCGTAGATGCGGGCCTCCTGCGCGCTGTTGCGGCGCTGCGCGGCGAGCCCGGCGGACTCGATCTCGATACCCATGCGCACTTCCAGCACGTTGAGCGCATGGCTGATCTTGTTGCCGACCTCCGCCGAGATCAGGCTGAAGGCGCTCGCCGGCTGTTCCACGA
This sequence comes from Aquibium microcysteis, assembly GCF_014495845.1. Lineage (NCBI taxonomy): Bacteria > Pseudomonadati > Pseudomonadota > Alphaproteobacteria > Hyphomicrobiales > Phyllobacteriaceae > Aquibium > Aquibium microcysteis. The sequence continues at coordinate 5,173,504 of NZ_CP061080.1, forward strand.
CGAAGACGCCGGCGCCCTGGCGCGGCTCGACCAGCCCGTCGGCCGCGAGCGCGGCGATCGCCTCGCGCACGACGGTCCGGCTGACGCCGTAGGTCTGTGTCAGACGGCTTTCCGTGGGAAGTTTCTGGCCCGGCGCCAGCGCGCCGGCGATGAGCTGCTGGCGCAGTTCGGCCACCACCCGGTCGGCGAGTTTTGGCCTTCTCTCCGGCCGGCCGTCCTGGAGGAGGGGCTCGCTCATCGCCCCCTCACTTGAACACGGCGGGCAGCCACAGCGACAGCGCCGGGACGTAGGTGACGAGACCGAGCACGACGAGCCCGGCGCCGTAGAACGGCCAGATCGAGCGCATCGCCTCCCACACGCTGATCTTGCCGACGGCGCAGGCCACGAACTGCACCGCGCCTACGGGTGGTGTGTTCAGGCCGATGCCGAGGTTGAGGATCAGGATGACGCCGAAATGCACCGGGTCGATGCCGTAGGCCTGCGCGACCGGCAGGAAGATCGGCGTGACGATGATGATGGTCGGCCCCATGTCCATGAAGGTGCCGAGGACGAGCAGGATCAGGTTGAGCAGCAGCAGGATGATCAGCGGGTTCTCCGAGACCGCGTTCATCGAGGCGACGAGCGCAGCCGGCACGCGCAGGAAGGCCATGAGCCAGGAGAAGGCGGCGGCCATGCCGATGATCACCAGCACCATCGCGGTGGTGCGCACGGCGCCCATCGTGGCGTGGACGAAGCCTTCCCAGGTCATCTGCCTGTAGACCAGCACGGTGACCAGCAGCGCATAGAGCACTGCGATGCACGAACTCTCGGTGGCGGTGAAGACGCCCGAGCGGACGCCGCCGAAGATGATCGCGATGAGCAGCAGTCCGGGCAGGGCGACGGCGAAGAGATGCAGCGCCATCGCGAAGCCGGGGAAGGGTTCCGTCGGATAGCCGCGCCGCCGCGCCACGACATAGGCGGTCAGCATCAGCGCCAGCGCCAGCAGCATGCCGGGGATGATGCCGGCCGTGAACAGGTCGGCGATCGAGATCTGGCCGCCGGCCGAGATCGAATAGATGATCATGTTGTGCGAGGGCGGGATGAGCAGCGCGATCAGGGCCGACATCGAGGTGACGTTGACGGCGTAGTCGGCGCCGTAGCCGCGCGCCTTCATCTGCGGGATCATCAGCCCGCCGACCGCCGCCGCCTCGGCGACCGCCGATCCGGAGATGCCGCCGAAAAGCGTCGCCGTCACGATGTTGACCTGGCCGAGACCGCCGCGGACGTGGCCGATCAGGGACGCCGCGAAGGCGACGATCTTCTGGGCGATGCCGCCGCGCACCATCAGGTCGCCGGCATAGATGAAGAAGGGGATGGCGAGCAGCGAGAAGACGCTCATGCCGGAATTCAGGCGCTGGAAGACGACCAGCGGCGGCAGGCCCATGTAGAGCACGGTCGCGAAGCTGGCGACGCCGAGGCAGAACGCGATCGGCGTGCCGGTCAGCATCAGCGTGGCGAAGACGCCGAAGAGGATCCACAGTTCCATCGTCTCAGGCCCTGGTGCTTGCGGAAATGTCGGCGTTGTCGATCTCGGCGGCGACCTCCGCCGGCACCTCGTCGATATCGTCCAGCGGCACGCCCGCCAGCCGCTTCGCGATGCGCTCGGCCGCGAAGATGACGATCAGGATGCCGCCGCCGACGACCGGGAAATAGTCGTGCGCGCCGGTGATGCCGAGCGAGGGCAGGGTGGTGTTCCAGGTCAGCGCCACGAGCTGCGAGCCGTACCAGACCATGCCGATGCCGAAGGTGAGGATGACGACGTCCGAGATCATGCGCAGCACGCGCTTGCCGCCCTTCGGCAGCACGTAGAGCAGCACGTCGAAGCCGAGGTGGAAGTTCTCGCGCACGCCGACGGCCGCGCCGAGGAAGATGAACCAGCTCATGATCATGACCGCGCCCGGCTCCGTCCAGCTGGGCGAATCGTTGAGCACGTAGCGACAGTAGACCTGCCAGGCCACGAAACCGGTCATGGCGACCAGCCCGGCGCCTGCGGCCCAGAGCGCGGCCTTGCTGAGCAGTCCGAGAAGGCGCGCCACGCCTGCCAGTCTTTCGTGGGATGAAGCGGACACGGCGGCCCCCCATGGATGCGGGAATGCCCGCCCGGCCGTGCGCCGGGCGGGATCGACGGCTCCGGCCTACTTGGTGGCCTTGACGTCCTCGACCATCTTCTGCAGCACCGGATCGGTGACGTGCTTGGCGTAGACGGGCGCCATGGCGTCGATGAAGCCCTGCTTCTCCGGCGTGGTGATCATGGAACCGGCCGCGACGACCTTGGCCTTGGACTCCTCGACCTTGGCCGACCACAGCTCGCGCTGCTTGGCCACGCTCTCCTTGGCGGCTTCCTTGAAGATCGCCTGGTCTTCCGGCGTCAGCTTGTCCCAGGCGGCCTTGTTCATCACGAAGACCTCGGGGAGGATGGTGTGCTCGTCGAGCGAGTAGTGCTTGGCCACCTCGAAGTGCTTGGCGGTGTCGTAGCTCGGGTAATTGTTCTCCGCGCCGTCGATGACGCCCGTCTCGATGCCGGAATAGACCTCGCCATACGGCATCGGCGTGGCGTTGGCGCCGAGCGCGGCGACCATGTCGACGAAGATGTCGGACTGGATGACGCGGAACTTCATCCCCTTCAGGTCCTCGACCGAATTGATCGGCTTCTTGGAATTGTAGAAGGAGCGCGCACCGGCGTCGTAGAAGGCGAGAGCGACGAGGCCGGCCGGCTCGAAGGCCGCCTTGATCTGGTCGCCGATCGGGCCGTCCATGACCTTGTGCATGTGGTCTTCCGAGCGGAAGATGTAGGGCAGCGCCGGAACGATGGTCTCCTTCACGGTGCCGTTGAAGGGCGCCATGGAGACGCGGTTGAGCTCGATGACGCCGGAGCGCACCTGCTCGATCGTGTCCTTCTCCTGGCCGAGCTGCGCGGAATGGTAGACCTCCACGGAATAGCGGCCGTCGGTGCGCTGCTTGACCAGTTCGCCGAAGTACTTGACGCCCTCGACCGTCGGATAGCCGTCGGGGTGCGTGTCGGACGACTTCAGCACCACCTGGGCATGGGCCGCGCCGAGCATGGCGACGGAGAAGGCCGCCGCAGCGGTCAGTGTCCTCATCAGGTTCATGGTTTCCTCCCTGTTTCCTGACGTTTCCTCAGAGCCGGTAGGCGGTCTTCGCCAGCCGGTATGCGAGATCGTGCGCGAGTTCGGCCGCCTCCTCCTCCACGAGCAGGCCCGCGCGGACCTGCTCGGCGAGGAAACCGCAGTCCACCCGCCGCGCCACGTCGTGGCGCGCGGGAATGGACGGGAAGGCTCGCGTGTCGTCGTTGAAGCCGACGGTGTTGTAGAAGCCGGCGGTCTCGGTGGCGGCGGCGCGGAAGCGCTTCATGCCCTCCACGCTGTCGAAGAACCACCAGGCAGGCCCGAGCCGCAGGCAGGGATAGACGCCGGCGAGCGGCGCGAGCTCGCGCGAATAGACCGTCTCGTCGAGCGTGAAGAGGATGATCGTGAGGCCGGGCTCCATGCCCACCACGTCGAGCATCGGCTTCAGCGCGTCGACATAGGAGGTGCGGCGCGGGATGTCGAAGCCCTTGTCGCGGCCGTGGCTGGCGAAGACCGAAGCCGAATGGTTGCGCCAGGACCCGGCATGGATCTGCATGACCATGCCGTCCTCGACGCTCATCCTGGCCATCTCGGTCAGCATCTGGGCGCGGAACAGGTTGGCGTCGGCCGGGCTCGCGCCGCCCTTCGCCACGCGGGCGAACAGGGCTGCGGCCTCGGCCCGCGACAGGCTGGCGGTGTCGGCGCTGGGGTGGCCGTGATCGGTCGCGGTGGCCCCGAGCTCGCGGAAGAAGGCGCGCCGGCGCCGGTGCGCCTCGAGGTAGCCGGACCACGTGGCGGTGTCGCAGCCGGTGATTTCGCCGAGCCGGACGAGGTTCGCCCCGAAGCCCTCGAAGTCCGGGTCGACCACCGCGTCCGGACGGTAGGTCGTGATCACGCGGCCGGTCCAGCCCGACTCCCGGATCTGCCGGTGCCAGTCGAGCGGATCGAGCGCGCCTTCGGTGGTGGCGATGGTTTCGATGTTGAAGCGCTCGAAGAGGGCGCGGGGCCGGTAGGCATCCGTCGCCAGGCACTCGGCGATGCGGTCGTAGTAGAGATCGGCGGTCTGGGAGGACAGCCGGACCTCCATCCCGAACAGGGTCTCGAAGGTGTGGTCGAGCCACAGCCGCGTCGGCGTGCCCCGGAACAGGTGATAGTTCGCGGCGAAGAGACGCCAGATCGCCCGCCCGTCGGTCTGCACAACGCTGCCGTCGGCGCGCGGCACGCCGAGCGCGTCGAGCCCGACGCCCTGGCTGACCAGCATGCGGAAGATGTAGTGGTCGGGAACGACGAGAAGCTGGGCGGGGTCGGAAAAGGCCGCGTTCTCGGCGAACCAGCGCGGATCGGTATGGCCATGCGGGCTGACGATCGGCAGATCGCGGACGCTTCCGTAGAGCGCGCGCGCCAGATCCCGTGCAGCGGAATCGAGCGGGAACAGCCGGTCGTCGTCGAGCAGCGCTGCCACGGTTGACGGTCCTCCCTGGACGTCTCGGGCGCCTGTCGCCGGCGCCTCTTGCCGCCCTTGGTAGGGCAGGCGGCGGCAAGGTGTCAATACAAGTTCACAAAGTCGTATGATGAATTTTCCCATCCGCCGGGAGCGGCGCGGGGCGCATCCCGAGGTTGTTTTCCTTGCCGCTAAAGCATTGCCCGTTCGCCGCCCGGGTGTGCCGATTCGGCGCGAAAAGAGACGGATGACGGGACGTAGTATTACGTGAAGACTCCAAGAGTGACCGACAGGTCTGCCGCTCGGCCATCGTCGGCCACAATCAGGCTATAGCGAGCCGACCCATCGAAACGACCGGAGCATCCCCGACGCATGGGACATCGACTGAACGCCGCCGCAGCCATGATTGCGGCATCCCTCGCCTTGTCTTTCTCCACCGGAACCGCTTCCGCCCAGTGCGGCGCCGCTTCCTGGTATGCGCTGACGTCCAAGACCGCGTCGGGCGAGCGCATGAACCCCGCGGCCATGACCGCCGCCCACCGCTCCCTTCCCTTCGGCACCAAGATCAAGGTCGTGAACAAGGCCAACGGCAAGTCCGTGGTCGTGCGCATCAACGACCGCGGACCCTTCGCGCGGGGCCGGGTGCTCGACCTGTCGAAAGCCGCCGCGCAGAAGCTCGGCTTCATCCGGTCGGGTCACACGCCCGTCTGCATCGCCAAGGTCAGCTGAAGCGCCGGGCGGCCGTCTCGGCGATCGCCTCCGCAAGCGACAGGTTCCACTGCCGGCCGCAATAATCCCTGAAGTCGAAGCAGGGCAGGCCGGGGCAGACCTCGAATTCCAGCAGGTGGACGGTGTCGTCCGCCTCGACGCGGAAATCGGCGGAGAACACGTCGCGCAATCCGAGGTGACCCGTCAGCCGCGTGCAGATGGCGCGGATCGCGGCGTCCGCACCGGGCTGTCGGCTGGCGACCCCGACGAGTCGCGGCTCGACGTAGCGCCCGTCGGCGCGCGCGGCGCTGCCGGTGTCGCCATAGAGCGCGAGACTGTCCGTCATCGTCTGGAAGTCGCCGCCGGAATCGACGAAGACCACGCCGACGGCCTCCGCGCCGGCCCCCGGCTCGACCGCCAGGAAACTCGCCCGCACGTTGCGTCCCGCCACGTAGCGCTGCACGATCGCATCGTCGCGGTAGTGGTCGTGGATGCGCCGGCTGATCTCCAGCGCCTCCTCCTGCGAGCGGCAATGCGAATCCGGCCAGATGCCGATCTTGGCGCCGAGCCGGTTCGGCTTGACGAAGTAGCCGCCGCCCCCGGCTGCCGGCGGCGGCACGACCCAGGTGCCGTTCCGGGCCAGTCCGGCCTCCGGAACCGGCATGCCGAGCGCCCGCAGCACCGCGCCGGACCTGAACTTGTCCTGGCAAAGGCCGAAGAGGGAGTCGTCGGCACCGAACACCTGCAGGCTCTCCAGACGGGCCAGCGCGGGTGCGGCACCGCCGCGGAAATAGGCTATGCCGTCGGTGAGCGTCCAGACGAGAGTGGCATCGATGTCGCAGGCGCCCATCAGTCGCGGCAGGTCGTCGAGCGCGAGGGGAACGAAGCCGATCCCGCGCAGCCGGCAGGCGGACTCGATCGCGTCGAACTCCGGCGCGATGTCGGTCGCCTGCGCCAGGTAGGACGAGATCTCGAGCGCCCGCTGCGGCGGGAAGCCCTGCGCCTCGAGCCGCGAGCGGCAGGCCTGCTCGGGTTCATAGACGAGTTTCAGGATCGGCGTCTTGCGCATGGAACCCCCGCTCGGGTGGCCGGCGCCGCCCGAAGCCTTCGATGTGTCTGGTCGGACGACCGGACCGCGCGAGGCGGCGAGACCGGTCGCCGGAGACTATCGACAAAGCGCACGGATGCGCAATTCCGGCGAGGGTGCCACAGCAAGAAAAACCATCTTCCACGGGTCCGTCCGCCGGTGGCGGTCAGGCCAGCACCACACGCGGATCGAACCGGCCGCGCACCGGCAGATCGAGCAGGAACGTCTGTCCGGCCAGCGGCTCGCGGGCGAGGTCGCGGCCCCGGGCCGCGGAGGTGACGATCATCCGCTCGCCCTTCGGGCCGGCGAAGGCCGGGCAGGTGGACTGCCGCGCGGGCAGGGCGATGGTCTTCAGCCGCTCGCCGCGCGGGCTCCAGGCGTCGACCGCACCCGCCGCCCAGCGGGCGTTCCACAACACGCCGTCGGCATCGATCACGGACCCGTCGATGTAGCCGTCGCGGCCGCGCCAGTCGATGAAGACTTCCGGCTCGCCGCACGGCAGGCCGTTGGCTGGATCGCAGGCGACCTTCATCAGGAGCCCGGTCGGCGTGTCGATGAAATGGGCGATCGTCCCGTCGGGCGAGAAGCAGATCGAGTTCGGCACCGTGATGCCGCCATAGAGCCGGCGGAGCTCGCCCCTGAAGAACCAGTAGATCGCACCGGCGCCCTTCTCCTCGCGCTTCGACATGGTGCCGATCCAGAAGGCGCCTGACGGATGGACGCGCGAATCGTTCGACCGCGTCGTCTCGTCCCCGGCCTCGAGCGGCGTGTGCAGCGTCAGCGCTCCGCCGTCCCCTTCGCGCAGGTAGAGCCCGTCCTCGGCGACGATGAGTTGCCGCCCGTCGCCGACGAAGCCGATCGCGCTGGCCATGAAGGGCAGGGCGTGGACCACCGTGGGCCCGTCGGGAAAGGCCCTTTCGAGAAGCCTGCGGCCCTCGATGTCGAACCAGAAGAGCCTGCCGCTCGCCGGATCGAAGGATGGTCCTTCGCCGAGCGTGCAGGCGATGTCGCACAGGACGGAGTAGCCGCCGTCGTCCATGGAATGCTCGTCCTCCTCCGTCATGGTGTCCCGCCTCTTGCGCCGGCCTGCCGTCAGACGCTTCCGGCGTCGACGATCAGGGTCTGCGCCGTCATCGCCCGCGACGCGTCCGACGCGAGGAAGAGGCAGGGGCCGACCATGTCCTCCGGCTGGATCTCGATCTTCAGGCACTGCCGGTCGATATGGGCCTTCAGCGCTTCCTCCGTGACCCAGAGCGCGCGCTGCCGCTCGGTCAGCACCCAGCCGGGTGCGATGGCGTTGACGCGGATGCCGAATGGGCCGAGCGCGCCGGCGAGACCCTTCGTCAACCCCACCACGCCGCCCTTGGCGGCCGTGTAGGACGGGAACCCGCCGCCATTGATCATGAAGGCGGTCGACGTGAAGTTGACGATGGCGCCCCTGCCGGCCGCCTTCATGGCCGGCGTCACGGCCTGCACGGCGAAGAACTGGTGGCGCAGGTTGATCGCCTGGTTGTCGTCCCAGAACTGCGGCGTCACGTCCTCGATGGCATGGCGGGTGTCGAGCGCGGCGTTGTTGACCAGCACGCCCACCGGCCCGTTCCGCCGGGCCGCGGTCCCGGCGGCCTGCCGCAGGGCTTCGGCATCCCGCAGATCGGCCTGCAGGAACAGCGGTTCGCGTCCGGTCTCGGCCTCCAGGCGGCGGCAGAGGTCGCGGCTGGGACCGTCGGCGATGTCGATGAAGGCGACCCGCGCGCCCTGGCGCAGGAATCCCTCCGTCAGGCAGGCGCCGATTCCGGTGCCGCCGCCCGTGATCAGGACCGACGCGTCCGAAAGGTCCGGAAAACGCACGTCCGCCGTCATGCCGGCCTCCTCCCGCCTGCCTGCCGCAATCCTATGCGGGATCGCGGCCGCAGCGGCAAGACCCCGCGCGACCGTGCCCCGCCGAACCGGCTGCGGGGATCGGTCGCCGGGGCCGTCGCCGTCGGCCCCGGTGCGGTTTCAATCCCCCCTCAAACGGGGAAAAGCCCAGACGCGTGCATGGCGGTGGGGATGCGGAGGCTGGGTTTCAATCCCCTCTCAAACGGGGAAAAGCCCAGACCCAGCCGCACGAGCAGGTCGGTGCCAACGGCGTGTTTCAATCCCCTCTCAAACGGGGAAAAGCCCAGACCTACACCAAGCGATGGGGCATGGTGCGCCAGCGTTTCAATCCCCTCTCAAACGGGGAAAAGCCTAGACGGCGTACTGGGGCGGCTACCCCACCCACGAGTTTCAATCCCCTCTCAAACGGGGAAAAGCCCAGACCTGCACATGGGCGGCGGTACGCCGCTCTACGAGTTTCAATCCCCTCTCAAACGGGGAAAAGCCCAGACACTGACAGGGTGCGATATCGCACTGACGTGGTGGTTTCAATCCCCTCTCAAACGGGGAAAAGCCCAGACCGCGAACTCCAAGGATGCCATCGTCTGGCCGTTTCAATCCCCTCTCAAACGGGGAAAAGCCCAGACGGGCTGAAAAAATGACGTTGACCAAGCTCGCCGCGTTTCAATCCCCTCTCAAACGGGGAAAAGCCCAGACCTTATGGCCGTCATCCTGCTCATCGCCGCCGTTTCAATCCCCTCTCAAACGGGGAAAAGCCCAGACGAATCCGGCCGCGCATTACCGGCATGCGCTGGTTTCAATCCCCTCTCAAACGGGGAAAAGCCCAGACCATCATGGAAAAGAAAGGAAATCTCCATGAAGTTTCAATCCCCTCTCAAACGGGGAAAAGCCCAGACCCCTCCGGCGGCCGGGGTTCTTCGCGGGCCGTGTTTCAATCCCCTCTCAAACGGGGAAAAGCCCAGACACCTACAAGACGGGCTGGGGCTGCCCTTCGGAGTTTCAATCCCCTCTCAAACGGGGAAAAGCCCAGACATCGTCAGTTCCTCGAAGCCCTCGACGCCCCAGTTTCAATCCCCTCTCAAACGGGGAAAAGCCCAGACGCTCGCGACGGTAACGGCCGCCTGGGGCGCCGTTTCAATCCCCTCTCAAACGGGGAAAAGCCCAGACGGATTTTTCTCCTACTCCGCCTCGGGCAACGGTTTCAATCCCCTCTCAAACGGGGAAAAGCCCAGACCCAGCGGAACGGACGAGCAGCGTCCCCTTCGAGTTTCAATCCCCTCTCAAACGGGGAAAAGCCCAGACCGCCGATCTCGATTGAGGATGTGCGGACGTTGTTTCAATCCCCTCTCAAACGGGGAAAAGCCCAGACGGGTCCTGCGATCACCTCGTGGCGCCAAGGTTTCAATCCCCTCTCAAACGGGGAAAAGCCCAGACCTACTTCTGGAACCGCACCGAGACCGAGCAGGGTTTCAATCCCCTCTCAAACGGGGAAAAGCCCAGACGCGGGCTGAAGGGTATTCTGCGCGGTGAGGTTTCAATCCCCTCTCAAACGGGGAAAAGCCCAGACTGATCCCCTCGATTTATCCTCATGTTTTCAGCAGCTTGCAAGGGGCGATTCCAAAGATTTTTTTCGCCACGATTTTTGTGAAAAAAAGCCATCATTCGTTCACTCTCCGTTCGGGCTTCGCTCCCTTCCGCAGGCGCGACCGGCGCGGTGCGGAAGGGGGCGGTGAGGGCGCGGGCCGGCCGGCGCGCGGGAGGCGGCGGACAGCGGCGGGCGCCCCTCCCGGCCTGGTCGTCGGGGCGCGCGACGTCGTCCGGCGAATCCTCCTTCCCGAAGCTCTTTCGCGCTGACGGACGAGGCTGCTCCGGCCCGGCGGGAACCACAACCGCGACAAGCTTGCGGCGCGCCGAGGGGGCCGGCACCGCGCCGACCCGCTTGCACGATCGGCTTCCCGGGTCGCCGGCACCGCGCCGGCCGGACCCTGCGCCGACGCTATGTGCCGGCCGGCCGGGCGCTCGCGGCATAGCCGTGGACATGGGCGGCGGTGGCCTCGGCCCGCATCGGCCGCCCGAAGAAGTAGCCCTGGCCCTTCTGGCAGCCGAAGAAGGCGAGCCGCGCGGCCTGTTCCTCGCACTCGATGCCTTCGGCCACGACGTCCTTCTCCAGCCCGTCGCACATCGCCAGGATGGCGCGCACGATGTGCTGCGTGGGCGGGTCGGTGAGCATGGCGGCGACGAAGGACTGGTCGATCTTGATCGTGTCGAAATGCAGCTGCCGCAGCCGCCCGAGGCTCGACTGACCCGTGCCGAAATCGTCGAGCGCGGTGCGGATGCCGGCCGAGCGCAGGTCTTCGACGATCCGCTCGGCCGATGCCGGCTCGCACATCATGCCGGTTTCGGTGATCTCGATCTGCAGGCGGCCGGGCGGCAGTCCGGTCTCCGCCAGGATCGACAGGACGTGGTCGCTGGTGTTCTGGTCGACGAGTTGCGACGGCGAGAGGTTGAAGGACAGGTAGACCTCCTCCGGCCAGTCCGCCGCGGCAAGTGCCGCCTTGCGCAGCAGCACCTGCGAGAGCTGCCCGATGATCCCGCGCTCCTCGGCGATCGGGATGAACTCGCCCGGCGAGACGACGCCGAGGTCGCGGTCGGTCCAGCGTGCCAGCGCCTCGCAGCCGAGCACCCGCCGGGAGGAAAGGCAGACGATCGGCTGGAACCACGGCTCCACCTCGCCTGCCGCCACCGCGCGCCGCAGCGCCTGTTCGATCAGGGTGACGCGCCGCGCCTTGTCCTCGATCTCCTGTGAATAGACCACCACCCTGCCGCGGCCGGCCCGCTTGGCGTCGTAGAGCGCCGTCTCGGCCTTGCGGATCAGGTCCTCGGCCCCTTCGGCGGCGGTGAAGTACAGCGCGCAGCCGACCGAGGCCGAGAGGCGCGCGCTGCGCTCGCCGAGATCGTAGGGCGCCGACAGCACCTCGATCAGGATCCGCGCCTGCTCGCCCGCCGCCGCCTCGCTGAACGTCAGGGGCAGCAGGAAGCCGAACTCGTCGGCGCCCAGCCGCACGATGGTGCAGCGCGGATCGAGCGCTGCCCTGAGCCGCATCGCCGCCTGGCACAGGATCTCGTCGCCCGACGCCATCCCGAAGAGATCGTTCACCGGCTTGAAGCCGTCGAGGTCGACGATACCGACGACGAAGGGCGCCGGATCCGATGCGCGGTCGGCGATGAGCCGCCGGATCTTCGCCAGGAAGCGCCGGCTGTTGCCGAGACCCGTCAGCAGGTCCGTCAGCCCGGCCTCCGACGTCTCCTCCGGTCTTGCGATGCCAAGTGCTGCCGTTCTCATCCGATCAGGGGCCGTTCCGCGACTGGGGCGAAGGATGGACGAGAACCGTTTAGGAAGCGTGTAGCGCACCGGCCCGCGCGCTACCCTTTGGACCAGCGCCGCTTGCGCATTGGCATCCCCGCGGCATTTGTCTACATGGCAGACCCTGAAGCCCCTGTCGGAGGATGCTCCATGTCGCTCAGAATAGCCGTGCAGATGGACCATGTCGCAACCGTCTCGATCGCGGGCGACACCACCTTCGCCCTGTCGCTGGAAGCGCAGCGGCGCGGCCACGAGCTGTTCCACTACACGCCCGACAAGCTCTCGCTGCGCGACGGCAGGGCCTTCGCCTGGGCCGAACCGATGCAGGTGCGCGACGTCCGCGGCGACCACTACACGCTCGGCGAACAGGAGCGCCTCGACCTGACCGAGGTGGACGTGGTCCTGCTGCGCCAGGACCCGCCCTTCGACATGAACTACATCACCACCACCCACATCCTGGAGCGCATCCACCCCAGGACGCTGGTCGTCAACGACCCCGCCTGGGTGAGGAACAGCCCCGAAAAGATCTTCGTCACCGAGTTCCCCGACCTGATGCCGGAGACGCTGATCACGAAGGACCCGCGCGAGGTCGCCGCCTTCCGCAGGGAATTCGGCGACATCATCGTCAAGCCGCTCTACGGCAACGGCGGCGCCGGCATCTTCCATCTGGCCGAGGCGGACCGGAACCTCGCCTCGCTGCTGGAGATGTTCGGCCAGATGTTCCGCGAGCCCTACATCGTCCAGCGCTACCTGAAGGACGTGCGCAAGGGCGACAAGCGGATCATCCTGATCGACGGCGAGCCCGTGGGCGCCATCAACCGCGTGCCGTCGGAGACCGACTCCCGATCGAACATGCATGTCGGCGGCCGCGCCGAGGCGACCGAACTGACCAACCGCGAGCACGAGATCTGCGCCCGCATCGGGCCGGCGCTGCGCGAGCGCGGCTTCCTGCTCGTCGGCATCGACGTGATCGGCGGCTACCTGACGGAGATCAACGTGACGTCCCCCACCGGCGTGCGCGAGGTGCAGAAGTTCGGCGGCGCCGACATCGCGGCGCTGTTCTGGGACGCGGTGGAGACGAAGCGCTCGAGCTAGCGCCCGGAGCGTCTCCGGCCGGCATGGTCGCTGCCCGTCAGGCGGGTATCGACCGGAATGCGCGGATAGGCTGCAGAACGTTCTTGTAATGTTCCTTGATCCGTGCATGAATGGCGCATCGTCGGCGGGACGGCGATGCGAACGCTCCCGCCGCGGCCAGCGCGCGGGGATGGTCCGATGGTTTCACGTGTGAGCACGGTCGCCTTCCAGGGGATAGAGGCGGTGCCGGTGGACGTGCAGGTGATGATCGCGCCGGGCAAGGTCGGCATGCAGATCGTCGGACTCCCGGACAAGGCCGTCGCCGAGAGCCGGGAGCGCGTGCAGGCCGCGCTGCACGCATCGGGCCTGTCGCTGCCGGCCAAGAAGGTGACGGTGAACCTCGCCCCGGCCGACCTGCCGAAGGAAGGCAGCCATTACGACCTGCCGATCGCGCTCGGCCTGATGGCGGCGCTCGGGGCGGTGCCGGGCGACGCGCTGGCGGGCTTCGTCGTGCTCGGGGAACTGTCGCTCGACGGGACGACGACGCCCGTGGACGGCGCGCTGCCGGCGGCCATCGGCGCCAATGCCCTCGGCAAGGGGCTGATCTGCCCGCATGCCTCGGGTCCGGAAGCCGCCTGGGCGGGCGCTGAGGTGGAGATCCTCGCGCCGCGCAGCCTGATCGCCATCGCCAACCATTTCCGCGGCACGCAGGTGCTGTCGCGGCCGCAGGCGCAGATCCGCCCGCCGGCGTCGAACCTGCCCGATCTCGCCGACATCAAGGGCCAGGAGAGCGCCAAGCGGGCGCTGGAGGTTGCAGCGGCCGGCGGACACAACCTTCTGATGAGCGGACCGCCGGGCTCGGGAAAGTCGATGCTCGCGCAGCGCCTGCCGTCGATCCTGCCGCCGCTGTCGCCGCGCGAACTGCTCGAAGTGTCGATGATCGCCTCGATCGCCGGCGAACTGGCCGGCGGCAAGCTGTCCGACCGCCGTCCCTTCCGCGCGCCGCACCACTCCGCTTCGATCGCCGCGCTGGTGGGTGGCGGACTGCGGGTGAAGCCGGGCGAGGCCTCGCTCGCCCATCACGGCGTGCTGTTCCTCGACGAACTGCCCGAATTCGGCGCGCCGGTGCTCGATTCGCTGCGCCAGCCGCTCGAAACCGGCGAATGCGTGATCGCCAGGGCCAATGCGCGCGTCACCTACCCGGCGCGGGTCCAGCTCGTCGCGGCGATGAACCCGTGCCGCTGCGGCATGGCCGGCGAGCCCGGCCACCGCTGCGCGCGCGGCCCGCGCTGCCAGTCCGACTACCAGGCCCGCATTTCCGGCCCGCTGCTCGACCGCATCGACCTGCGGATCGAGGTGCCCTCGGTGTCGGCCGCCGACCTGATCCGCCCCGGCCGCGCCGAGACCAGCGCGGAAGTCGCCGCGCGCGTCGCCGCCGCACGGCGTATCCAGCGGGACCGCTTCGACGAGCGCGGCATGCCGGGGATCGGCACCAATGCCCAGTGCGGGCCGTCGCTGATCGAGGAGATCGCCGCGCCGGACGCGGCGGGCCTCGCCCTGCTCCGGGAAGCATCGGAGAAGATGGGCTTTTCGGCGCGGGCCTATCACCGCGTCCTCAAGGTGGCGCGCACGCTCGCCGATCTCGACGGCGTCGAGACCGTGGGACGCATCCATCTTGCGGAGGCCATTTCCTACCGCATGGGCGCGGACATGCAGGCGCGACAGGCGGCCTGACACGCCGCCGCGCGTCAGGCCGCCTGACGCGGGGCCGCTGCGACAGGCCGCCTGACGCGCCGCGGCTGCGACAGGCCGCCTGACGCGGGGCCGAGACGGCAATCCGACGCGCGGCGGCGATGAGCAGCATGGCGCGCGATCGCGGCCGTCAGGGGAATGTGCGCGCCACCGGGCGGGGATGCCCGCCGGTCGGTGGTGCAACCGCGCCGGCGCCTGGCGATGGGGTCGAGGCGGCGGGCTGCCCCGTTCGCATGACCGGCAGATGGGGCCTCGCTGCGGCGGCCCGGCCGGCTGTACGTGGGCCGGTGGCGCATGGGACGGGGCGCAGGCCGGCACCGACGCGCCGGAGTGCCGAGGGAAAGATCCGCCGCGCTTGCAGCGCGACGTTTCCCCGCCAGTCCGGGGTGTGGCTGCTCCGGTTCCTGGCTATGCGGCCGACGCGGCGGGCGGCGTGGTCCGCCTCGCCGCCAGACCGGCTTCGCTTCGGCGGTCCGGCCGGTTGTGCCGGTGGACGGGTCGTGCTGGGCCGGTGGCGCATGGGGCGGGCGCAGGCGGGCGCCGACGGCCTGGGTGTGCCGGGGGAGAGGTGCGCCGAGCGCGCGGAGCGGCGTTTCTCCGCCACTCCGCGATGTGACCGCTTCGGCTTCTGGCGATCAGCCGATGCGGCGGGGTCGTGTGCGCCAAATTCTGCAAACTGGGGCAGTCATGGAGGCTGGGCCGGTGACGCATTGGGTCCGCGCTGCCCAGTGCCGACGGCTCCGGCGCGCTGACGACGCCTGTCGCTTGGCCGGGCGCTGCCGTTTGGGGCAGTCATGGAGGCTGGGCCGGTGACGCATGGGTCCGCGCCGCTCGGTGCCGACGGCTCCGGTGCGCTGACGACGCCTGTCGTCTGGCCGGACGCTGCCGTGAAGAACGGCGTGCGGGCACCATGAGGTTGGGCATGCTGCGTTGAGAGGAAACGTCTGCGGGTCAGGCGTTCGTTCGCTGCGGTCCCTCGCTGGCCGCAGGCTCACGCATTCTTGTCCCGCCGCGGCCTGAAGCGGGTGCCCGCCGCCGCGCGACTCATGCCGCAAGAATGCCGCCTCGGGAAGGAGTCGCGATCTTCGCGGACGGCTCCGTCTTCCGGCCCTGCTACTGCTGGACCGATCCGACCATCATGTTCTGGTCGTCGACGAGGCTGACCCAGCGGCCGGTGTGGCTGCTCGCCTGCCGTTTGAGGAAGCGATAGCCGGTCTTGTCCCAGGTCTTCACCTCGTCGGTGAGGTTGTCGAGGATGAAGTCGCCCTGGTCCGCACGCACCGTCAGCACCGCATGGCCCTCGCCGTTCTTCTTGCGCACCACGGTGATGAGCAGGTTGGAGAGCGGGATGGACCGCGAGAGCTGGCGGCGCTTCTCGAGAACGTAGTCCTCGCAGTCGCCCACCCCGTCGGTCGGGTAGGCCCAGACCTCGTCCTTGCCGAAGACGTCGATGTCGGACATCGGCCGGATGTCGCCGTTCACCTTGGCGTTGATGCCGGTGATGCGGGTCCACAGGGCGCTCGTCATCCGGACGGGACCCCTGTCGGGAGTGGCCGTGCTGCATTCGGACGGGCTGGACTTGCAGAACTCGTAGTGGCCGATCGGCTGCGACGTCAGCCCGCCTGTGCCGAGCGACTGGGCGGATGCGACGCCGGACTGCGCGATGCCGAGGCCGGTGAACGCTGCGAGTGCGAGGGTCGCGCCCGCCAGCCTGAACTTGGAAACCATTCGCACTGCACCCCGCCACGGCGTCTCGTCGTTAACAAAAAGTTAAAGTGCGATACCGATTCGTGTCAATCGGCAATGCCCGACGGGAAGGATTTATGGTTACCGCCGTGCCCCTGACGACACAATTCCGTCACGGAGGGGAAATCGGCGCGTCCCGCAGATCGTCAAGGCCGGATCGCGGCGCTCCCAAGGCGCAAGAGGGGACCGGGCCGGCCAGCTGCGACGGCGGGCTGCCCGGCGGCAGGCAGCCGGCCGGCCCGGCGCCGATGCCGCGTCACTCGCGCTCGATCCTGCCGCGCATCTTCTTGACGGTGGCACGGCCGGACTTCTCCTTCAGCCTCCGCTCGACGGCGCCGCGCGAGGGCTTCGTCTTCTTGCGCGGCGGCGGCGGCGGCTCGGCTGCCCTGGCGACGAGGGCGAAGAGCCGCTCGCGCGCATCCTGGCGGTTGCGCTCCTGCGTGCGGAAGCGGCCGGCCTCGATCACGATCACGCCGTCCTTGGTCGCGCGCTGCCCGGCGAGCTTGATCGTCCGCTCGCGCACGCGCTCGGACAATCCGGGCGACCGCGCCGCGTCGAAGCGCAACTGCACCGCCGTCGCGACCTTGTTGACGTTCTGGCCGCCCGGCCCCGAGGCGCGGATGAAACTCTCCTCGAGTTCTCCCTCGCCGATGCGCGCCCCAGGAGCGATGTCGAAGGTGACGGCGGCCATCAGATCCAGACCGTCACGTCGTCGAGGGCCTTGCGGCGGATGTCGGGCACCGTCGCTCCCTCCGCGGGATAGCCGGCGACCAGCAGGATCAGCGCCTTCTCGTTGTCGGGCCGTCCGCAGATGGCATTCAGGAACCCCATGGGGGAGGGCGTATGGGTGAGCGTGGCCAGCCCCGCCCCGTGCAGCGCGGCGATCAGGAAGCCGGTGGCGATGCCGACGGACTCGGGCATGTAGTAGTGCTTCACCCGGCTGCCGTCGGGCGCCACGCCCCATCGCTGGCCGAAGACCGCGATCAGCCAGGGGGCGGTCTCGAGGAACGGCTTGTCGGCGTCCGTGCCGAGCGGCGCCAGCGCCCGCAGCCACTCGTCGGAGGCGCGTCCGGCATAGAAGCTGCGTTCCTCCTCCTCGGCCGCCGCGCGGATCCGGCGCTTGACGTCGGGATTGCTGATGCAGGCGAAGGTCCAGGGCTGCTGGTTCGCGCCGGACGGGGCGCTCGCGGCCGCCATCACGCAGTCCTCGATCAGCGCGCGGGGCACCGGCCGGTCGGAGAAGTCCCGGACCGTGCGGCGCGCTGCCATGAGCGCCCGGAAAGATGCGGCGCGGGACTGCATCTCGTCCTCCGGCAGCGGTCGGAAGGCGAGCGGTATCTCTGCTCTCTGGTCCATGCATCCTCCTCGCCGGCCGCGGTCCGGCGGCCGCCTCCGGCGGCGGCACCATCCGGCTTCTATGCCCCGGCGGGCGCCAAAGGAAAAGGCCCGGCGGGTTCGCCGGGCCTCGCAACGGCCTGTCGTTTCGAAGCGGTGGCCTACTCGGCGGCCTCCTGCACCCGCGGCGCCGCACCCATCACGGCGGAATCGACATGGGTTTCGAACTTGCCGAAATTGTCGACGAACATGCCGACCAGCCGGCGCGCCTGCGCGTCGTAGGCCGCCCTGTCGGCCCAGGTCGAGCGCGGGTCGAGGATGGAAGCGTCGACACCCGGCACGGCCACCGGCACGGCGAAGCCGAAGTTCGGATCGGTGCGGAACTCCGCCTGGTTCAGCGAGCCGTCGAGCGCCGCCGTCAGGAGCGCGCGCGTCGCCTTGATCGGCATGCGCCGGCCCGTGCCGTAGGCGCCTCCTGTCCAGCCGGTGTTGACCAGCCAGCAGTCGACGCCGTGGCGCGCGATCAGCTCGCGCAGCAGATTGCCGTATTCCGACGGATGCCGCGGCATGAAAGGCGCGCCGAAGCAGGTCGAAAACGTCGCTTCCGGCTCGGTCACGCCCTTCTCGGTGCCCGCCACCTTGGCGGTATAGCCCGACAGGAAGTGGTACATGGCCTGCGCCGGCGTCAGCTTGGCGATGGGCGGCATGACGCCGAAGGCATCGGCCGTCAGCATGATGATGTTCTGCGGATGCGGCGCGAGCCCGGTATCGCTCGCGTTTGGAATGAAATGCAGCGGATAGGCGCAGCGCGTGTTCTCCGTCAGCGAGCCGTCGTCGAAGTCGGGCTCGCGGTTCTCGTCGAGCACGACGTTCTCCAGCACCGTGCCGAAGCGCTGCGTGGTTGCGAAGATTTCCGGCTCGGCCTCGGCCGACAGGCGGATCGTCTTGGCGTAGCAGCCGCCCTCGAAGTTGAAGATGCCGTCCTCGCCCCAGCCATGCTCGTCGTCGCCCACCAGCGTGCGCGAGGGATCGGCCGACAGCGTCGTCTTTCCGGTGCCAGACAGGCCGAAGAACACCGCGGCGTCGCCGGACGGGCCGACATTGGCCGAGCAGTGCATCGGCATGACCCTGTTCTCGGGCAGCAGGTAGTTCAGCGCCGTGAAGACCGACTTCTTCATCTCGCCGGCATAGGACGTGCCGCCGATCAGCACGATCATCCGGGTGAAGTCGACGGCGATGATGGTTTCGGTGCGCGCGCCGTGGCGGCCGGTGTCGGCCTTGAACGACGGCAGGTCGATGATCGTCAGCTTCGGCTCGAAGGCCGGCAGCGCGCTGCGCTCGGGCCGGATCAGCAGGTTGCGGATGAACAGCGAGTGCCAGGCATATTCGGTGATGACACGCGACGGCAGGCTGTTCTCGGGGTCCGCGCCGCCGATCAGATCCTGCACGAACAGTTCGCGCCCCCTGGCGTGCTCGAGGAAGTCGGCCAGCAGGTTGTCGAAGTGCTGCGGCGTCATCGGCTTGTTGTTGTCCCACCACACCCGCGCCTCGGTGTTGGCGTCGCGCACGATGAACTTGTCCTTTGGCGAGCGTCCGGTGTGCTGCCCGGTGAGCGCGACCAGCGCGCCCTGCGCCGTCAGCCTCGCCTCGCCCCGCCGAATCGACTCCTCGTAGAGGTCGGCCGCGCCGAGGTTGTAAAACACCTTGCCGGTGCCCGTCAGTCCCGCAACCTCGATCCCGCACGCGGGATTACGCTCGCCGATTTCCTGCATTCCAATCACTCCCTGCATCTCGCTACGCGCTCGCACGACCGACGGCAGGCGCGATCGGATCGACCCTCGCTGACGCCCGAACAGGGGAGAAACAGAAAAGTTCTATGATTTCAAATCATTAATCGATTTAAAGATTTGAAATTTTTTTAAATCGTTTAAAGAACCGATCCCGAAAACCAAACGAACCCGAACCGCGCTCGCGCGTTCCATCGAAACCGGGTGCGGAGGTTTCGACCTGCCGGCGGTGTCATGGCGCGCGCGAGTGTGCTATGGCGCGGTGGCTGTGCCACATTTTGTACCCAATTTGTCCGCCTATACCCTTCTCTCGCAGCAGGAAGGGACGCCCGCTCATGAGGGATACGCTCGATATGGCAACGATCGCGCTCGTCGACGATGACCGCAACATCCTGACCTCCGTCTCCATCGCTCTGGAATCGGAGGGCTACCGGGTCGAGACCTATACCGACGGGGCTTCCGCGCTCGAGGGCTTCGCCGCCCGCCCGCCGACCCTGGCCGTGCTCGACATCAAGATGCCGCGGATGGACGGCATGGAACTGCTGCGCCGCCTGCGTCAGAAGAGCGACCTTCCGGTCATTTTCCTGACCTCGAAGGACGACGAGATCGACGAACTCTTCGGTCTCAAGATGGGCGCCGACGATTTCATCCGCAAGCCGTTCTCCCAGCGCCTGCTCGTCGAGCGCGTCAAGGCGGTGCTGCGCCGGGCCAATGCCCGCGAGGCGGCGGCCAAGTCGCCGACGCCGCAGTCGCGATCCCTCGAGCGCGGCCAGCTGGTCATGGACCAGGAGCGCCACACCTGCACCTGGAAGGGCGAACCGGTGACGCTCACCGTGACGGAATTCCTGATCCTGCATTCGCTCGCGCAGCGGCCGGGGGTCGTCAAGAGCCGCGATTCGCTGATGGACTCGGCCTATGACGAGCAGGTTTACGTTGACGACCGGACGATCGACAGCCACATCAAGCGGCTGAGAAAGAAGTTCAAGGCCGTCGACGACGACTTCGACATGATCGAAACGCTCTACGGGGTGGGCTATCGCTTCCGCGAGATCTAGGCGCTCGACGCTTCGGCCTCGTGGCGGAGTGGAGCCCGGCAGGACATGGTAGCCGAAACGACTCCCGCCGAGACGAGGACGACGACGGGGCGGCGCATGCCGGCCGCGCTGCGCTGGTTCACGCTGCCGCTGCGCCGCTTCTTCGGCCACCACGTCTTCTCCTCGCTCACCCGCCGGATCCTGTATCTCAACCTCGCGGGGCTGGGCGTGCTGGTGCTCGGCATCCTCTACCTGAACCAGTTCCGCGACGGGCTCATCGAGGCGCGCGTCGAGAGCCTGATGACGCAGGGCGAGATCATCGCGGCGGCCATCGCGGCATCGGCCACGGTCGAGACGGACGCCATCACCATCGATCCCGAGAAGCTGCTCGAGCTGCAGGCCGGCGAGAGCCTGGCACCGGGGTCCGATCAGCTCGACAGCCTCGACTTCCCGATCAATCCGGAGCGCGTCGCGCCGCTGCTGCGCCGGCTGATCTCGCCGACCCGCACGCGCGCGCGCATCTACGACCGCGACGCCAACCTGCTGCTCGACTCCCGCCATCTCTATTCGCGCGGCCAGATCCTGCGCTACGACCTGCCGCCGCTCGACGAGGCGGAGCCCGACTTTCTCGACCGGGTGGAGGACTTCGTCTACGGCTTCTTCCAGCGCAAGGACCTTCCGCTCTACCGCGAACAGCCCGGCGGCAACGGCGCGGCCTATCCGGAGGTCGTCAACGCGCTCATCGGCAGCCCGGGCTTCATCGTGCGCATCTCCGAACAGGGCGACATGATCGTCTCCGTGGCCGTGCCCGTGCAGCGGTTCCGCGCCGTGCTGGGCGTGCTGCTGCTGTCCACCCAGGGCGGCGACATCGACAAGATCGTCGCCGACGAGCGCAAGGCCATCTTCCGCGTCTTCGGCGTGGCGGCCCTCGTCACCGCCACACTGTCGCTCCTGCTCGCCTCCACCATCGCCAATCCGCTGCGCCGGCTGTCGGCCGCGGCCGTCCGCGTCCGGCGCGGCGTGCGCAGCCGCGAGGAGATCCCGGACTTCTCGGACCGTCAGGACGAGATCGGCAACCTGTCGGTCGCGCTGCGCGACATGACCAACGCCCTCTACGCCCGCATCGATGCCATCGAGAGCTTCGCGGCCGACGTCTCGCACGAGCTGAAGAACCCGCTGACCTCGCTGCGGAGCGCCGTGGAGACCTTGCCGCTCGCCCGCAACGAGGCCAACCGCGCCCGCCTGCTCGAGATCATCATGCACGACGTGCACCGCCTCGACCGGCTCATCACCGACATCTCCGACGCCTCGCGCCTGGATGCCGAGCTTGCCCGCGAGGATGCCTCGCCGGTCGACCTGAAGAAGCTCGTCGCCGACATCGTCGACCTGTCGCGCGAGCAGACACGCTACAAGAAGACCGTCGCCATCGACATGAAGGTGGGCAAGGACAACGGCCGCGGCTTCCGCGTTTCGGGCTACGACCTGCGGCTCGGCCAGGTCATCACCAACCTGGTCGACAATGCGCGGTCCTTCGTGCCCGACGAAGGCGGCCGCATCGTCGTGGGCGTCGGCCGCACCACCAACCACGTCCTGGTGACGGTGGAGGACAACGGGCCGGGCATCCGTGCCGAGAACATCGAGCGGATCTTCGAGCGCTTCTATACGGACCGCCCGTCCTCGGAGGCTTTCGGACAGAATTCCGGCCTCGGCCTGTCGATCAGCCGGCAGATCGTCGAGGCGCATGGCGGCCAGCTGACGGCGGAGAACATCGTGGGCGGCAAGCCCGGCGACGTCCGCGGTGCACGCTTCGTCATGAAGCTGCCCGCAGAGGCCTGACGCGATTGCGCAACATCCACGCCACCGGCGTGATCCTCGGCGACCGGGGTGTCCTGCTGACGGGGCGTTCGGGCAGCGGCAAGACCACGCTGGCGCTCGAACTGCTCGCCCGTGCCGACGCGGCCGGCGGCTTCGCCCGGCTCGTCTGCGACGACCAGGTGCTGGTGGAGGCGAGGGGCGGGCGGCTGCTCGCCCGCGCCGCGCCCGCGATCGCGGGACTGGTGGAGGTCGCGGGCCTCGGCCCGTCCGTCGTCGCGTCCGAGCCGGCGATGACGGTCGATCTCGTGGTGCGCCTCGTGCCGGCGGGCGAGGCGCCGCGGATTTCGGCCGGCGAGGCGGTTTCGATCGAAGGCGTGAGCCTTGCGCGGCTGGACCTTCCGGAGCGTGGCGCCGACGCTGCCGCCCATGCCGTGCTCGCCTGGATGGCGCCCGGCCGCCATGCGCATGCGACGACGGGCGCGGCGAAATGACCGGCGCCCGGTTCGATTTGGGCTTGTCAAGGCGATCCGGCTCGACAAGATAGCGCTCCTGCCGGCCGGGGCCCCAGCGGCAGGACGGACAGGAACGCCGAGCCGGGCGATGTCGGGAGTAAGTCATTCATGATCGGACTCGTGCTCGTCACGCACGGTCGGCTGGCCGAGGAATTCCGCCACGCGGTGGAGCACGTGGTCGGCCCCCAGCAGAGCTTTGAGACGGTCTCGATCGGCGCCGACGACGATATGGAAGAACGTCGCCGCGAGATCGTCGACGCCGTGGCGCGCGCCGATGGCGGCGCCGGCGTGATCATCCTGACCGACATGTTCGGCGGCACGCCCTCCAACCTCGCGATCTCCGTGATGGAGACGGGCCGCGTGGAGGTGATCGCCGGCATGAACCTGCCGATGCTGATCAAGCTGACCAGCGTCCGCTCCGGCGACGACATGGCGGCCGCACTCGAAGGCGCGCAGAATGCGGGCCGCAAGTACATCAACGTCGCCAGCCAGGTCCTGACCGCGAAATGAGCATGGACGGCAGGGCCGGGAACGCGGTGGTGCGCGACCTCGAGATCGTCAACCAGCGCGGCCTCCACGCCCGTGCTTCCGCCAGGTTCGTTCAGGTCGCCGGTGCTTTCGAGGCCGAGATCACGGTCGAGAAGGACGGCATGACCGTCGGTGGCACCTCGATCATGGGCCTGATGATGCTGGCAGCGAGCCCCGGCTGCTGTATCCGCGTCTCCGCTGCCGGACCGGACGCGGCCGCCGCGGTCGAGGCCATCGCCGCACTCGTCGCCGACCGTTTCGGCGAGGGCGTGTAATGAGGCCTTAACGCTGTCGACATAGACGGATAAGGATTTCTTTATATCCCATTGTGACCGATGGCGCGATCTGCTAGGGACGCGCGATCCGACCGGGCGGCCGACGTGCCGCTCCGGTCCTTCGTCATGACATGGAGATGCGCAATGGCCGCCAGCCAGGACTACGTCGTCAGGGACATCGCTCTTGCGGACTGGGGCCGCAAGGAGATCGAGATCGCCGAAACCGAGATGCCGGGGCTGATGGCCTGCCGCGAGGAGTTCGGCGAGACGAAGCCGCTCTCGGGCGCGCGCATCACCGGCTCGCTGCACATGACGATCCAGACCGCGGTCCTGATCGAGACGCTGAAGGCGCTCGGCGCCGACGTCCGCTGGGCGTCGTGCAACATCTTCTCCACGCAGGACCATGCCGCCGCCGCCATCGCGGCCTCCGGCACCGCCGTCTTCGCCGTCAAGGGCGAGACGCTCGAGGACTACTGGGACTACACCGACCGGATCTTCCAGTGGCCGGACGGCCAGCCGTCCAACATGATCCTCGACGATGGCGGCGACGCCACCATGTACATCCTGATCGGCGCGCGCGCCGAGGCGGGCGAGGACGTGCTGTCGAATCCGGGCAGCGAGGAAGAGGAAATCCTCTTCGCGCAGATCAAGAAGCGCCTCGCCGCGACGCCCGGCTTCTTCAAGCGCCAGAAGGACGCCATCCGCGGCGTGTCCGAAGAGACCACCACCGGCGTGAACCGGCTCTACCAGCTGCAGAAGAAGGGTCTGCTGCCCTTCCCGGCCATCAACGTCAACGACAGCGTCACCAAGTCGAAGTTCGACAACAAGTACGGCTGCAAGGAATCGCTGGTCGACGGCATCCGCCGCGCCACCGACGTCATGATGGCCGGCAAGGTCGCGGTCATCTGCGGCTATGGCGACGTCGGCAAGGGCTCGGCCGCCTCGCTCGCCGGCGCCGGCGCCCGCGTCAAGGTCACCGAGGCCGATCCGATCTGCGCGCTGCAGGCCGCCATGGACGGCTTCGAGGTCGTCACCCTCGACGAGGCGGCGCCGACCGCCGACATCATCATCACCGCGACCGGCAACAAGGACGTGGTCACGCTCGACCACATGCGCGCCATGAAGGACATGGTGATCCTGGGCAACATCGGCCACTTCGACAACGAGATCCAGGTCGCGGCGATGCGCAACCTGAAATGGACCAACGTCAAGCCGCAGGTCGACATGGTCCGGTTCCCGGACGGCAAGCGCATCCTGCTCCTGTCGGAAGGCCGGCTGCTCAACCTCGGCAACGCGACCGGACATCCGAGCTTCGTCATGTCGGCCTCGTTCACCAACCAGGTGCTGGCCCAGATCGAGCTCTACACGAAGGGCTCGAGCTACAAGAACGAGGTCTACGTCCTGCCCAAGCATCTCGACGAGAAGGTCGCGCGCCTGCATCTCGGCAAGCTCAATGCGCGGCTGACCGAACTGTCGAGTGAACAGGCCGCCTACATCGGCGTCACGCCGCAGGGGCCGTTCAAACCGGAACACTACCGCTACTGATCTTTCTACTGCCGGACACAACATCTTGAGGCTGGGCGGAGCCATTTCCGCCCGGCCTTTTTTTTGTCCGGCTGGCTTCTTCACGTCGATTCCCTCGACCGGTACAGTGACCTGATTCGCCATGGGATGCGGTCTCGGAGCGGGGATGCGTAATCGGGAGCGCGGCCGGGGCGGCCGGCTGTCGAGCGGCGGAGAGGACGGAAGGATGCAGTTGGTGCGCCCGCGGGATTCGGGGATCGGCGGGTCGTGTTTTGCGACCCGCGCGGCGCGGACGAAGGCCGTTCGCGAGACGCTTCGCGCGGGCGCTGCCGGCGTCGCTTCGCTTGCAGGATCGCTCTGCCTCGCCACGCCTGGCGCCGCGCAGGAGCGCGTCGGCGTCGCGGGCGCCCGCGTCCTGGGCGGCTTCGGCGCATTCGAGGTGATCCAGTTCGCCACCTTCGCCGGCGTGCTCGGCGCGGCCCTCGTCTCCGCAGTCTGGCTGATCCGCGAGCGCGGTCGCATCGCCGCCGAGAACCTGCAGCTGCGCGAGCGCATCGCCGAGCTCAATGCGTCCGTGCAGCGGTCGGATGCGCTGGCCAGCGTGCGCGACCAGCGCACCGTGGTCTGGTCGAGCGAGCACCGGCGGCCGGAGATCCTGGGCTCCCTGCCGACGTCGCCCGGCGTGCCGGACGAGCGCAGCGCATTCCTCGCCTTCGGGCGCTGGCTCACGGCGGGCTCCGCCACGGCGATCGAGAACGCGATCTCGTCCCTGCGCAACGCCGGCGAGCCGTTCGATCTGGTCGCCGAGACCCGCAGCGGTATCGTGCTCGAGGTTCAGGGCCGGAAGGCAGGGAGCCATTCGATCGTTCGCTTCCAGTCGCTCACCGAGCGGCAGCGCGAGCATGCCCGGCTGCGCGCCGAGCATGCCTCCGTCGCTGCGGAGCACGACCTCGTCCTGAAGCTGCTGAACGCGCTCGAAATGCCCTTCTGGGTGCGCGACTCCGCCGGCCGGCTTCAGCACGCCAACGAGGCCTATGCGATCGCCGTCGAGGCGGAGACGCCGGGCCAGGCCATCGCCGAAGGCCGCGAGCTTCTGGGCACCCAGGCGCGAGAGGCGGTCACGCGCCACCACGCCACCGATCCGGTATACCAACAGACCGTTTCGGCGGTCATCGGCGGCGACCGAAGGCTGTTTGCGGTCACCGACGTGGCAACCGGTTTCGGCGCGGCCGGGCTGGCCGTCGACCGCAGCGAAGTCGAGACGCTGCGCGGCGAGTTCGAGCGGATGATGCGCAGCCACTCCGAGACGCTCGACCAGCTCAACACCGCCGTCGCCACCTTCGACGCGGAGCAGAAGCTGCGCTTCTTCAACCAGGCCTTCCAGAAGCTCTGGCAGTTCGAGCCCGGCTTCCTGGAGAGCGCTCCCGACAACACGCTGATGCTCGACCGCCTGCGCAGCGCCGGCAAACTGGCCGAGCAGCCCGAATGGCGCCGCTGGAAGGAGAACCTCCTCTCTGCCTACCGTTCCGTCGACCCGCAGGAGCATTGGTGGCACCTACCGGACGGGCGCACGATCCGCGTCGTCGGCAATCCGAGCCCGCGCGGCGGCGTCACCTGGGTGTTCGAGAACCTGACGGAGCGCTTCGACCTCGAAAGCCGCTACAACACCGCCGTCCGCGTCCAGGGGGAGACGCTGGACAATCTCGCCGAAGGCGTGGCCGTGTTCGGTCCGGACGGCCGGGTGCGGCTCTTCAACCCCGCCTTCGCCCGGCTGTGGCGGCTCGGCGGCGACGAGGTCGGCGTCGGCATCCACATCGCCGTCATCCGCAAGGCCTGCGAGCGCGCCTGCGTGCAGAGCCCCTGGCCGGATTTCGTCGCCGCCGTCACCGGCTTCGACGAGGAGCGCCGCGAGACGCACGGGAAGGTCGAGCTCGTCGACGGCTCGATCCTCAGCCACGCCGTGATCCCGCTGCCCAACGGCCAGGTGATGACGACCTTCGTCGACGTCACCGACAGCGTGAACTTCGAGCGCGCCCTGCAGGAGAAGAACGAGGCGCTGCAGAAGGCCGACCAGCTGAAGAACGACTTCGTGCAGCACGTCTCCTACGAACTGCGCTCGCCGCTGACCAACATCATCGGCTTTACCGAGCTGCTGCAGCAGCCCGACACCGGCCCCATGAGCCCCCGCCAGCAGGACTATCTCGACCACATCGCCTCGTCCTCCTCGGTGCTGCTGACCATCGTCAACGACATCCTGGATCTCGCCACCGTCGATGCCGGCATCATGGAACTGGAGATCGGCGAAGTGCCCGTTGCGCGGACCGTCAACGAGACCGCCGAACTCGTCGCCGAGAAGCTGCGCGAGCACGACATCGCGCTGCGGATCGACCTCGCCGCCGCCCCGGCCGCCTTCCAGGCCGACGGGCAGCGGCTGCGGCAGATCCTGTTCAACCTTCTGAGCAACGCCGCCAACTACGCGCCCGAGCACTCGACCATCGTCCTGTCCTGCCGGCAGAAGGACGACCGCATCGAGTTCCTCGTCCACGACGACGGACCCGGAATGCCGCCCGAAATCCTCGACGCCGCCTTCAAGCGGTTCGAGCCGCGGGCCAATGGCGGACGCAAGCGGGGCGCCGGCCTCGGCCTCGCCATCGTGAAGAGCTTCGTGGAACTGCATGGCGGAACGGTCGAAATCGACTCCGGCCGGTCCCGCGGCACCACCGTGCTCTGCCGCTTTCCCGCCGCGCCGCGCGAGGCCAAGGCGGCGGAGTAGGAACGGGCTCGATGCACGACGGATCCTTCGACATCGGTCTGGCCGACGAGGCCGCGACCCGGCAGCTGGGCGAGGACCTCGCGCTCGCGCTGCGGCCGGGCGATCTCGTGCGGCTGGAGGGTGACCTCGGGGCGGGCAAGACGACGCTCGCCCGCGCCCTGGTCCGCGCCATGGCCGGCGACCCGGACCTCGAGGTGCCGAGCCCCACTTTCACGCTCGTCCAGAGCTACGAGCTTCGCATCCCCGTGCATCATCTCGACCTCTACCGTCTCGGCACCGCGGACGAGATCGACGAACTGGGGGTCGAGGAGATGGCCGCGTCGGGCATCGTGCTGGTCGAGTGGCCGGAACGGGCCGCCGATCGCCTGCCGCCCGCCGCCCTGACGCTGAGGCTGGAGCACGAGGGAGAGGGCCGGCGGGCCCAAATTGCGGGCGCGGCGCCGGCGCTGGCGCGACTGGCCCGCTCGCGCGCCGTCCGCGCCTTCCTGGCGGGAGCGGGCTGGGGCGACGCCACGCGCCGCTTCATGTTCGGCGACGCCTCGACCCGCGCCTACGAGATCGTCGAAAAGGCCGGCACGCGGCGCGTCCTGATGAACGCGCCGCGCCAGCCGGACGGCCCGATCATCCGCGACGGCAAGCCCTACAGCCAGATCGCCCATCTCGCCGAGGACGTTCTGCCCTTCGTGGCGATCGGCGAGGTGCTGAAGGGTGCGGGCTTCGCGGCACCCGAAATCCTCGCCGTCGATATCGAAGCCGGCCTCCTGCTGGTCGAGCACCTCGGGACCGGCAATTTCCTCGCCGACGACGGCTCGCCCGTCGCCGAGCGCTATGCCGAGGCCGGGCGCCTGCTGGCGGCGCTGCATGGCCAGGTCTGGCCGCAGACCATCACCACCAGCCAGGGTGTCGTGCATCGCGTGCCGGCCTATGATCGCGGCGCGATGACGATCGAGGTCGAGCTCCTGACCGACTGGTACATGCCCTACACGACCGGCAGGCCGGTGTCCGCCGAAGCGAAGGCGGCCTATGTGGCGGCCTGGAACCGTGTCTTCGACCGGCTGGAGACTGCCGAGAAGAGCCTCGTCCTGCGCGACTACCACTCGCCCAACATCGTCTGGCGCGACGAGCGGCAGGGGCTCGACCGGCTCGGCCTCGTCGATTTCCAGGACGCCATGATCGGCCCCGCCGCCTACGACCTCGCCTCGCTGGCGATGGACGCCCGCGTCACCGTCCCGCCGCAGATGGAGCGTGCGACGATCGAGGCCTATGCCGAGGCGCGGACGGCGGTCGGCGCCTTCGACCGAGCCGGCTTCGACGCTGCCTATGCCATCATGGCCGCGCAGCGGAACGCCAAGATCCTCGGCATCTTCGTGCGGCTCGACAGGCGCGACGGCAAGCCGGCCTACCTCAAGCACCTGCCGCGCATCCGCGCCTATTTCGCCCGGGCGCTCGCGCATCCGGCGCTCGAGCCGGTCGCCGCCTTCTGCCGGGATGCCGGCCTGCTCGACCACGCAACGCCATGAGTGCGGTTCCGGAAACCGCAATGGTGCTCGCCGCCGGGCTCGGCACGCGCATGCGGCCAATCACCGACACGAGGCCGAAGCCGCTGGTCGAGATCGCGGGGCGGACCCTGCTCGACCGCGGTCTCGACACGCTGGAGCGCGCGGGCGTAAAGCGCGCCGTCGTCAACGTCCATCATCTGGCGGACCAGATCGTGCGCCACGTCGCGAGCCGCGCGAGCCCGGCGATCACGATCTCCGACGAGACGGCCGGCCTGCTCGATTCGGCCGGCGGCATCGTCAGGGCGCTGCCGCTGCTCGGCGCAGAACCTTTCCTCGTGCTCAACGCCGACACGTTCTGGATCGACGCGGCGGACACGCACAACCTTGCCGCGATGGCCGACGCATGGGATCCTGCGGCCATGGACATGCTGCTGCTCACCGCCGGTCTCGCGGATGCCACCGGCCATTCCGGCGGGATCGATTTCACGGTCGACGCAGAGGGCCGGCTCGCCCGCGCGAAGGGCGCCGCCGACGGCGTCATCTATGCCGGCGCCATCATCCTGCACCCGCGCATCTTCGACGGCGCGAAGCCTGAGCCGCATTCGCTGAACCTCTATTTCGACCGCGCCATCGCCGCCGGCCGGCTGTTCGGCCACCGGATGCGCGGCTCCTGGATCACCGTGGGCACGCCCGACGCGATCCCTGCCGCCGAGGACGCCGTCGCGAGGGCCGCGGCAGGACGGCCATGAGCGCCCATGCCGCGCCCCGGGTGTTTTCGATCCCGGCGGGCGCCCCCTTCCTCGAAACGCTCGCAGATGCCCTGCTGGCCGGACGGCTCGTGCCCGGCTACGCCTGGAACGGCGATCCGCTGACGCTCGCCGACGCGACGATCTTCGTGCCGACCCGCCGCTCCGCGCGCGAACTGCGCGCCGTCTTCGCCGCCCGGGTCGGCAGCAAGGCCGGTGCCGCATCCGCCATCCTGCCGGTGATCCGGCCGCTCGGCGATTTCGACGAGGATGCCGTGCTGTTCCAGGACGGCGCGCCCGCCTCGCTCGACCTCGCGCCGCCGATCGCGCCGATGGAGCGGCTGATGGCGCTGGCGCCGCTGGTGCAGGCCTGGAAGCGAAGGCTGCCCGCCCATGTCGCGCAGCTCTTCGCCGAGGAGGTGGTGGTGCCGTCCTCGCTCGCCGACGCGATCTGGCTCGCCCGCGACCTCGCCGCCCTGATGGACGAGATCGAGACCGAGGGCGTCGGCTGGGCCGGCCTGCAGGGGCTCGTCCGGGAGGATCTCGCCAACTGGTGGCAGGTGACGCTGGAGTTCCTGTCGATCGTCACCACCGTCTGGCCGCAGGTGCTGGAGGCGATCGACCGGTCGAATCCGGCCGCCCACCGCTCGGCCATGATCGACGCCGAGGCGGCGCGGCTCGCCCGGCATCCGCCGTCCGGCCCCGTGATCGCCGCCGGCTCGACGGGCTCGATTCCCGCCACCGCGCGGCTTCTCGCGGCCATCGCCCGCCTGCCTTCGGGCGCGGTGATCCTGCCTGGCCTGGACCGGCGGCTCGACGAGCCGTCATGGGACCTGATCGGCCATTCGACGCAGCCGGCCTCGGCCTTCGGCCATCCGCAATATGGACTGAAGAAGCTGATCGCCACCCTCGGCATCGCCCGTGCCGACATCCAGGATCTGGCACTGCCGCCGGCGCCCCTGTCGGCGCGCAGCCTCGTCGTCTCGGAAGCCTTGCGCCCGGCCGAGACGACCGAGCGCTGGGTAGAGGCTTCGGCCGATGTCGGCGATGCTCTGGCCGTCGGCGCGCTCGACGGCGTCGCCCTGGTGGAAGCGGCCAACGAGCGCGAGGAGGCCATCGCCATCGCGGTGGCGCTGCGCGACGCCATCGCGGGCGACGACAGCCACGTGGCGCTCGTCACGTCCGACCGCGAACTCGCCCGCCGCGTCGCCTCCGAACTGCTGCGCTTCGGCATTCACGCCGACGATTCCGGCGGCACGCCGCTCGCCCGCACGCGACCGGGCCTGCTGCTCGTTCAACTGCTGGCCGCCGTCTTCACGCCCGGCGATCCCGTACCGCTGCTCGCGTTGCTGAAGCATCCGCTGTTCTGCCTCGGCCGCAGGCGCGCCCTCGTCCGTGACACCGTCGAATGGATCGAACTCGTCGCGCTGCGCGGCGGCACCGGGCGGCCCGACGTCGCCGCGCTCGGCGAACTTTTCGACCGCAGGCTGGCCGAGCTCGCCGACGAGCAGCGCAAGCCCTTCTGGCTGAGGCGCCTGACGGAGAACGATATCGCCGCCTGCCGCGACCTGATCGCCGCGTTCGGCGAGGCGACCGCGCCGCTGATCGTGCTGCGCAGCCGCTCGGGGGTGCCGATGGCCGACCTGGTCGCCGCCACCGTCACCGCTCTGGAAGCGATCGGCCGGGCCGACGACGGCGGGCTCGGCAGGCTCTATGACGGCGATGCGGGAGAGGGGCTGGTCGGCTTCCTGCGCAACCTCGCCGCGGCCGCCGGCGACATGGTCGTCGAGCCGCGCGAATGGGAAGCCATCGTCGCGGCGCTGCTCTCCGGCGACACCGTCAAGCCGTCGGCCGGCAGCGACCCGCGCGTCTCGATCTGGGGCGCGCTGGAAGCCCGCCTGCTGAGCGCCGACCTGCTGGTCGTCGGCGGCCTCAACGAAGGTACCTGGCCGCGCAAGGCCGAGGCCGATCGCTTCATGTCGCGCATGATGAAGACCGGTATCGATCTCGAGCCGCCGGAACGCCGCATCGGCCTGGCCGCCCATGACTTCATGATGGCGATGGGGGCGGCGCGCCTGGTCCTCACCCGCGCCGCTCGTGCGGGCGATGCGCCGGCCGTCCCGTCCCGCTGGCTGCAGCGCCTGACGACCCTGGTGGGCGAGGCGCCGGCCAAGGCGATGCGGGCGCGCGGCGACCGCTATCTCGCCTGGGCGCGCCAGCTCGACGCCGGCCCGGACGTTCCCTTCGTCGAACGGCCGCGCCCCGTGCCGCCCCTGGAGTCGCGGCCGACGGGATTTTCCGTCACAGAGGTCGAGACGCTGCGCCGCGACCCCTACGCGATCTATGCGCGCCGCATCCTCGATCTGAAGCCGCTCGACCCGCTGGTGCGCGATCCGGGTGCCGCCGAGCGCGGCACGCTGTTCCACGACATCCTGCACCGCTTCACGGTGTCCGGCGTCGATCCGGCGGCCGACTCTGCGCTGGGCGTGCTGGTCGACATCGCCCGCGCGGCCTTCGACGCGCTGGCGCTGCCCGTCGACGTCGAGGCGGTGTGGTGGCCGCGATTCATGGCCATGGCGCCGCACATCCTGGCCTTCGAGCGCGAGCGTGCACCCGGCATCCGAGCGCGCCACGCCGAGGATCGCGCCGGTGCCACGGCCATCGGCGCGACGGGCGTGACGCTTTCGGGCTACGCCGACCGCATCGACCTGCGCGGCGGCGGGCTCGCCGACATCCTCGACTACAAGACGGGCTCCAACCCCTCGAAGGGTCAGGCGCATACCTTGCTGTCGCCGCAGCTCGCCCTCGAAGGCGCCCTGCTCCGCCGCGGCGCCTTCGCCGGCGCCGGCAAGGCCGAGCCGGCCGACCTGCTCTACGTCCGCCTGAAGCCGGACGGGCAGGTGGTCCCCGATTCGATTCTGGAGTTCAAGCGCGAACTCCGCTCTGCCGCCGAGCTTTCCGAGGAAGCCTGGGCACGGCTGGAGAAGCTGGTCGCGCACTACCAGCGCCCCTCGACCGGCTACCTGTCGCGCGCGCTGCCCTTTCGCGAGGGGGACACGGACGGCGACTACGATCATCTCGCCCGCGTGCTCGAATGGTCGGCGGGCGCCGACGAGGCCGGCGGCGGGGAGGGCGAGGCATGAAGAAGCCGTTCTTCGTCCCCGAGGAAACGCAGCGCAGCCAGGCGCGGGCCTCCGACCCGCAGACGTCGGCCTGGGTGTCGGCCAATGCCGGTTCCGGCAAGACCCACGTCCTGTCGCTGCGCGTGGTGCGGCTGCTGCTGGACGGCGCCGACCCCGCCCGCATCCTCTGCCTCACCTACACCAAGGCCGCCGCCGCCAACATGGCCACCCGCGTCTTCCGCGACCTCGGCCGCTGGGCGACCCTCGACGACGAGACGCTGTCTTCCGAGATCGCGAAGATCGAGGGCGGCCGGCCCTCGCGTGCCAAGCGCGACCTCGCCCGCCGGCTCTTCGCCCGCGCGCTGGAAACGCCTGGCGGGCTGAAGATCCAGACCATCCACGCCTTCTGCGAGGCCGTGCTGCACCGCTTCCCCCTGGAGGCCAACATCGCCGGCCATTTCGAGATGCTCGACGGCCAGATGGAACAGGCGCTCGTCGCCGAGGCCCGACGGGACCTTCTCTCGGGCGCTTCGGAAGGGCGCGACGCGGTGCTCGCCGATGCCTTCGCCTCGGTGCTGCAGGCGGGTGGCGAGGCGGGACTGGACGCGCTCTTGTCGGAGATCGTCGGCAAGCGCGACCGGCTGCGCGCCTTCATCGACCATGTCGGCGGCGTCTCCTCCGGCTTCGCTGCACTCTTCGAGGAGTTCGGCTTTTCCGGCGACGAGACCGAGGCGGCGATCGCCCGGACGGCCTGGCCCGATGCCTATTTCACCGCGGCGCTGGCGCGGACCCTCGGCGAGCGCGCCGACGCGGCCGGCAAGGCGAAGGCGGCCGAGTTCGCAGCCGAACTGGCTGCCGCCTGCGGCACTCCCGACCCGGCCGCCGCCCTCATCGCCGCCCGCGACCTCTTCCTGAAGAAGGGCAAGCCCGACTGGGAGCCGAAAACGGTCAAGCAGGTGCTCTCGAAGGGCGTTGCCGAACACTTTCCCGCCTTTGCCGACGAGCATGCCCGCGCCTGCACGGCCCTCATCGACGCCTGCGACCGGCTCGCCGCCTTCCGCATGCTCAAGGCGACGCGTGCCGCGCTGACCATCGCCGACTGGCTGATCGCACGCTACGAGAGGCTGAAGAGCGCGCGCGGATTCCTCGACTTCAACGACCTGATCACCCGCACCGTGCGGCTCCTGTCGCGTGCGGATGTCGGGCCGTGGATCCAGTACAAGCTCGACCAGGGGATCGACCACATCCTGGTCGACGAGGCGCAGGACACCAGCCCCGACCAGTGGCAGGTCGTGGCGCGGCTGGCCGAGGAGTTCTTCACCGGTGCCGGCGCGCGTGACAATGCCCATCGCACCATCTTCGCCGTCGGCGACGAGAAGCAGTCGATCTACTCCTTCCAGGGCGCCGAGCCCCGGGCCTTCGGCGATCATGGCCATGTCTTCCGGGAGAAGGTCGAGGCGGCGCAGGCGAGTTTCGCCCGTGTGCGCCTCACCCATTCCTTCCGCTCGACCGAGGACGTGCTCAGGGCCGTCGACCTCGTCTTCTCCGGCGACGAGGCGCGCGCGGGGCTGACCGTCGATCCCGAGGGCATCGAGCACAGGGCGATCCGCGCGGGCGAGCCTGGGGTGGTCGAACTCTGGGACCAGATCGCACCGGAAGCCGTCGAGGCGCCCGAGGACTGGACCGAGCCGGTGGACCATGCCTCCGCACCCGCGGTCCAGCTGGCCGAGACCATGGCGCGCACCATCGACGGCTGGCTGAAGGCGGGCGAGCCTCTGCCCGGCAAGGGCCGGCTGGTGCGACCGGGCGACGTGCTGGTGCTGGTGCGCAAGCGCGACCGCTTCATCCACGCGCTCGCCCGCGGCCTCAAGAACCGGGGCATTCCGGTGGCGGGCGCCGACCGGCTCAACCTGCGCGCCCACATCGCGGTGAAGGACCTGATCGCGCTCGGCCGCTTCGTGCTGCAGCCCAATGACGACCTGTCGCTGGCCGCCCTGCTGAAGAGCCCGGTCTTCGGCCGGTCGGAGGACGACCTGTACGCGCTCGCCCATGCGCGTGGCCGCCGGTCGCTGTGGGACGTGCTGGAGGGCCGCGCCGCGACCGGCGATCCGCTCTGGCGGCCCGTGGCGGACGCTCTGCATCGATGGCGCGACGAGGCCGACGGCCGCCCGGTGTTCGAGTTCTACGCCGCCATCCTCGGCCGCGACGGCGTGCGCCGCGCGATGATCGCCCGGCTCGGCCACGAGGCCGGAGAAATCCTCGACGAGTTCCTCGGCTTCTGCCTCGCCGCCGAAAAGGCGGGCCCGGCCGGGCTCGAGTCTTTCCTGGCCGCGCTGGAAAACGCGGGGCCGGACATCAAGCGCGAGATGGACCAGACGCGCGACGAGGTGCGCATCATGACCGTGCATGCGTCGAAAGGACTTGAGGCGCCGCTGGTCTTCCTCGTCGACAATGGCAGCGCGCCCTTTTCCGACACGCACCTGCCGCGCCTCCTGCCGATCCCGTCGAGGAAGGGTCTGTGGCCCGGCGACGGCTTCGTCTGGCGGTCGTCCTCCGACGTCCAGAACCGCCTGTCGCGCGGCATCGGCCGGGCGATCGGCGAAAAGGCGAAGGAGGAGTACCGCCGCCTGCTCTACGTCGGCATGACGCGGGCGGAGGACAGGCTGATCGTCTGCGGCTATCGCGGCATGCGCGAGCCGCAGGAGGGCATCTGGCATCGCCTCGTCGAAGCGGGCTTCTCGAGGGCCGCGGTGGAAGAGGTCCGCCATCCGCAGACCGGCCTGCGCATCCGCCGCTTCCGCATCACGCCCGACCGGCCGCTGGCGCCGGCGGAAGACGGGGCGGCCGTTCAACCCGCGCCGGACGCCCTGCCGCCGCGCCTGACGGAACGGCTCGCGCGCTCCCGCGCCTTCCCGCGGCCGCTGGCGCCCTCCGGCGCCGGCGCGCTGATCGGCGAGGGCGAGGACATCGGCCCGCTCTCGGCCTCACCCGTGCTCGCCGCCGTCTCGGGCACCTCCTTCGCGGCGGCGCGCGGCACCGCCGTCCACCGGCTGCTACAGAGCCTGCCCGATGTGACGCCGGCCGATCGCGAGGCGGCTGCCGGCCGCTACCTCGACCGTGCGTGCAATGGCTGGAGCGCGGTCGAGCGCGAGGCGCTGTGGCAATCGGTCGACGCCGTGCTGCGTGAGCCCGCCTTCGCGCCGGTCTTTTCGCCGGGCTCGCGCGCCGAGGTCTCGGTCATGGGCACGCTGGAGGTGGCCGGGCGCCCGCGCGCGGTCTCCGGCAAGATCGACCGCCTTGCCGTCACCGGCGACGCGGTTCTGATCGTCGACTACAAGACCAACCGCCCGCCGCCGCGAGACCTCGATGCG